>JALHTB010000166.1 GCA_022865625.1 Candidatus Bathyarchaeota archaeon
GATTTCTTGGAATATGTGAGAAATTCAGCTTCTCAATGATCCCTGACAGCAGTTGATCGACATCTGGTGCCGGTTCATATCGTAGACGCATGTCATCGAAGTCTGTGGAGGCACCTAAATTCGTATTGGCAGTCTGGACAATCGCTTCATATTACGTGGTGGCACTTCCAGTCGTGCCAGTGAGGGAATTAGCTCTACAGTAAATTGGGGGGGTGACCGTGTGCCTTACCGTCTCAGTACCTGCGTCTTCCTCGGTTACCGTAACTTCCTCCTCCACGGTCTCCTCTATCGCTCCCGTAGCGGGGCGTGAAGCTTGGATACCTTGGCCGCTGCTCATACTGCTTGTCAGACAGATTGTTTGAGGAGTTCACCTCACCCATCTCTGCCTGAGATTTCTCAAAAGAACCCTCTCTGCCGATGTTGAGGCGCATGGATCCTCGAAATAGAGACAGATAACCGTTCTTTATCTCAATCACGTCTCCCTCGCTCACTTTCTCAATGTTATCGTCCCACAAGGAGAGGTAGACGCAACCGGTCTCATCTCCGACAAGTACGTCTGAAACTCGATGCGTGGATCCATCACTTCTCGAGACGGTTTCACGAGTTTCACCTTTCTTTACGACTTTGACCTTAATGTTGACGTTCCTCGACTCGGGCGTCAATTTCTCGACTTTCAAAGACTCCAGAAATTTGCTTGCGTCTTCTGTTGACAATTCGCTCTATCTCATCAGCGTGCTGTCTGTGGCGTCAAATATAATTGTTGTGGTATGAAAAGGAACGGTAGAGTGCGTCTGGACGGCGATCATCCGCAAAGCGCGCACATCAAAGCTCAGTACTAGCGACCTCTCTCGAGACGTAGGAAAAACAGGAAAAATGACTTTCACTCAAACGTGCAACGCGAGAAGGAAGCTGGGCTCACTTCTGCGTTTTGGGGCTCACAGCTTGGGCCATGACCTTTCCGAATTCCCGGCACTTGGCTAGATCACTTTCGTTTGGAGATTCAACGATCTTCAGAGCTGGGGTTTTCACTGTCAGACCAAGGATCTTGAGGGCTCCTGTGATTCGTTCAAGCGCTTCGCCGCTCCATCCGTATGAACCGAATCCTGCCCCTATCTTTCCTCTCAGATTGAGTTTCCTTGCCTTTTTCAGCTCATCGAGCGATTCGAGGAAATGGCGCATTTCAGCAGTTGTACTTGAATAGTGAGTTGGTGAACCCATAAGAATGACGTCCGCTCTTGAGAGTTCGTTCATAGGAAATCTCTCACCGAGCTTGTGTAGTGTGACATCGGCACCTGCCGACGCTGCACCTTCTTTGATGGCGCTTGCCATGCGCTCTGTGTTTCCTGTTTTGCTATCATATATGATGAACACGTTCGCCATCTGGATGACCCTCACAAGTTTGCTGAACCTGAATCGTAGCGCTTAAAAGCATTTCGAGACATCAGTTTCTCAATCACGTATTCAGGTTGCGATCTATGAAACTGGTTAGCTATGATTTCAAAAATGAGACTCGTGTCGGAGTCCAATCGAACGAACTGATTGTTGACCTAGTTACGGCAAGCAGTGAGCTCTCCAAGAAGCACAGTTCCGGATTCGCCGCACTCAGTCACGTGTCTGACATGGTCTCTTTTCTTGAAGGCGGCGACTCTGCTCTTGACGAGGCAAGAGCCCTTGTCCGAGAAGTCCTTGAAGTTGTCGCACAAGGATCTGACATCACTCTACGTAAAGCTGGAGCGATACTTCCCCTAAGCGAGGTGCGCCTTAGATCCCCGATTCCTCGGCCTCGAAAGAACATCGTGTGTCTAGGTTTGAACTATCACGACCACTGGCTTGAAACTGCTGGACGAAGAGGCGAACCACTGCCCTCTGTTCCTGTTTTTTTCACGAAGTCGCCTACAGCTGTGATCGGGCCTTTCGACGACATAGCGTATCCTTCAGCCACCGCGGAGCTGGATTATGAGGTTGAGCTGGCTGTAGTTCTCGGCAGAAGAGGAAAAGACATTCCAAGAAGAGATGTCTTCCGCTACGTAGCGGGATACTCGATTCTCAACGATGTCAGCGCAAGAGATCTCCAACGAAAGCATCAACAATGGTTCAGAAGCAAGAGTCTCGACACTTTTGCACCGTTAGGGCCCTGGCTAACAACGAGAGACGAAATCGATGATCCTCACAATTTGGACATGGCGCTGAAAGTGAACGGCGAGACCAGGCAGAAATCCAACACTCGAAACCTCATCTTCAAGATCCCTGACATCCTCGAGACGCTGTCTCAGGACATGACACTGGAGCCTGGAGACGTAATCGCGACAGGCACGCCTGCGGGGGTCGCGCTAGGAATGTCTCCTCCGAGATACTTGAACGTCGGGGATGTGATAGAGGCACAAATCACCGGTCTGGGATCTATCAGGAACCGAGTTGTAGAGAAATCAACGCGTTCGTAAGGGGATCTATTCTAGGTTGATCTCTCGGAAGTCAAACCAATAGCCTGTATTTCTCAGATGGTCCCTCTCGGCTTCAAGAATTGCCAGGTGGCCTCTTTCTATCTCGGCGAAATGATTGAACATCACCTTTTCATCCACTTCGCTCGTTCTTTCCGACTCGTTAGAGTAGAACTCTTTGGATCTTCTTTCTAACTCGATGCCAATTTCCAATGCTTTCAGTTCAGCTGGTTTATCGTGGCTCTTTTTCTTTTCTTGTATCGAAGGGAAGATCAGCGAGCTTGGAAAGACCCGATCCGGGAGCTTTTCCACCTTTCTCCATTTGCCGGTTCCTGCTAAGAATCATATTCCATTTCAAGTAGTCTCTGATGGTCAAGCTCATCTTTCGCGAGTTGCGTGAACATGGCCTTTCCAGTTGGATCTGTGACCTTCTGTGCATTCTCTGTGTAGAACTCGTAACCCTCCTTCTCTATTCGTATTGCAGCTTTCAAGATCTCTGGACTTCTTGAGACACTCAACCTGTCATCACGACACGTACGACTGATCGATAAGCGTCATTCTAAAGATTTGCGTGCGCCCACACATTTTGCAGCAAGTATCAGAAGTGGTTGCAGCAATTCGATGGTCCGGTAGTCAAGTCAATGCCGAAGCCTATTCCGATGGGAATTCACAATGAGAGGATTCTCAGATCAGCTTGGCATACACAATCGTTGTAGTGACTACTCCAACAACCGCTCCCAGGACTACTTGCGGCAAGGTATGTGCTCTCAGTTCAGTGCGTGCCCAGGCGAGAGGAACCGCAAGAAGATATAGCGGAGAATACTGCATCCCAAAAACAAGAATCAAGGCCGTTATGGGTGCCATGAGTCCAGCCATGTGGATGCTTATCCTCCAGAACAAGGTCACAATGAGAACCACGAAGGTGATCGATAGATAGGCAGTTGAGAGAAGATAGAGAGTTGTGCACCCAGACATGCCGAAAACTATCGCAGCGAAACCATATGCAACAACAGGAGGAAGAAAGAATACTGGCGGTCTCTTTTCATCGGATCTGTGTACGTCTATGCGGTCCCTTGCAAGGAGATATAGAACTAGTGCTATTGGAGCCACAGCGATCAACGCTATTCCAAGAAGGCTCCTTTCGACCGGTGTCAAAACAGGTCCAAATGCCTCAGGACTAAAGAATGAGAACATGATAACTACCGCTGACGCTATGAAAGGCAGGGAGAGTATGTTCGAAATCGCTTTTGCAGCGTCTTCGTTCAACGAGTCCACGAATTGGATCCAGCCGGTCAATTCATACAATATGATCTGCTAGATAAGATGTTGCAAGGAGTCGCTTCGCCTTTGAGTGGAAAGACTGTACTTGTCTACGACGACGCCCTCCGCTCATATGATTTCGGTCCTCATCATCCGTTGAAGCCCATCCGACTGAAATTGGCCGTTGAGCTGTCGAAATCAATCGGTGTGCTGAAGTCTTCCAAAGTGTCTCTGGTTGAACCCTCAAAAGCTGATGTTGAGCAGATTCAGCTCTTCCACACAAGAGAATATGTGAATCTTGTGGAACGGTCGAGCATGACTGGCCGGGGATTGCTTGATCAAGGTGACACTCCTGCATTCAAAGGTTGCTTCGAATCTTCCAAGCTGTATGTCGGCGGCTCAATCCAAGCCTCAGATCTCGTGATGCAAGGAAAGGCGAATCATGCCTTCAACCCAGCTGGAGGTCTGCATCATGCCCATCATGATAGGGCTTCCGGGTTTTGTATCTTCAACGACCCAGCCGTTGTGATCAGTCACCTCAAGCGAAATTACCATACGAAGAGAATTCTCTATCTCGATGTGGACGCTCACCATGGAGACGGGGTCATGTACGGATTCTACTCCGATCCCTCTGTCGCAAACATAGACTTCCACCAGGATGGAAGATATCTTTTCCCGGGAACCGGATTCACTCATGAGGTGGGAGAAGGGGAAGCTAGGGGTCTCAAAGTCAACGTGCCACTGCTCCCACTCACAGCTGACGAAGCATATCTAGCAGCGTTCCGTGAGATAGTCCCAAGAATCGTCAGGTCTTATCGACCTGAGATCATCCTTATGCAGTGCGGTGCCGATTCCCATTATGACGACGAACTGGCAAATCTCTGTCTGTCAACGAATTGTTATGAAGAGATGGTTCATCTTACTCACGATCTGGCCCATGAAATCTGCAGCGGAAGACTACTTCTCTTTGGAGGCGGAGGATATTCGCTAAGCAGTGTTGCTCGATGCTGGACTCTAGCTCTTACGGCGATGTCGGACGCGGAGTTTGAAAACAAGATTCCTCAAGCATGGGCAGAACTCTACGAGAGTCTCTCCAAAGAAGAAGCTCCCAAAAACCTGCGCGATCCGACACATCAGATTCACAAGAGTCCTAGGGCATCTATTGAGAATGCCAAGAGAGTACTGGCTGAATTGAAGGCAACTATCCCAATGCTGCGTTGAAGTGTCTCCCTGAGCTGGTCTCAGCAAGGCTTTATTTTCGACCTGACGTATTTCTGATCAGGGCGCATCGTCTAGTTGGTTAGGATGTCACCCTGACACGGTGACGGTCCGCGGTTCAAATCCGCGTGCGCCCACCAAATCCTAGGGGATAGCGCGCGCCTAGCCTTAGACGCACAGGTCGATTTCAGATTGGTGGTCGGCCAGAAACCGAAGATCCTTCTCAAAGAACTGAAGAGGCATTTGAAGGCAAAAGGATACGGAGACCTCGTCGTCCGTGAGTACGGGATGGAGGAAGCGGCAAGAACTCCGCCAGGACATCCATTTGTCAAAGCCGCTGTCAAGGCTGCCGAGCAGGAGTACCCAACGCAGCCTGTGGTGAGCATATCGTCGGCAGGGACAGG
Organism: Candidatus Bathyarchaeota archaeon; assembly: GCA_022865625.1. The sequence goes on from JALHTB010000166.1 coordinate 5,321, forward strand.
CCCTATGTACCTGTTCACAAGAAACCTGAAGGCTCCTTGCATATGCATAGGAGTCGGCTACCCCTATAGTCGAGGTCATTCACCGAACGAGAACATGCGAATCCAAGACTTCGTCAAGGGCACAAAGTGGCTCGTAAGGACGATCGATAATTTCGTCAAGACGAAGTAGCTTGATTGCAACCATCTCTGTCCTTTTGGCACGTGCAGCAACAAGAGCAAGGGTATACTTCTGCTCTCTACTCGCTCGAAGACACGAAATCAGCCTAGAATGCCTGATCAGACACGCAGAACCTGCAAGTTTTCTGTTGCTGCCGTCAGATGAGCCGGAATCTCGAACTACACAATCCTTGTGCCATCTATCTTCTTATTCTGCCACGAATAGCGACGCAACTTGGACGACGCTCCATAGCCGCAAGCAGCACATTTCTTGGTAGAGATGTTGTAAGCTCTGTGGCCACATCTTCGACACATAATGTGGCTTGGCCGGCCGCCCATCTTGCCTTGAGAGGCCGTTCCCTTTGTCATGGCTCAATCTTCCTGAGTTTGATCAGTACCGGAAATTGACTTCTCATTACAGCGCGGAAGTATCAAGTCGTGCCCTGTCTCTTGGGTGGAGGGCTGATGAGAACAACATTGTCTCCTCGCACGATTATTGTCCCGAGTTTCTTCCCTTGGTTGCTCGAGATTTCCTCAGCGTCCTCCAACACCAGATTCATGTGCTGATCAAAACTAAACAGCTTTCCCCTCACGCCTCTTCCCCCCCTCAGCTCCACTAGCACTATTTGGTTAAGGCTCTGTTCAAATATCTTGGTGACGGTGTCTGACATGTCGATCATCGAAGTCCAATGATTCAACCTTAAGGGCAAGGAGAACACAATTTAAGGATATCTGCTCTTTTTCTCAAGGCATTTGAAGCGGGTGCCTGATGCTGATTTCGCTACTTCGCAGCACGCGCTGACAACGGCAGTTCTGTGACGTTATGCTGCACATTGAAGTTCAGCGATGAGTATCCTCTCAACTTGAGTTCTCTTTGGGTTCTTTGAAGGTCTTTCTCACTTTGATTCGTGTGGTTAGCACTCGTTTTGGCTGCCAAGCGCGTTATCCTTGTTCAGCTTTTGGCTTCGGCTGTCTCAGAAGAATCAATGATGCTGAAACACGGTCTAGGAGGGCCCACAATGTTCAAGAATATGATGCCATTACTATAGGCGAATTTCCGAATGAGGCAACCCGTTGAGACGTTTGTACACTGTATTTTGGATCCTTCTCGCGCTTGGGGGAACGTTTCTTGCAGATAACGGCATGCGTGTGTGCAATACAGCGAGTGCTGATCTCACAACAACAAGCTACAGTTTCACAACCTACTTGTATACTACAAGCACATCTCTCACGACCACAACCACAACCTACACGCAGTCGCTCACTACGACAGAGACTACCTCGACGACCACGACAGTGACTGCTACGTATACTTCGACTTCTTGGGAAAGAGTCGTATTGCTTACTGTTGCGACAGTCCAATCGATACAATGGTTCTCCGAGACCATATCTACGACAGTGACACTTACCCAGACATCCACGATCTTCTCACCAACAGTGACCATTCCCACAACCAAAGTGATTAGTGCGAGTACGACCATCTACTCGCCCACAGTGAACTTAGCCTCAACTACATCAATCGGGACCACAACCACCTCTACCTCTGTCTTCACGGCTACAACCACAATCTACTCTCCAACTGTGACCGTTACGTCAACAAGAACTGTGACAACGATTGCACCTTGGGGCGGCAGTCGCCAGAGCATCATAGCCTCTGGACCACGTCCGCAACCATTCGCTGAACTGCTTCAGCCTCTGGGAGAATTCAGAGATCAAGAAGCGCATCCGTTTCTGTATCCGCTGGTGAGTATCTTTCAGACGTCATCAGCCATTCTCGACGGGTTTGACTTTGCTCGGGCACTGGGATTCGCCATGAGCGGAATGCTCACTGGTGCTCTACTTGGGATCATATACGTCACACCTACTGTCTTGGGGTTGCAATACTTGCTGAAGAAGACGAAGAGTAGTCGACCTGCTGGCAGTGAGTCACGATGAGAAAGCCACTGGCTGTCGTGACATTAGTGGCAGTGTTCGTCTTTTCAGTGTTGATGGTGAATCAAACAGATGTCGATTCCTCCAATGCCATCAGCATCAACGTGATCGGCCAAGCTTCCACCACGGTCACGACTGAAACATATACAATCACCAGCATCTACAGTTACACTGTCAGCTCGACGTCGACCATGTACACGACAACAACCACAGCTAGCACAGCAACACAAACGGCAGTGACTGTTTCCACAACTTCGACGACCACAACGACTACAGACACCTCCACATCTTGGCGTGTTCAGACAAGCACTTCGATGACTTCCAGAACAAGTACTAGCGTCGTATTTCTGACATCTTTGACTACTACCTCGCTAACCGACACCTCAACTTCGCTCTATCCAACGGTCACTGTCACATCAATGAACACATCATATAGAACTACAACGGTCTTCTCGCCCCTGGTTACGGTACCTCTAGTCCAAACATCAGTGATATCGATGACATCTTTGGTAACCACAGCTCTCTCTACCACCACGACTGCGACAACTACCACGACAATCGCTCGGCCATGTTTGATCGCATCTGCCGCGTATGGTTCGGAGTTAGCTCCACATGTTCAATTCCTCAGAGAATTCAGAGACCGCACAGTCATGTCTACATTTGCAGGTGCACAGTTCATGCGTGTCTTCAATGCCTTCTACTACTCATTCAGCCCCGTTGTGGCCCAGGCCACGTTAGCAAACCCATCAGTGGCTCTTGTGGTTCGAACATTAATCTCCCCTCTAATCATATCGCTTCGTCTGACTCCTTGGATATTGCCCGTTTTGTCCCAGAACACAGAACTGGCAACTCTTTTTGCTGGTGTCGCGGCAAGCGGTTTGATCGGCATGATCTACGGGACACCGATCGCCGTTCTGAAGATGATCAGAAAGCGACGCAGTGCGTACAACCCTGCGCCTGAGGATTGAGTTGAACATGTCCGTATCGGCTAGAAAGAATCTCAGGGAGAAGGACGCAAGAGTCATCTTGACCGATTTCAAATCAAGATTCAAATTCGACGAGGAGATATTCGACCCTAAACCCAAGGTCGAATCAATTCAACTTCGAGACGGAGAGTTGATCTTGGTCGATGGAAAATCCGCCATTCTGAAGAAGAATGGGCACCTTTTGCCCGCCCTGAAATTCGATACAGTAATCCGGAAACTATCTCGCGTTGTAGTTGACATGGGTGCGGTTTCACATATCTGTAATGGAGCAGATGTCATGGCAAAAGGAATCACAAGAGTCGATGGAGAATTCAAGAAAGGAGATTTGGTCGTTGTCGTTGACGAGAAATATGGGAAAGATCTGGCTATCGGTGAAGCATTGGAGCCTTCAGCTTCTATTCGTGAGATGGGGAAAGGTAAGGCGATATCCAATCTTCACTATGTGGGTGATGATGCGTGGAGTGTAATGAAAACACTAGGCTAGGAACATCGATTCATCGTCTTCGATGTTCCGGTCTCCGAGTGGGTCCCCCTTTTCTTCTGAACTAGTTTTCGCGTGACCATTCCTGCCGCCAGAACGCCTAGCATAAGTACTGCTAGGCCGACAATGCCTCCTACCGGCTGCAGCACTGTCTCAAAAGATGAGCTCGATTCGACCACAATGATCATCGAGATCTCATTGTTGCCATAATTCGCCTCCGCAATCTTGCGATCTGGGTTCAGCACCCATCGAATTTCATAAATCCCGGGGCCCATTACTATGGGGCCTGAAGACCAATCCTGTGCTCCTCCTGGTTCGAGTCTTCCTGGTCCCCCAGCCGCCAAAGGGCTTCCTGCGAAGTATGGTTGAACATAGTACCCTTCAGCGAAGGCATTTCCAAGGTTTTTGACGGTCGCACAAACATAGAATGCTTCTTCTGCCTTGGGGGAGATAGGCGTGTTGTTCTTGTCACCCACCCATATCTTTGAAATCACAAGGTCTGGAAGAGGCTGTTGAGAAACAGAAGGAAGTGATATCATGCCTAGAATCAAAATGAACGTAAGAGCCGAGAATTCCAGCCGATTACGCAATGTTTCTCCCTCCTCCCGGATAAGGCTACGTAAACCATTAAAGCGTTGTCTCTCGGAATGTCCCTGAAATGCCTTCCCCAAAGATCTCAGTGGTAGTTTCATGCTACAACAAGGGCAAAACGATAAGGGACTGTGTGACTTCTATTCTTCATCAAAGCATGGATCAAATCGAAACAATAGTTGTCGACGACGGCTCAACAGACAGCTCTCCACAGATTCTTGAGGCTCTTCGTGCATCCAGCTCCTTGACAATCCTCAATGAGAAGCACAGCGGTATATCATCCACTAAGAACAAGGGATTTTCAGTTTCCAAAGGGGAAATTGTGCTGTTCATTGACGGCGATTGTGTTCTAGAAGACGGTTCGCTCGTGGAGCTTGCCAAATCCTTTGGACAAAACGCGGTGGACTGTGTCGGAGGTGAGGTGCGCGCAACCAACGCTTTCTGCCTAGTAGCCAAGGCAGTGGAGATCATGCAAAATGAAGTTGAGAGGAAATGGCCTTTCGGAGCCAATGTTGCTTATTCAAGAAAGGCACTTGAAGCTGGTCTATTTGACGAGAAGATGACTGCTGGCGAAGATGCTGAACTGTATCTCAGAGTGACAAAACTAGGCTTTAGATCCATAATCAATAGAAGGATTGTTGCACGGACTCAGAATCCGTGCAATCTGATCAGTTTCTTTCGTCAACGGCTGAATTGGGGGAGAGGTTTCCGTCAGTTGACAGAGAGACACCCAGAGACGTTTACTCGAAAGATCAGATTGTGCTTCTTCTGGATTGGCGCTATGCTTCTCTCACCCTTGCTAGCCCTGGTGGACATGCGACTCGTATGGGCATTTCCCGCACTTCTCGTCTACAACTTGGTGCGGTTCACGCCTGGGGTCCTTCCACTCTACAGAAGAACAGGAGACACATTACACTGCTCTTTTGTTCCTTTGCTGAGGCTGATCAATACTTTGGCTTATCTTCTAGGATGGAGTCATTGGTGTCTGCTTGAATTTGCCAGTGGAACTGAACGCCTCAAACCTTTCATCGGGTCTTCTACGGTCAGTAGCTTTACTGAGGAGGATTCTCCTATCTAATCCAAGGGATCTCGACTTCATCTATTCGCCATCTTGGTCTGACGAAACTCTTCTCGATTGGAGTGGTGATACCGGCACTGTGTGCGAGGATGCCTGTCCAGGCGATCATTACACCATTGTCAGTAGCAAGCTCCGGCGGTACAACTCGGACCTCTGCGCCGCGCTCCTTTGTCATGACTTCGAGCATTTCTTGCAGTCGTTTGTTTCGGGCGGAGCCTCCTGTCAACAAAAGAAGCCTCTTTTCGGTGTGTGCCATGGCTCTTTCCGTGACCTCAGTCAACATCGCCAAAGCCGTTTCCTGAAGACTGTAGCAGAGATCTTCGACTCTGTGTCCCTCCTTGAGGAGTCGAAGGGCCTGAGTCACAAGGCCTGAGAAAGCCAAGTCCATGCCTTTAACCAAGTAGGGAAGTTCTATGTACTGGCTTCCCCTTGCTGCTGTTTCAACAAACTTGGGGCCGGGCCATGGGTTTGAAGGGTCATGAATCCCCGCCTCTCTTGCGAAGACGTCGAAGGCATTTCCGATAGCGATGTCGAGTGTCTCGCCAAAGACGCGGTATCGTCCTTTCTCGAAGACTACTATCTGGGTTGTCCCCCCACTCACGTTGAGTACGACTGGGTCAGAAGCGCCGGTCACAAGTCGTGCAATCTCGATATGTGCGAGAATGTGGTTCACTCCGACTAGTTGAATTCCAAGGTACTTCGCCAGTACTCTGGCAATGGTTGCGGCTGTTCTCAGGCACGGTCCCATACCCGGGCCCATTGAAAAGGCTGCGAGATCTATCTCTGAGGGATCGATCTTAGCCTGTTTCAATGTCTCCTGCAAGGCCTTGCCAGAAATCTCTGAATGGTGTTGCGACGCGTCACGCGGATGAATCCCTTTGCCAGGCGGAGGAATGTATGAGTGCCTAACATTGGCGAGGATTCTTCCACCGGAATCAACCAGGCCCATTCCAAGTGTATGAGCAGTCCCCTCTATGCCAAGGCACAATAGTCTCTTGTTCACTTTTCGTTTCTCCCTTGGGCCAACGTCCTGGTTATTGCTAGGGTGGGAATCGCACCCTTTCTCGTAACGACCGGCTTTCCTCGTATTGTGACATCAACGATTGTCGAATACTTTCTCCGTTCCAAGGTCCCTGCGTCTAGTATGAGATCAATTTTCGATCTAAGAGACCTCGGAACGCTTTTCAAGCTGTAAGCGGGAGGCTCCCCTGACATGTTTGCGCTAGTCGACGTGATTGGGTAATTTGCTTCTCTGACAAGTGCTAGTGCCACACGGTGCCCCGGTATCCTCGCTGCAATGCTGGATGAAGTCAGTACATTCGGCACCAAAGGTTTCTTCCTAAGGGCCAGTGTCAACGGGCCAGGATTGAACTTTCTCACCAGTATCTCCGCAGTTCTATTGAAGTGAGCGTACTTTTTCCACATTTTGAGATCTGAAACTATCACAGGTATAGACTTGCTCTTTGGTCTTCCTTTGGCTTTGTAGAGTCTTTCGACAGCAATTCTCCGTAATGCATTCACACCAAGTGCATAGCTACTCTCGGTAGGATACATCACCAGACCATTTGCGTCTAGGACTCTCACGGCCTCCCGAATAGTGACAAGATCAAGTGTTGAATGGGCGATTCTTAGAATTCTTGTCAACTCAGATGCCTCAGAGAGGTTCCACAATCGTCTTGGGCTACCGAACCTCCAACGTCAGCGTCTCTTCCCGTGACAATCTCGCTGTCTCCCCGCTGCAAGTATCACACTCAGTTGCCCTCATTGTTAGCTTGCTTGCCCTAGTAAACACTCTGCCGGACCTCGAAGAGTAGTAGATGACCGTTGCTCCGAACGGTGGCCATATCCTTGCCTAGATTGTGGCGAGACGATTTTACCAGATGGTTGCTTCGAAAGATTGTTCAACCGAGAATCCACCTGGAACGATCCCAGGCCAATTGCCGTTCATTGACGCCAAAAACCTTAAATGAATCTTGCCATACGCAAGATTCTGCTCGCAATTTTGGGAGGACCATATATTGGCCACAACAGAACCAGTTGAAGAAGAAGAGGAAGAGTGGGGCGAAGAGGACGAATTCGAGGAAGAGGAGTGGTAGTTGTCTTCCTTCTCTTTCTTTTGATATGCTAGCCAAAGAACATTTCTCATTTTCTTGATCGATTCTTGAGTTGCTTGCAATGGTTCGTGTCGCAGTCATAGATCGAGAGAGATGCAAACCTAAGGACTGCAACCAACCGTGTGTGAGATATTGCCCCCCTGTTCGTTCGAGAATCGAGGCCATTAAGTTCGACGAGGATCAGAAAAAACCGATTATCGTGGAGTCTCTCTGCACGGGCTGTGGAATCTGCGTAAAGAAATGTCCCTTTCGTTGCATCACTGTGATAAACCTTCCAGAGGAGCTTGAGGGAGAGTGCAGCCATAGATATGGCCCAAACATGTTCAAACTTTATCGCCTTCCCCTTCCTCAAGAGGGCGTTATTACAGGGCTGATTGGGAGAAATGGTACCGGCAAGTCCACTGCACTCAAGATTCTTTCGGGAGAAGTCAGGCCAAATCTAGGAAGATCTGATTCACCTCCCGGTTGGCCTGAAATAATCAGACATCACCGAGGGTCCGTTCTCCAGAACTATTTCAATCGCCTGAGCAAGGGCAAGCTGAAAATTGTTCATAAACCACAGTACGTTGACGCCGTACCCAAGAGGATCAAAGGAAAGGTCGGCTCGATCCTGGAAAGAGTCGATGAGAGAGGAATCCTTAGTGAGGCTTTGCGAGAGCTTCAGATCAGCAACATACTTGAACGGCAAATTGGTGTATTAAGTGGTGGAGAACTTCAGGCAGTTTCAATAGCAGCTGCTGTGTGCAGAGACGCAGATGTCTACGTGTTCGACGAGCCATCTGGTCACCTCGATGTTAGTCAGAGAATGAGAGCTGCTCGGCTCATCAGATCTCTTGTCGATCAGAAGAAAGCTGTGATCTTGTCAGAACATGATCTTGCAATGCTTGACTATCTCTCTGACCAAATCTGCGTCTTGTACGGGGAACCTGGAGTCTACGGAATTGTCTCCCATGTTCATGGCGTGAGAATTGGCATTAACATTTTCCTCAACGGGTTCCTACCTGATGAAAACATGAGATTCAGATCAGAAGGGATCAGATTTCACGTAAGACCTCCGAGAGAAGCCGAGTCAACTCGCTCATGGGGAATCGAATGGGATCTTATGGAGAAGCACTTCCGAGGATTCTCTCTTCGGGTTGAACCAGGAGACATCAAACGAGGCGAGGTTGTCGGTATAGTCGGCCCGAACGGGATCGGCAAGACTACCTTCATAAAACTCTTGGCTGGCCTGGAAAAACCTGACAAAGGCAACGCTTCGAGCATTGCCGGGTTCTCCCTCAGTTACAAGCCGCAATACATCTCGGCTAAGTACGAAGGGTCAGTTAGCTCCCTTCTTCATAGCATCGCAGGTGAGAGATACGAGACAGAATACTTCAGAGATGGAATAGTTCGTCCGTTAGGTCTCGAAGCATTCATGGAAAGAGATGTCAAAGATCTAAGTGGGGGAGAGCTGCAAAGAGTCGCCGTTGGTGCATGCTTGGCAAAGAAGGCCCAACTGTACCTGTTCGATGAACCAAGTGCATATTTGGATGTTGAAGAAAGACTAGCAGTTGCCAACGCAATTCGGAAGGTTGTAGAGGAAAATGAGGCTTTTGCCTATGTCGCTGAGCACGACATCTCCATTCAAGATTTCATCGCGGATCGGCTGATGATTTTTTCTGGAACGCCCGGTGTTAATGGTACAGCAACGTCACCTTCACCGCTGCGGGAAGGTATGAACAGATTTCTACAAGAGATGGATATCACGTTTCGAAGAGACCCAGAGACCGGTAGGCCACGGGTCAACAAATTAGGAAGCAAAACCGACCGAACGCAAAGAGAAATGGGAGAATACTACTATGTTCCTGAAAGAAGCAAAGAGTAGCCTATCTTCAGGCACTGCAGTTGCTTCAGTGATACTGTCGGCGTGTAATCGCTTATATCGTCCGCCAAAGGTTTAGCAACCCGACTCAGGGAGTTACATGAATGGGAAAGCTCGTTCGACTATTCATTGTTTTAGCGCTGGTCTCTTTGGTGACAATGCCTTCAACAATGATCGTGCCTGTTTCTAGCGTGCGAACCGTAAGTGTTGACACTTCAGTAGCTGCGACCCGAACGGTGCCAATGTCAATAAAAATCGTCTTCATTGGGTTCAACCAATCGACTCTCAATACGACCTACATGAATTGGAAGGAAAATATCCCTTTCAAGAGAGTAGGCCAAGTTCTAACTGAGCCCAAGGACACGGGAGTAGTCTTCAACCTCTACTATGATTTTGTTTTCGCCAGCACTCCATTCGAGAAGGAACTCCTGACCTATCTCCGAAAGATAGGAGTTACCAAGGACAAATTGAATCCTTGGTTCGGAGTTTCTGTTACCAACTTCCTCTATGACGCAGACAAGTTTGAAGACTGGCTCTTTCAAAATCGAGAAATGTATGGTGGTCTTCCTACCAATGGATACACATTCTTCGTAGCTAATTTAACCCAATTACCGTCGGTGACATACGATCAAATGGCTCGCCCTTGGATGAGGAAGTCACCGACCCCTCACTATTTCAGCGTCGACTACTACGATCTTGATCTGGGGTATAAGATTCGAAATAGAGAGTTCATGACAGCTTGGGGAGGGCATCATGGGTTCTGGTTTCTTGACCTCAGTGCCGGGCCGTCATTCAACACGCCAAATGACGCACCAATTCAAGCTGTAATTACGGCTCTGGAAATCGACTTGCGTACCGTCTACGGAGTGAGTTGGCTCACTGAGTATCTATCTGACTACATTTGGGAATCAGTCTACAATTTGGCTGTTCCCCAATTTGTGTACTTGCCGAAGTACTCTGAAAAATATCACCTTGCTATCACCATCCTTGATAACCGAACAAAGGAAGAAAAGGAGCAGATTCCAATAGGCAAGACTGTCAGACCGGACTTGATCAAGAAGTCTTACAAGGATCTGGTTCCTTACTCAGATATCGAAATCACGGTCACGTTCAGGAACTGCTCAGACGATAAAGAGCTTCTTCGAGAAATGGCAAACTCCTACAGAGACTCAAGAGATCCATCTCAGTCATATGTAGATCTGAGACCCCTTTACCGATTCCTTCAGGCTAAGCTGAGCCGCTACGTAGCGAACATATCTCAAAATGAGAGAGAATTAACCATACCCGTCTTCTGCTTCGCTTTCAGTGAGTCATACTTGGGCTACACATACAAGTGGGATGTCTCAGCTACCTCTGAGATTGATGAGACTTTCTCAGGCTTGGCTCAAGAAGACATGGTAGTCTGCGCCTTGACTCAAACCAATGAATTTGACCGTGGAGCCATAGTAGATCCTCCGCAACCGAATAAGGGAATGGGTTTCACTCAACTTATCATTCATGAAGTTGGTCACATGATTGGCCTCATGCATCCTCACCAATACGGAGATGTTAACGACTTTGTATCATCGGCGATGAGTTACTTCTGCTACGACTATAATTTCAGTCAGTTTGACAAGGATGCACTTCGTAGAATGCACACTGACCAGTTGACTATGCAAGCGTTGGTGAAATCATCTGAACTTAAGGTTGCTTCTTCCACCAAGGTAACGAGCTTGTATAATCCCCCTGAACTAATTCGGGCAGAAGAACTTCTAGCAAGAGTGGATGAGCAATATTCCTCAATGAACTACACTGCCGCGGTTGTGAGTGCCTTGGAGGCTCGAGAGCTGTTGTATGATGTCTTTCCACGTATTGTTCGTCTCCCGAATGCTGCACTCTTGCTTGCACAGTGGCTTTTCATATTTGGAGTAGTTGCTGGATACTGTATCGCGAGACGGCTAGAGAAACCAGAAAGATCCAAACCGAAGCATCAATGAGAAGGTATGCGCTTAAGAATCTTTAACTAGATCCGCTAGACGTTCTAGTGGCGGATGTCCACAATGCCCAACTATTGCCTTGAATGTGGTGGCGATCTGTCCTACGATTCTGTACTCAAACAATACACATGCCGGAGCTGCGGAATGACGTTTACAAGTCAAGACCTGATGGAAGGAAGAGACAAGCTGTATGAACATAGAGATACCGCAGACGAGGAGCGAAAGAAAAGGCAGAAAGAGTACCTCAAGTGGTGGCTTTCAAAAAAATAGGCGCCGCATTGCTTGAGATGTCTGACATTGACCTGCGGCGTTGAACTTCTCTGCATTGGAAATGAGCTATTGCTTGGCAAGACCCTGAACACGAATGCGACTTGGCTTTCAACAAGAATCACCCTACTAGGCGGATCAGTCAAGCGAGTCACAACAGTAGGCGATCGTGTCGAAGAGATCCGTTTAGTGACAAAGGAGATTCTCAAGCGAAGGCCAGACTTCCTGATCACGTCAGGTGGTCTCGGCCCCACCTTCGATGACATAACGATTCTTGCGGTGTCTAAAGCCATGAGGGTTCCTCTTAGAGTCAACAAGGAGGCTTTAGGTCAAATCAAGGCTCGATATCGAGAGATCTTCTCGTCACGACGGTTCAGACTCACCAAGTTCCGAGTTAAGATGGCGACTTTTCCAATTGAGGCTAAGCCAATTCCAAACCCCGTGGGGACCGCTCCTGGAATGATGCGTGAATTCGGAAAGACCACAGTGATCTGTCTTCCAGGTGTTCCCAAAGAGCTACGCGCAATTTTCTCCGAACATGTTGCACCGCTGATCAAGCTTGCATCTGGGACTGGTGGACACATTTCGCAGACCATTTGCGTATCAAGGATCTTCGAGTCAGAACTTGCCCCACTTATTGATCGGGTGATGAAACGAGCGGGCAGGGTATATGTGAAGTCACACCCTGAGGGTGGCGAGGGACGAAATAGATCTAAAATAAGATTGGACTTCTCATATACTGGCGGCAACCTCGAAATGGGCCGTCAGGCAGTATGTAGGGCTATCGCTCATATGAAACACATTTTGGCTGCAAGGGCCAGATAGCTCATTGACTTGACAGTCGGTGATACAGAAGGTTTTTCATTTTGTCAACTCCTACACAAAAGTGGTTGGCGTGGCGATGAGTTTCAGGCTAGACTCTGAAAGAAACCATGTGGAGGAATCTGGGTTTCGAGGCCTCGCCAACCCTAGACGCGCAAAACTGGTGACCACCTATTGAATGTCATCTTTGTTGTTGGAATGGCTGGCTCAGGAAAGTCATTGCTGACCGCGAGCCTTCAGGAATGGTTGAGGTTGCGTAAACAGAATGTCGTCGTTCTCAACTTAGATCCAGGGGTTCAGAGTCTCCCATATACGCCAGATGTGGACGTACGCACATATGTGGACATCGAGAACTTGATGATACAATACCGCTTAGGACCGAACGGAGCTTTGATTATGGCCACCGACTTGGTTGGGGAGTACATTGAGGAAATACGAGAAGAGATCGATGAAAGCGGAACAGATCTTCTACTCGTTGACACGCCGGGTCAAATGGAGCTTTTTGCGTTTAGGGAAGGCGGGTCTTTTATATCGAAGGCCCTTGGAGATGAAGAAACAGCTGTGCTATACCTTTTTGATGCCCCATTCTGCCGAAACCCTTTGAACTATGTATCAAACATGTTCATTGCGACAGCGATCTACAGCAGATTGATCCTTCCTCAGATCTATCCGTTAACCAAAACAGATCTTGTTAGCCATGAAGAGTTGCAGGACATCTTGAAGCGATCAGAGACCATCGAGTCTCTGGAATCGGAGATTGACACGAAACTGAGCGCAACAGCGTCGATCGTCATCAGAGATCTAGCACGGTCAATCACGACGTCAGGACTAGAATTCGATCCGATTCCAGTGTCAGCCAAAGATAACACAGGAATTGCCGACCTTTACGCAGAAATAGCTCGAGTAACAACTAGGGGAGAAGAACCAACCACCTAAGAAAGAACCCTTTTGTGAATGCTGACAGAACACATTAAAGGACACGCACATGTTCCTTTTCACGAACCTATTCGGACTTCCGATAGCCGTATGGCTAGCGATCGTTGCTATTCTCGTCGGTTTGACTTTTGCCATTCTGAACAGGAGACTAAACACTCGTGAAGTCTCCGTGATTGCTGTTCTAGCATCGGCCTGCATTGTGAGTAACTATGCGTTGATATGGTTGCCGAACGTAAAGGTAATGGACCTGATAGTTTTCGTGAGCGGATTACGATTCGGTGCATATGTTGGAGGTCTAGTAGGTGTCCTCGTCTGGGCAATTTACGGATCCATCAACCCGTACGGCTTCATCCTACCAATATGGATGGGATGCATGGCTTCTGAATCTGTGTTCGGTATTGTCGGAGGAGTAATCGGAAACCATCTTTCTGCTGCGCATAGAAATCGAAGAGAGTTCTCATTAGAAATGGGCGCGACAGGGTTCCTGTTGAGCTTCTTCTATGATCTGGTGACCAACGTCCTCAGCGCAGTGACTGTCAGTTGGTTTGAAACAAGTCCACAGAGAATCCTTGCGGTTCTTGTTTCCGGAATTCCTTTTGCCGTGATCCATGAATTCAGTAATGGAGTTCTCTTTTTCCTAGGAGTTGTTCCTCTTGACACTTCCATTAGGAAGTTGATTGGAGATCGATCCAAATTTGCGACATGATGGAAAGCTCTGGAGGACAGTGGCGGCAGTCTTCCTCTGCTGGGCGATGTCGACCTCGATGCTTTCTCTCTACTACGCACATCAGTACTCCGAGACATTGCGACGACTCGATGAAACGACGACCCAGGTGAGTATGATTATCGATTATGGCAATGGATCAACGTATCGAAAGTACTACAGAGACATCCCAAGTCTAGTGGGAGAGTCCCTTCTCTCCATTACCATTCGATTGGCGAGGGTGAAATACGACATCTATCCTATGGGAGCGATGGTGACTTCAATAGACGGAATAGAGAATACTGGCAGTAAGGCATGGCTTTGGTACCGCTGGAATGAGGTATCTGGAAGTTGGCTTCTTGGCGAAACTGGTCCTGACAAATTCTTGCCAAAAAACGGAGAGATCGTCGTGTGGTACTACACGTCCTTTGCTACGTGGCCACCTAGTCCACCGCGACCGCCTGGCGGGGAAAGGAGCACCGAGTCTCGGAATTGGGAAAGGATCGAATGCCGTTCCACATGATCTAGAGTCGCGCGCGCTGTGTTGACTCGAACCTGCAGGAAATGTCACCGAAGACTCCTATCTGTGTGTCCTTGGGTGACGACAACTGTCATGCTGAGAGTTCTTTCAAAATGCTTCACATAACTACTCAGTCCGTTCAGCGGCCTATGCCTTGACCCATAACATTTGCTTGCTCCTTCATCTCGCTATTGCAGTCTCACGAAAGCTTAAAAACCGTGGCACAAAACCTTCACGTCTGACAAGTTGCTCTAGTATCCCAGACGTGTGCGTCGGCAGATGTGCGGAAAGATGGGAAGCAGAACAAGAGAGATCATCCAAGCTGCAATGAGTGAGGATCGCCAAAGCCTACTTGAGGCAGAGGCCAAGCAAATCTGTGCAGACTATGGCATGTCGGTTCCTTCATTTGAACTAGCGCGAACTGCAGAAGAGGCCTGCAATGCTGCCTCTAAGCTCGGATTTCCGGTCGTGCTTAAGATCGTGTCCAAAGACATTCTTCACAAGACTGACGCTGGTGGAGTTCTTCTGAACATCAAGAGTCTGTCAGATACAGGTCAAGGATTCTCGAGAATCCTGGTGAACGCAAAACAGTACGATCCGAAGGCGGAAATTGAAGGTGTCCTAGTTCAAAAGATGATGCCTCAAAGTACAGAAGTCATCATTGGAGGTTTGATAGATCCTCAATTTGGACAGACCTTGATGTTCGGCCTTGGTGGGATATTTGTCGAAATCCTGAGGGATGTCACGTTTAGAATTGCTCCAATAACAGAGCAGGATGCCAGACAAATGATCCATGAGATCAGTGCCTATCCGATCTTGAAGGGCTACAGAGGTCAATCGCCAGCAGACGAAGAGGCATTGGTCCACATGATGCTAAAGGCATCAGATCTAGTCATGGAGAATCCGGAAATCAACCAAATGGATCTTAATCCAGTCATGATTTATGAGAAAGGGGCTAGTATAGTGGACGCGAGGATGTTGCTGCGGAATCCATGAGTCTTCTCCTACTGCACACGTAACCGCGGCCTAGGAATGCCGCCACCTCTTGCATAGACAAGATGCAAGAACAGGAGAGAACGCTCATTCTGCATCTGGCTCCCAACTATTCTCCAAAGCTTAATTAAGAAAGGTATTTCCCGTCTTAGACAACAGCCCGGTCATGACTGAGGGCTGAGGATGGTACAGATCGCGGAGGCCGTGGAAACCCTCGACGAGAAGATCGTTTCACTCAGAATAATACGTAACAGGCTGGACGATCAGACAAAGAGTCTGGCCGGAAAAAGAGACGAACTTAACTCGCAATTTCAGAAACTCAGAAAGCAGATTCAAGAACTGAAGACGAAGAGGGACTCGCTGAACCGGCAGGTTCGGGAGCTGAAGGAAGAGCGAGAAGAGGCAAGGAAGAAGCTTGTTGCTAGACGCGGAGAGACAGATTCAGTCAAGAAGGTGATTCTTAATCTCGAGAAAAGAGCTTCCGGAAGCTACTCAGAGTTGAGGAAGAGAATGGATGACTTGGAGTGGACAATACAGACCAATGCTCTATCTCCGAAGGAGGAAGCAAGACTCATAGGACAAATCAAGGGGTTTGAATCCCGAGTCGTGGTGCACGAAAAAATTCGTGAGCTTAGGGATAAGACGATATTGCTTCACGCAGGAATAGGGGCTGCTCGACTGAAGGCAAACGAGGCCCACGGAAAGATGAGTGAACTGGTGAAGGAAAGCGAGCTCTATCACGAAAAGATGCTTGAAGTCGTAGAGCAGGCCTCAGACATCAAGGCTAGAGCCGACGAGATCCACCGTGAGTATGTTCAACTCAAGAAACAGGCCGACGAAGCCCATCTCGGGTACGTGAAAACCAAGGAGGAAAGAGAGAGGATAGTGAGGGAAGATCAGATGAAGCGACTCAAGAAACAACAAGAAGTAAAGCAGAGGATTGAATCCAATGCTGAAGGGAAATTCAAGAGGGGAGAAAAACTCTCACTTGACGAATTCAGAACTCTGGTTGAGAAGGGGCTCGTCTAGATCCTACAGGAACAGTCTGTGGCCACTCTAGTTCAGCTCCGGGAGTCTTCTTGGCTCTATGGTGAGGAAGAAAGCTGTTGGCAAAGATAGCTATCATAGGTGGCTCAGGCCTCGAATCCATGCTACAAGGAAAAGAAGTTGTCGAAGTCGAGACAGAGCATGGTAAGCCTCCACCAATAACCGTTGGCACCATTGGTGACTGCAAGGTATCTTTCGTGCCACGTCATGGAGCGAGACATGAAGTTCCGCCTCACAAAGTGAATTATCGCGCACTCGTCATAGGACTCAAGAATCTCGGGGTCGAACGAATCATTGCCACAAATGCGGTAGGAGCCATAAATCTGAAGTATGCGCCAGGTGATATCGCAATACCTCTCGATATCATAGATTTCACAAAGACCAGACCAGCAACTCTGCATGACAATGGTCCTGTAGTGCATGTGGATGTTACCGAACCCTATTGCCCAAGTCTAAGAGGAGTCCTCATTGAAACAGCCAAAGATCACGTAGAGAGAATTTGGACTGACTCAGTCATGGCATGTACTGAGGGGCCAAGATTCGAGACTCCCGCGGAGATAAGAATGTTCAGACAGTTGGGATGTGACATAGTCGGAATGACCTCAGCACCTGAGGTCTTTCTCGCGAAAGAAGCTGGATTGTGCTACGCCTCCATCTGCTTCGTATCCAACATGGCCGCTGGAATGCAGGCTAGAGTCAGTCATATGGAAGTGGAACAGGTTGCCTCCAGAATTGCTTCGGTGATCAGGACAATTGTATCTCAGTCGATAGTGAAGATGAAGAATATGGAGTCATGTACCTGTAGAAGAAAGTGTGAAGGTTAGGGCGCAGAAATGCTTCGCAATCTGTTGGAGACCACAGGAGTCTACAAGATCTATGAGGACTGGCTCTTCAACCAGGTGAAGAGTGGTGAGATGCCCGAGCATATTGGTGTAATCCTCGACGGAAACCGAAGATGGGCAGCAGAGCGTCTACTTCCAATGTGGAAGGGGCATAAGTCAGGCGCAGAGAAAGGTGTGGACCTTGTCGGATGGTGTCTGGAGCTCGGCATACATACCCTGACAGCATACATTTTTTCGACCGAGAATTTTCAAAGAGCGCAAAGTGAAGTTGATCACATCTTCTCCATTGTGGAGGAAGAGGCAAAAAGACTTGAAGGTGACAGTAGACTAAAGGAGAATGAGGTCAGGATCAAGGCTATCGGAA
This sequence comes from Candidatus Bathyarchaeota archaeon, assembly GCA_022865625.1. The sequence continues at coordinate 22,990 of JALHTB010000166.1, forward strand.
GAATCGAGCTTCTCCCAGAACGGATCCAAACGCTTCTTGCGAGAATAGAAGAACAAACAAAGAATTACAGCAGGCATTTCTTGAATATCGCCATTGCGTATGGCGGCCGGGCCGAGATAGTTGACGCGACTAGAAAAATAGCCCAAGATGTGGACGCTGGTAAGATTTCACTTGACGAAATAGACGAAGATAGTTTCGGCAACTACTTGTACACAGCCCATCTCCCCAATCCTTATCCAGATCTGATCATAAGAACATCCGGTGAAGAGAGACTCAGCAATTTCCTTCTTTGGCAATCTGCATATAGTGAGCTATTCTTTGTCGACGTCTATTGGCCAGAGTTTCGAAAGATTGACTTGCTGCGCACCATTAGAACCTATCAGAAGAGAAAGCGGACGTATGGCACCTGAACTAAGAATGACTTCAGGTTGCGAATGACATGGGTATGGAGGTCGCTAGGGTCATCGTGCAGTGGATGTCAGAATAGCCTGACAATCGTAATCCATCAGTCTAACGATGACTGAGGTCAGGTCAGCCTTGATACTTGGGTTCAAAAGCCGCGAGCTTTCCTAACAGTTGAAAACCAATGAATATTGTTTCATTCGAACACGTAATAATGCGGCCAAAGAACTTAGAGCGAACAGACCAGAATCAGAGAGGATTACTGTGCTGAGTGAGTATCGTGTCGAAACAAGATTTCTCTCTCTTCGAGACCTCCCTATGTCTGCGGTCATAATGTGCCTTCTGCTTCTGAGTCCTCTCCCTTCGGCTGCAGCAGATGGTCTAGCAGTCGAAACCACTCTTGCACTTGCCCTTGGAGAAAACAAGGTAACATCTCTTGCTCTGAAAGGGAACACACTCTATGTCGGCCTGAATACAGTTCCCGGAATCATAGTCAGAGTTGACATCGGATCGATGAGTACTGGTCCGTCTCTGAAGTTGTCTGAGGGAGAGGGCGCGATCTACTCTTTGGTCATCGTAAGTGGCTATTTGTATGCGGGGTTATACACATCACCTGGAAAGATTGTCAAAATTGATCCGGAGAGCTTCTCTCAAACTGAAACCCTGACTCTCCGAGATGGTGAGAACTGGGTCAGCTCCCTTGTAGCCTCAGATGGATTCCTCTATGCGAGTCTGAGGATGTGGCCCGGCAAGATAGTCAAAATCAATCTAGAAACGTTCACGCGAGTTGAGCTTCTTGAGCTAGCATCCGGAGAGAACAATATCTACTCTATGGCGATCAAGGATGGATACTTGTATGCAAACATTGCGATGCGACCTGGAGGAGTGGCCAAGATCAAGCTTGAGACATTTCGAGAAGTTCAATCTTTGAGACTTCGACCTGGAGAGGACTATTGTCAACCAATCTTCATCTCGGGCAATCTTCTTTTCACGGGATTTTATTCAAAACCAGGAGGAGTCGCAAAGGTGGATCTAACCACATTTGAAGAAATAGGCTCGGCGACTCACTTTTCCGAAGGAGAAGACAAGGTTTGGAGTCTAATCGTACACGGAGACATTCTGTACGCGGGACTGGACACGCGGCCAGGAAAGATAATCAGATTGGACAGAAATCTGAGGAGATTGGACACACTAAGCTTCGCAGAAGTTGAAGGAGGAGTCTACGCGTTTGTTCCTTCTGGCGAGTCCCTGCTATGCGGTCTCTACAGCTCGCCGGGTAAGATCGTTCTAGTCCGAACACAAACCCCACAAGTGGAACCATCGTTCCTATTGTTGATGCCTGTTCTCGTCTCTTTGGTCCTAGTCCTTGTGACCTTATTTGTTCTGAGAAAAGCCAGACTCAAAAGATAGCGCGCCTCAGCATCGTGCGAGTCTCAATAGTCTTGCCATACAACACTATGAGGCCCGTACCAGGATGTGCATGTGGTACAATGGTCTGGTGAAACAGATTAGATTATGACAACTATGATTGGGGTCTAATACGGGTTTTATGCGTACTTGCCTCAAAACATTATACGACCGGCATCTATTCAGAAGCATGATCTGTCGAGGAGCTCATGTTGAAGTCACGCGGAGGGGTCCTGTTTCTACTAGGATTCATTCTGACGATGATCACTTCAGCGCACTGTGAACTGATAGCTGCACATGGGCGGATCCCATTGGGCGAGAGACACGTGTCAGGAGTCCCGTCTTCTACAATCCCCCTTCCAATTGTCTCTCCTACTGGGCTCTCACCTCTTCTTGGTCCTCCTCTGGTGTCGACACTCGAATTCTCAGTTGATGCCGAAACGAAAACTGGGGACTATGTCAAAGTGACGAATGCAGGTGGTGTCATTCTGCTTAAGGGCAAATCCGTCAAGGTTGTGCCATGGAACACCGTATATGACACAAAGACAAGAACATGGGTAGTCTTTCTCGCCAATATCACATCTGACAGCTTCAAAATAATGTATCTATATCTACAGAATGGCACTGGTGCTTTCAATCTGTGGTACTATGATTACGATACTTCCTCATTCGATGGCTACGTGTTCTATGGCGTGGACTCGGTCAAGAACAAGACGAGTCTCATTCCTACCACAAGGGTTTCGAGACTGTCAATCGTGCCTGAAGCGAAGAGTTCAAGTGGCATATCTGCCTTCGGTCCTACACTTTTCATCGGTAGCCAAAAAGGGTTGTACCTGAATCGGACTGAGACCCTATCGTTGTATCCCCTTCTCTATCGAGAGTTTCCAAGCATAAGTGAACTTTGGTTGCTAATCGATGATCACCAAGGACGGTACTACTACTCAATCTTCTATCTCTTTGAGTCAGATAGAGAACATGTGCTGCGAGCGCATACGCTGCGCTTGAACGATTTGTACTTGGCTTCGTTTGAGAACATCGCAGCTCAATGGATGCCCGGCTTATTTCCGTATTCCCTGAGCGTATTCTCTGAGCAGAGCAACATCACCACAAAGATCAATGGTTTTCCTTTCAAAACTGACGCATCCGGCAGGATCGAGATAAGGGTTCCCGGCGGGGACATTGAAGTCGAAGCTCAAAAGGAGGCCTCGACCGGTAGCGGCATAAGACGGGTCTTTAGTGAATGGAAATGGCTCACGAAATCCAACCCGACCTTGGTCAGAATATACCAAAACATGGACCTCTATCCCGTATACAAAACACAATTCTATGTATCTATCAGCTCCTCATTCGGATCACCCATTGGTGGCGGCTGGTACGATGAGGGCACAACTGCCAAGCTTTCAGTCGAGCCAATCATTGACCTTTCGAATCGAACAAGACTTGTGTTCAACGGTTGGACGGGAAACAAGGACATCAACAGTCAACAGGGCGCGATCACTGTTGACCGGCCGATGACACTCCGCGCGAACTGGAGACGTCAATATGAACTCAAGGTTTCAACAAAGGGAGTCCCGCAGGGGGTGGCCATGAATCTCACGATAAATCAGAATCAAACAGCTGTAAATGTGCCCTTTACATGCCAACAATGGGCTGACGCAGACTCAGTCTTGAAGATCATAATCGACCCCATCCGTTTCACTTCTTCCAAAACCACATTCGTATTCGTTATATGGCAAACAGAATCGGGAACAACAGTTTCGCTTCCTTACACTATGAACAGCCCAATACAAATCATAGCGAGATACGATAGAGAAGAACCATTCTCAGGCAAGATAACTCTCCAAACTGACTCAACTGTTCTTCTTCTCAGGGACACCGTTACAATCAAAGGAACTACCAGTCCGGCGCAATATCCAACGAATGTCACTCTTCTCTGGAGTCCAGACTCCATGCTGTGGAATCCCATTGCAACACTCGCAACAGATTCAGAGGGGAACTATGAATATGCTTGGAAAGTAGAACCATTTGAAAGATTGCACCTCAAAGCTAGGTGGACGTATGACCCTGACTACGAACCCCTTGAAAGTCCCATTGTGGTTATCATGCGAATCGGTCCAACCGACGGCCGAACACTGCAATGGCCTGTATTCTTGCGGAACCTCGTTGGTTTCCTTGAGAATGTTCTTCTTCACAATGAACCAGTAACAATCGTTCGTAATCTCGTGACCAAAGTCTACGATGTCCTTCGATGGACGATGACGAACACACTTATCGCTCCAATAGTTTCAGGCCTGTTGCTTCTCATCGTCCTGATGTGGAAAAGGACACGTAGATCAGCGGATTCCAATTGAATTGAACACGGAGTCGGCTTTTGAAGCCATAGTAATTACACTTATGCCTAGGAAGACCGCTGTAATCACATACAGAGCCATGCATCTGTTCTAGGGTTTCAACAGACTCAGGTGCATGCAGGATGACTACGGAAAGGCACAGGTGTGAACCGTTGAGCGAACGCACGCCAGGCGAATCGACAATCGCAAGCTCTGACTCGACATCCTACGCATGCACGTCAGAAGAGAGAGCCCATGATGTTCTGCGTCTCTTGACGGGGTACGTGGTTCTTGAAGGGAGAATCATCTTAGATCTCGGATGTGGACCAAACCCTCTTTCAAACAGTTTTCAACAAATGTCGTCTCGTTTGGTAGGCCTCGACAAAGAGAGACACTACATCGAGCAGGCCAAGAGAAATACGTCTCTGCAATTGATTTTGGCAGACGCAACATGTCTGCCATTTAGAGATGAGAGTTTCACGTTTGCCTTGTGCAACGACGTACTGGAACATGTGCATTATCATGTGAAGCTAATGAAAGAGCTTCTGAGGGTCTTAGCCCGAGGAGGTGCAGCGTATGTCCAGTGCGCCAACAAATATCAGATCATAGAGCCTCATTTTCTGCTACCCTTTCTTTCCTGGATTCCCCGACCATTTGCAGATGCCTACGCGAGGATTGCTCGCAAGGGAAGAAGCTATGAGGGTTACTATCCGAGCACCAGGAAGGAACTACTTTCATTGACAAGCATGTATCGCATGGTGGATCTGACATACCGAAGGACGCTTCTCAAGATTAGAGCCCTCAAGATTCAGTCGAAGTTGTTGCTTAGAGTTGTCTTGTCTTTGCGGAGAGTGCTGCCTGATGAGGCCATTGCCACGCTGGCGCAGAACTTTAGCATAATTTCAATCATAGTCTTCAAAGATTGATCGTGCAAGGGTCAACCGAACTATTTTGAAGGAGCTTCAACTCATGCACTTACAATTCCATTTCATTATCCCGCTTTTAAAAGGTTGAAATACATTCCGCAAGCGAAGTCCGCCCCCATAATAACGCTTTCTGCCCAAAAAATGACCAACACGTGTGGATATCAGCTAGATCTCGTCGTCCGCTGTGCATGATATTGTGCTTTGAACTGCTTTATGTCGCAGAGCTCCAGCCTATGCAGCCAAGTCGTTACAGTATGGTGGAACTCTGGTGAGAATCCGGGTCAGGACTCTTAGCTTGCTCGTTCTTCTGAGCCTCACCTGTGTCGTGTCAAACCAAGCCACCGTGATTTGGTCACATACGGCCATAGGCACGTCTTCTGTTGCCGCTAGCTTCTCGCCCCCATTGAACGAGTCGGTTCCAATACCGATCTCGCAAACGATCTCAATTGGATATGCACCTGCGGCTCCGGGTCCGCAATCAGTAGCTGTTCTATGCGTTGAGTTCACAAATCAAAACCACTCTAAGACTAAGAACGAAATCCAGGATATAGTCTTCAGCCGAGTCAACCAGTACTACCGTGACGTTTCGTACGGCAAGGTCTCTTTGACAGGAACTGTTTCTAAATGGTATCAGATGAACAAGACGGTGGGAGCCTACGCTCGGGACAGTCCCATGAGCATCGACGACGCGGATAACTGCGGATATCCGGATACTTGGAAATTGATCCAAGAAGCGATTTACGCAGCGGATCCAGAAATAGACTTCAGCCAATATGCCCATCTTGTTATTCTTCACTCAGGCCTTGGCGAAGAAACTTCAGGCAACTCGAATGACATATGGTCATGCGCATATATGATGGGCATTTGGTTCAGAACACGCGATGGAGTCACATACTCCAAAGCCATGATTGTTCCAGAACTGGAGAGTCAAGGAGCGGAGACCGTGGGGGTGATAGCTCACGAGTTCGCTCATCTTCTAGGTCTCCCAGATCTCTACGATCCATATCGAAGAAATGACTATTGCGGCCGATGGGAGTTGATGGGAAAAGGGCTATGGAACGGAAACCCAGCGAGTAGTAGCCCAGCTCATATGTTGGCCTGGGCGAAAATCAGACTTGGATGGATTTCGGAAAGTCAAATAGCGACTGTTCCGGGTGGAGTCATTCGCACCATTACGATCAATCCCTTAGAGTTGAACGGGACAATATTGGCCGTGAAGATCCCGATCACAGACAAGGCGTACTACCTGTTGGAACTGAGGCAGAGAATCGGATATGACATGGGTTTGCCAGACACCGGGTTGCTGGTTGCCTATATCGATGAAGCGATTGCAGGCCCGGGAGGAGTCAGAGTTGTCGACGCAAACCCGCTAACAGCTACGCTAGATGATGCAACAATAAAACCAGGTCGCACCTTTGCCGACACAGGCAACACAATATTCGTTTCCGTGCTTGGAGTAAGTGAACAGAACTACCGAGTCGTAGTTAATCGCGTCGGGGCGGTGCCTGATCTTGCGGCAGTGAAGGCCGAAATCGCACCCTACCCACCTCGTTCAGGCCGAATGCTCATGTTCACATTCCAAATAACAAACCAGGGCACAGTCATGACGTCCAACGTCACTGTCCATGTATATCTTGACACGGCCCTTCTCTACATGAACGTCTACACGTTGGATGTTGGACAGAGTCAGTTCATTCAGCTCAGTTGGAACGCCACAATGGGCAGACATGTAGCAAGATGCGTCATAGACCAAGCTGGGCAGTTGAATGATATCAATCGACTCAACAACGAGATCACTCGCGAATTCCTGGTAGGATCCATCCTTTCGGTAAGACTTCCCTGGACAGGAGGGTCAATCCGGATAAACGGCACATTGTACAATGCAAACGGAACGACGGTGGACGTGCCAGTTCTGATCGGGGCACAGACAATTGAGGTTCCTCCGGAACGATTTCTGCAGCTCGGAGTTCGGCAGACATTTCTACGATGGAACGACGGAAACGTCTCCAATCCAAGAGTCTATCGTACCACGGGCGACGTAACGCTTTCAGTCGAGTACAAGACCCAATATCGCCTCTCAATATCGTCCGGCAAGGGTGAAACCTCAGGAGATGGTTGGTACGACGAGAACAGCGGTGCCACAGCTAAGGCGACATCTCCCTCTCTTATGAATGATGGAAAATCCCGTCTTGTCTTTTCCTACTGGAGTGGGAACTACACCTCGAACTCTACGACAATCCAACTCACTATGAACCGTCCCTACAATTTGACAGCCAATTGGATTGTCGAACATTACCTCACCATAGTGTCATCTGTAGGCACATTTGCTGAGCAGGGGTGGCACAAGGAAGGACGGACTGTTCAGATAAGCGTGGTCTCTCCAGTCGATCAAGGCAATCATACTAGAAAAGTATTCATCGACTGGTCAGGAGACCTAACCTCAGGATCAACAGAGACCACAGTCACTATGAGCAGTCCCCGAACCATCACTGCAAATTGGAGAACAGAATTTGAGCTCCGAGTATTGAGTGAGCGCGGCACACCATCTGGGCAAGGGTGGGTGCCTTCAGGTAAAACCGTAAGATTCTCCATTGAGTCAACCGTCAACGGAGGAGAAGGCGTTCGCTATGTCTTCATGAAATGGACCGGAGACTATGAAGGCACCTCTAACGAAGGTTCAACGGTGATGAACAGTCCCAAGACTATGAATGCGAATTGGAAGACACAATACCTAGTCAACTTCAGAGTTCTTGGTCTTCCTAACGGAACCGTCGTTTCCATAAAGATCAACCAAAAATCGTGGAATGGAAGCGCTCCGCTCGCCTTCTCAGAGTGGATAGATGCTGGTTCCAATATGACGCTTGACGCTCCATTCAAGATCCAAGTGGGTCCGGGCTGGTATGTCTCAGAAGGATGGAAAACCCCGAATGGGCAACCTGTGGATTCACCGCAGGTAGTCAATGCGCCCGGAAACCTTGACCTAGCATACATAGAGAAACCCAGAGGATTGCTTCACATATTGGAAACTGCATATGGCTCAGACAATGCTGCCCAGCTATCATTCCTGGAAACCGCCAGAGAACGATATATCACAAGAACCTTCGCTGGGAGACATTGGTGCGACTCCTTCGATCGAATATGTGATTTTCTGTTTCCAGATCTGTCTACAGCAATGGCCGAAGGCCCAATCCTGAACGTGTCCCTCAAAGCCGTGTTGTATCCCATTTTGCAGATTCTGGGTCTATCTGCCTCGGTCTATTTTGCGATCGGTCCTAGCTCCGAGATAGCCTTCTTTACAGCGGGGTTTGTTGCATCGACATTTGCCGGCGTTGTCTATCTATCCCCAGTGTTGACTCCATTGCTTGTTGTCTTAAGAAGGAAGAAACCGTCCATAGGAAAAGACTCACCAAAGTACATTGGAATACTTCTCTTCATCGGGACGGAGCTAATAGTCCTGGGCGAGGTGGCTCGAGCGCCGATAACCACTACAGCTGCATCATTTCTTTTCCTCACACTGTCCGCGTGCCTCTCCGGCATCACGATAGCTCTCGCAACACATCGGCTGGTCAAACAGATCCGAACATTGCGGGCTGGTAGGAGAAAGAGGCGTATTCCGAAATCCTTAATGGGTTTAGCTCCAAGTTTCTAGCGCAAAGAGGCGTGGTCATGAAGAAGAGAACGCGGATCATGTTCACACTCCTGCTTACAGGGGCCGTATTCTTTTTTGTGAACTGTTTGCCTCGTGCAGAGGGAATAAGGCCCGGCGGAGGTATGTTGAGCGGTAAAGTCTATGGATACAACATGTATGACGAAGCGATTCCATTGATGTGGGCAAGGGTCTCGGCATACGAGAACGGCTCCCTCATAGAATCGGTCACAACAGGAGCCAATGGCACCTACGCCATATTCTTGCCCTCAGGTCCCCTCAACGTGACAGTTCAGTACCCCGGCTTCAAGACTCAGGCCAGAATCGTGTCCATTTCCGAGGGTGGTGCAACACAGCTGAATTTCTACTTGGAGAGATCAGAGGTGCCGATACCTGAATTCGAGGCGTACTTTGTTCCGTTTGTCGCTGCATCACTGCTGGCCTTCACCACAGTGTTGACCAAGAGGAAGCGGCGCTAGAAAGCTCTCCTGCGTTCTTCTGTGACCCAAGCTCGGAACTGAAGCTGACCGTCTAGACTACTATCCGCCAACCTCTTCGATATCAAAGAACGTTTAAAAACTCTTTAAGACTTCGCGCCCGGTCCTACGGTTGTTTGTCTATAATGTCACAGGAGCAGAGTTAGCTCTGGATTACATCAAGAAGATCGAGCTCAGAGGCTTCAAAACCTTTGGCAAGAAAGTTTCCATCTCGCTGGATAGAGGCCTCACTGTCATAACAGGTCCTAACGGCTCAGGGAAATCAAATGTATTGGATTCCGTGAGATTTGCTCTAGGAGAACTCAGTCCCAAGGAACTCCGGGGAGCATCCTTTAACGATATCATTCACAAGAACTCCCCCCAGCTTCAGTCTAGATCGGCTTGGGTAGGAATTCAGTTCGACAATTCGGACAGGAGAATACCTGTTGAGGCCACGCTGGTAACGATCTCAAGAGAGTTCCGTAGAGGAGGAGAGGGAATCTACCGTCTGAACGGAAGGAGAATATCCCGAAAACAACTAACCGATATAATGTCGTCAGCTGACATTCAGGTAACCGGCTACAATCTGATTCCACAACATGCGATAACCAGACTCGCTGAAGTCACTGCGAAAGAACGTCGCAAGATAATCGAAGACATGATTGGTATAGGAGTCTATGACCTGAAGAAAGAAGAGGCTCAGAAGCAACTCAGTGCTGCTGAAACCAACTTGAGAGTCGCGTCGGCAAGAATCGACGAGGTAAGGGACAGAGTGGAATCTCTTGAACGAGAAAGAAATGATTTCCTCAAATATACTTCCTTGAACAGAGAGATCAAGAGGCTAGAAGCTAGGCTCGTTTCGAGAGAACTCAAGCAATTGAGAGAGGCCTTAGAGACACTTCAGGCAGATGCAGATGCCACGCAGAGCAAAATCAGTGAGATAAAGAAGAAAAGAGAAGAACTGAGTGCAAGAAAGAACACCGCAGAATCAAAGAGAAGAGACTTTGAGCTGCAGATAGCCGAGAAAGGCAACAATGAACTCTTCGAAGTAGAAAGGCGGACAAGCGATCTCAATGCAAAGCTCGCAGGCTTAGCCGCACAGATCGAAGCGAAAAAGGCCAGCCTGAAAACAGCGGAGAAACAGAAGGTAGCCTTTCAAAATCGCCAAGACCAATTCATGTCTTCAATCGGCCAAATGAAGGAAGAACTAACAGCACTTCAAAAGAGACATCAGGGAGTATTACTCGCCCTAGGGGAGAAGCAAAAGCAATTCAACAGAATCTTCGAGAAAGTCCATCTAACAAGAGAGCGGCTCGGAGAGAACACCGGAAAAATCGAGCAAATCGAACAAGAAATTGAAAAGGCCTCGAAGCAGCTAATGGACATAGAAACCCAAGTTACAACCAGTTCCACCAAAATCAAGCTCCTTGAGAACCAGAAACAAGCTTTGGAAACACGTAGCAGTGATTACATAGAACTCACCGAGGAAATGGACGCTCGACTCAAAGAGATCGCAAGACTGCGGGAAGAAGAACAGAAACAAATCGCAGACAGTAACACAACACTTGAACAGAACCAGCTACTGATGAAGATCAAAGAACAAGAGATCACAGAAGCAGCAGAAATCGCAAAAAAGGCAAGAACGTCACTTGTGGAATTCGAGACTCAAAGTGAACTCATTGAAGCACTAGCACCTGGAGAAGATGCTCTCCGAAGAATCGAGGAAATGGCCGCTGCCGGTGCTATATCGGGAGTCTACGGAAGACTCAGAGGTCTAATCAAGGTCAACGACAAATGCGCAAGAGCTGCTGAAGCCTCCTCAGCTGGATGGATGACCGGCCTTGTCGTAAAAGACACTGAGACCGCAATGACTTGTGCAGAAATCCTCAAGCGAACAAAGCTTGGCAGAATCAAGATCATTCCTACTGCCAGCGTAGCTCCAATTCAAGCTATTGAGCACTGCCCGACCATCGCGGGCATCATTGGTCGACTCGTTGACTTCATAGAATGTCCAAACGAAATTAGGCCCGCGTTGAACTTCGTCTTTGGTGACACAGTCCTAGCAGAAGATCAGAAGGCAGGGTTCCTAGCTTCTGTTGAAGGATTCAGGGCCGTGGTGCTGACGGGGGATATCTACGAGCCCGGAGGAGGAATGGAAACCGGATACTACAGAGAACCTCTCGATGTGACCTCTCTTGCACCCAAGCGTTCCACGATTCAAGACTTCGGTCAAACACTGCATTCCTTGGAAACCATGATAGAGCAAGGACAATTGGAGATACAGAGGCTGGCCGACGAGGTCTTTGATCTGAAACAGACTGAGATAGAAGGAAAGAGCACAATTGAAAGAACCACGAACCAGATAGCGGAAATTCAGGATAACTTTCAACGTGCAAAGAAGTCACTTGAATCAACCAGATCAAGAATCAAGGAAATCTCGGACGAAATAGGAAAAGAGCTCGAAGGTCAGTCCCTGCTCAAGGGTCCTCAAGATGCGGACAAGCAAAGACTGATGCAACTGCAAAAAGAGAGAAGCTCGTTGAAGCTTTCAATAAAATCCGCTTACCTTGTCCAAATTGAGAACGAGATGCTGGCACTGACAAGAATGCTAAACGAAATGAAACAGGAAGAAATCCATGTTGAAGGAAAAATCTCCTCCCTCAAAACATCCATTGACACGTTGAGCCCCACTCTAGAGCAAATTAGAATTCAACTGCAATCGGTATGTCGGGAAATCGAAAGGACCAAGGAAAGCTTGGCGAACGCTGAACAGGATCTGAACTCAACACAAGTCGAGCTGAAGACCCTTGAAACAAGGAAGACTGAGCTCATAAAAGCTGTTTCCTCAACAAAAGAACTCCTAGGCGGCATCGAGGTCGAACTCAGAACAATACAGAGTGAAATTGACAGAACGTATTCAGAGTACGAATCGGCGAGTCAAGCGAACAATCTGCATCTTGCGCAGATTAGGGAGAAAGAAACACAGATCTCACTTCAAGTGGCAAGACTCAAGGATTTGGGGCATATTGAGTTGGAGGCCCCTGAGGAGGAGAACCTAAGAAAGACCGAGAGTATGCTGGAAACTTTGCGGAGAGAACTGAACAGCATTGGAGGCGTGAATCAGCTAGCTCCTCAACAATACGAAGAAGTCGTGGGAAACTATAAGCAGCTTTCAGTGAAGATCAATGAACTCGAAAAGGAGAAGTTCGCGATAGTCTCATTCATGAACGAACTTGACAAGAAGAAACTTGACGCATTCATGGATGCTTTGAACCGGATAAACACATACTTCCAGGAAACCTTCTCAGATATTACTAATGGTGGACATGGCAGACTGGTGCTTGAGAACCGGGATAGGCCTTTCGAAGAAGGATTGGATATGCTTCTCCAGTTTCCCAGTAAGGCGGAGTTTGGTGTTAGTTCGGCAAGCGGAGGTGAGAAATCAGTTGCAACGGTGTGTTTCCTGCTCGCGCTCCAGAACATACGTCAATTGCCATTCTACATCTTTGATGAGATAGATGCACATCTGGACGACTTGAACTCGCAGAGACTAGCTGATCTTCTCAAGTCAAAGTCAAAAGACTCACAGTTTATGGTAATTTCTCTGAGAGATACCACTGTGAGCAGAGCAAACAGAGTCTACGGTGTCTTTGTGCAAGACGGTACGTCGCAAGTAGTATCGATTCCAGCGATGGTGACAGCTAAATGACAGATGAGGTGAACAACAAGCCTTTCTGGCTGCTTCCACCTTACGTGATTCTGTTTGACCTCATAAGACTTCACAGGCTTAGGCCATGGGATGTCAATGTCTCCTTTCTACTGAACTCCTTCCTCTCAGAGATGAAGAAGACCGGGTACATAGACTTCACAGCATCGGGGACAGCTCTGCTCTCTTCGGCGATAATACATCGAATGAAGTCCGAGTTTGTGCTCAAACTAGAAGAGCCTCCCAAGGCTCAAGTGCCAAGGCCAGACGAACAGATTCCACCACCCTTGCCTATTCCAATAAGATACGAATACGTATCGGCGTCGGTCGAACAGCTTCTGACAGCCCTCGAGGAGGTCCTGCAAGCTGAGAAGGTCATATTGTCAAAGCAGAGCAGGCCAATAGCACTGCCCTCACAGCTTACCGAAGACTTGGATGAGTTCTTAACGAATATCGATGAACGACTAGAGGATTTCTATTTGCATCTCAAGAAGCTATCGGAGAGGACTTGCGCAATTTCATTTGCTGCACTTGCCAGAGGACTCTCGGCTGTGGAAATGATTCGGCAGTTCATCTTGCTTCTTTTCCTTGCTTGCCAGGGCAAGCTTGTTCTCCTTCAAGAACAAGAGTTCGGTGACATAGTCATAAGACTTACAGAGATGGCCCCTCGAATTGGCGCAGACTGAAGGAGTCGCTTCCACAACCGATAGGTACAAGACCCAAGTAATAGAGGGGGCACTCTACGTTGCTGGAAAGCCGCTTGATATTCAGACCCTCGGATCTGTTTCCAAGATGAGATCCGAAGGAAAAGTCCGAGACATAGCTCGATCAATAGTGGAACGGTATAAGCAGTCCGAGACATCGCTCGAAGTGCTTGAGCTTCAAGACGGACGATTTGTCATGCAGCTAAAGCCAGAATATGTCAATGCAGTTAGAAAACTGGCCACAAGAAAGTTGCTCACTCCTGGCCCTCTGAAGACTCTGTCATTCATAGCTCTCAAACAACCTGTAACTCAATCATATGTGGTGAGAGTCAGAGGAAAACTTACATATCAATATGTGAAGCAGCTAGAAGATCTTGAATTGGTTTCGGAGTCTAAGCTGGGACGGACCAAAGTTCTGAGGACAACACGAGTTTTTTCTGATTACTTCAACTTGAGTCAAGATACCCGGCTGATGAAGAGACAACTTGAAAGACTCTTCAAAGAACTGTCTCCTGCAAAAGACGAAGAGAAAGGAAAAGAAACCTAGCAGACCGGGACCTTTCCTTCTGCCAAATCATCGCAGAACTTGTTAAGGTTGCCTAGTTCATCGTCCAAGATGTCTCTTGCTCCGGGTGTCACGTCTTGTATTCTCGTTGTTTCAGGAAGGATCAGTTGTGCTGATGCGATAGCGGGTTGGTCAATTGGTATTCCGATCCTGCTCAACAGCCAGACATATGCTTCATCGATGCCAGAGACTTCTCTGACTATCCTGTCAGCAATCCTGAAGCTGAGTAGATTGTAGATCTTGCCGACATGACTGACTGGATTCTTTCCTGCAGCCGCCTCTGAACTTGATGGTCTATTCAAGGAGACTATTCCGTTTGCACGGTTTCCCCTTCCCACTTCTCCACTATCAGCTTCCTCGGCAGATGTACCCGTGACAGTCGTATAGATGCCTGACAAACCCCTTCCCTTTATGTCGAGCGTGTTCAGGTTCAATTCAATCTTGCTGATGCTCGACTTGGATTCCACAAAGTTCCTGAGTTCTTCAAATATTGATTCTTTCTTTGAGAAGTAGTCGCTTTCACTCTTGATGAATCTGTCGACAAACGCCATGGAAATCGTCATTTCAAGTAGGTCGTTCCGTCTGAGAGCCATGACTTTGATGTCCTCGCCGCTTTCCGGAAATCTCTTCTTGAAGTCTGACGAGTTAAGGTATCTCTCCATTTCGAGTACAAGGCTCTCAGTTGGTGTAAGTGGCGCATATCCAACAGCTGCAGAAGTGTCATTCGCACCCAAGAACCGCGCTTTCCGTTCGAATATGTCCGTAAGCTCGGCTGAGCCAGGTTTGATTTCCACCTGATACGTAACATGTTTTTCTGGGTCGACAAATCTCAGCTTTGTCTTGAGCCAATTCTTCGCTGTGTCAACCGCAATCTTATCAACTTCAATCCTATCCTTTCCTACCTCGAAGGTCGCCCTGTCTCCGAAGACAAGCAGCATTGGTTTCTTGATGATTCCCCCTCCATAGCGTCCCTCTGTTTTGCCTGCAACAAGAAGTCCCTTGTCAATGTTGTGATGAGCGATGTGCCCAAGCTTCTTCTTGTACTCTCTGCTCAAGGCAACTGAGATCTCGTTCATTATCGAGTCGCAAATGTAGTCAGGATGTCCAAGGCCCTTTCTTTCAACGATCTCGATCGCTTGCTTCTTCAACGGAACTTGATGTAGCTCATTTACTACGATCTTGCGCATCGATATCGCCATTTGACGGGGGAAACTTGCTCTTGCTATTAATGCCTTGGGGTAGTGATTATTCCTATAGGAATAATCAATCAAAACGCATTTCAACAATGCGAGAACATTGCGTCGCAGTAGCCCGCGAAGAAATGAACATGGTTGCTGGCAACGCCGTTCGATCAATATACCACGCTGCATCGAGGGGGTTCATAGCGGATGTCAGTGAGTACCTGTTCTGTCCACCATTTGTGTCCCTTTCGAGAGAATCCCATCTTGCGCAAAGGCGAAATAATATACTGGAGTACTTCAGAATCTGAGTTCATGCTGCCTAAGCTGGAAGAGATGGCAAGACGACGGAAAAGCCTCAATCTCACTCAGAAGGAACTAGCTCTCTTGGGTGGTGTCAGCCAGTCTATGATCGCAAAGGTTGAAGCACTCACAATCAGCCCTTCCTATGAAAAGACTAAGAAGATATTTGATGCTCTTGAGGAATTGGAAATAAGGATTGAGACAAGGGTTAGGGACATAGTCAGCAAGAAAGTCATCAGTGTTCGTCCTCAAGATCCTGTCTTGAGAGCCACGGAGCTAATGAGACAAACAGGGTTTTCACAGCTTCCTGTACTCGACGGGCATTTCGCAATTGGCAGCATCTCAGAGAGGACCATGCTTGCCCAAATACTGAATGTAAAGAATCTATCAGAACTATCGCGCAAACATGTCGAGGATGTTATGGATGAACCGTTTCCCCAGTTAGATGAGGAATCCCCTCTCTCTGCGGTTTCGTCTATATTACAATATAGCCCCGCAGTGATTGTCACGAAACGCGGTCGCATTTCTGGCATAGTTACGCGGGCAGATCTCCTGAAAGTTGTGCGAAACAGGGCCTGAGCAATTGGATAGAACAACCAGCATCTAGGCACGGCTTCTTTAGCCATGAATACCGGGGCCGCCCCAAAGTCTTATAGGACCATATGATATGTCTCATGCTTTCAAAAGTCATGAAACCAGTCGGATCTAGATAGATTCGGGTTTGAGCAGTTATGACAGTCCAGGCAGATTATGTGTGGATGGACGGAAACTTCGTCAAGTGGCAAGATGCCAAAGTTCACGTTATGACGAGAGCATTGCACTACGGTGCAGGAGTATTCGAGGGCATTAGAGCCTATCCTTCGAATGGGGGTCTGGGGGTCTTTCGGTTACAGGATCACATGACCCGATTGCTCAAGTCTGCCAACGTGTATCGGCTCAAATGCAGGTTCACAGTTGACGAACTCTGCAGCGCAACCTTGGAATTGCTGAGAAAAAACAAAATCGATTCTTCCGCCTACATTCGACCAATCCTGTTCTCATCCGACCTGGCAGTAAATCTGGACACACTTGACGGATCCTCGTCCATCGCGATCTGCACTTTTCCCATGGAGAGGCTTTTCGAGAAGTCTGGCCTAAACGTGTGCGTTTCATCTTGGAGGAGAATAGACGATTCGTCAACTCCTCCTTTGGCTAAGGCTTGCGGAAACTACATCAACTCGATCTTGGCCAAGATTGATGCGTCGGCAAATGGTTTCGATGACGCTATTCTGTTGGACCGGAACGGTATGGTAAGTGAGGGCACAGGAGAGAACATATTCATAGTAAAGTCCGGGAAACTGGTAACACCGTCGCTAACGTGCTCTATCTTGCCAGGAATAACAAGAGACACAGTTATGGTAGTGGCGTCAGACTTGAGAATAGGCGTTGAGGAGAGAGCGATAAGCCGAGCCGAACTCTACATGAGTGACGAAGTATTCTTCACTGGTTCAGCGGCGGAGATAGAACCGATTCTGTCAATCGACAAAAGAACGATTTCTGATGGCAAAGTCGGTCCGACAACGGCAAAGCTCGTTGACATCTACCGCAAGATTGTGCGAGGAAAAGAACCAAGATACCTTCATTGGATTTCTAAGGTCTAGCCGACCGTACTACTCGACCTTCTTTCAGAAGAAAGCGCACACGGAATAAGACGCCAGCATGTGTGATGTCATGAAATGACATTGCGGATATTTGACACCTTAACCCTGAAAAAACGAGCATTCACCAAGAGAAGCGGATTAGTGAAGATATTTCTCTGCGGCCCCACAGTTTACGACTACTGTCACATAGGCCACGCTAGAACCTTTGTGGCCTTCGATACGATCGTCCGATATTTGCGATATCGCGGCTACAAGACGAAGGTAGTCATGAATGTGACCGACATCTCTGAAAGCATTTCAAGGAATGCGAAAAGGACAGGTCAGTCCTCGAGAGACTACTCCGATGATTACTTTCGGTTTTTCCTTGAAGACGCGAAATCTCTCGGAATAGAGACGATAGATGTCTTTGCCTGCGCATCGGGCAACATTCCTGAGATAATGAACTGGATAGAGAGGCTTCTAAAGAAAGGGGTCGCCTATGTGACAGATGAAGGAGTCTACCTGAACACCAGCAGAGTGGAAGGATATGGCGCACTCTCCCACCAGTCAAGGAGTGAGATTGCACTGCGAAGACTCAACTTGAGTCCGGCAAAGAGACATCCTGAGGATTTTTCTCTCTGGAGTATTCTCCAGGCAGACACAGACACTTGGGATTCACCGTGGGGTAGAGGCCGGCCTGGAGAGCACATGGAAGACGCCGCAGCTTGTCTCAAGCATCTGGGTGTGCCATACGACATCAACGGAGGTGGGAACGAACTGGTCTTCCCACATCATGAAGCGACAAAAGCTCAACTCGAAGGAGTAACTGGCACGTCAGTCTGCAGATATTGGCTTCACACAGGTCTTCTGTACATCAGAGGAAGAAAGATGAGCAAATCCCTAGGAAACTCCATAACGATACGGGGCATTCTGACGCAATACGACCTGCAGACTCTCAGGCTCTTCTTCTCTTTAACTCAATACCGAAAACCGATTCATTTCAGACGATTAGACCTAGAAAAAGCCGACAGACTCTCCCGTCGCCTTCGTGCTCAGCTGGCAGAGTTAGAGCAGGCTTCGACTCATTGCCACCGAGAAGACTCGGCTGGCAGTGTCAATACGATGTCCTTACTGTTCAAAGAACGCTTTGTCAAGGCAATGGATGATGACTTTGACACGGAGACAGCTGTTAGAGAAGTCATCGCTTTCGCTGATTGTCTGGTGAAGGACCTGCATTTGAGAAGGAAGCGTCAAGGCTTTTCAAGTGCCTTAGAGCTAATGGCGAAGCTGTCTAGTATTCTGGGACTTCTGTAACAGAGGCTGAAGAATGAAGCCGTTTTGATTGTTTCTCAATAGACCCATGCTTGGACAGGACGTCTTGTTTTCTGACTGACGAACTTCCATGCCTCTTCGAACGTTTCAAACTCATGCCACTCTCCTCCTTCACCTGCAATGAAGTTTGCCTTCTTTTGATGTCGGATCCTGTCGCAGATGTTGACACGGTACTTTCCTTGATGGATGGATACAAATAGGAATCCTCCTCCAGCAAACGGTCGTGCTCTCCCCACAATGCGCAGCCCTTCATCTTCTTCGAGATCCCGCATCCATGTTCTCAGACTGCGCATGTTGTGAATAGGATCTTCAATTGTTGAGTACGTTCCTCGAAACCTCCCAGGCATGCTATGCCCGCGTCCGCACACTCATCATCTGTTTCCCGAATTCACTTGAAGCTTTCGAGATCAGTACGTTTTGAACTATCTTCTTTTCCTCTTTGGGTGGCGCCCGATCCTACCTGGCCTGGTCTTACTTATCCGTCGAGCTTGAGAGATCATCTCTGTCAAACTAGAAAATGCTCTTCCCACATCTTCCATACGCACCACTAGAATCGTGTCTGTAAAGCAACTCATAGTTTCTTCAATGTTTATGTGGCGTCTTGAAACAGGATTGTAGAAGGCTACTGCGCTTCCTGGCACACCAATGATGGCTCGAGGGCTGTGAACCATTATGGCCGCAAGTCCCCTTTTCTCGTCCAGGATATCTCCCCTTCGAAACATTGAGCAGACATTGTCAAAAAGCCTCTCATCGAAGATCAGTGTTATTGCTGACAGACCCTCTAGGATTTGAAGGAATTCTCCTCTGAGATCCGCCATCGTTCGTCTCACTATCTGAGTGGTGCGCCTCGTCTTCTCGATGGAGATTTTCGCAACATCAGTTCTGAGGTTAATGACGCTATTGCTGACGATTGTTGCTATGCTCTCTTGGCTGGCCTGGATGGTTGATTTGGCTCTCTTGACCGCAGTTATGATGCTCTCGATTCTTGCCGCTCGTCCTAGGACTTCCTCAACCCGCGGCCTTAGAATTCGGGCCATAGCGCTGTAGTTTCCGTATCCTCTTTCTATCGCGTCCTGCATCGAAACATCGTTGTCGATCAGAGTCTGCACAGAACGGGACACACTATTCTTGACCAATATTGGTCACTCTTGACCTTTCTTGGAGGATTTTCGACCACAAGGAATAAAAACCTTCCTCAGTCGAAGCTAGACGACAACGAGGATTCAGTTGAACGATGGAAACCGAAAATACGCTGAAGGGCGGAAGGAAGCACACGGCCAGTATTTGTTCAGAGGTCTGCAGAGATCGTTTGGGATCCTGCCTCGAATGTGTCGTCGATTACTTCCTTTGAAGACTGGTTGAGGCGCAGCTTTCACGAGAACGGAATCTTCGTGAACAGTTGAACGGAGGTGAATGATCAAAATGAGCAAGACGGAAGGAAGCAAATCGATGCAGATCATTGCCGTTGCATTGATTATGCTGTGCATCGGTGTCGGTGTTGGCTATGTCTACAGTCAATCTCAGATCCCTCCACCATCGCCAAAGAGAGTAAGTCTACTTGACAAAGTCAAGCAGAAAGGGCAGATCGTTGTCGGAACAAGCGCAGACTACCCACCATATGAATCGATCGATGAGAAAACGAAGAAGATCATTGGACTAGATGTGGACATAGTTGAGGCAGTCGCGAAAGAGCTGGGCGTCAAAGTGACGTGGCAGGACATGCCTTTCGAGTCTCTTGTGGCGGCTTTGGAAACAGGAAAGATAGACATGATCGCTGCCGGCATGGGATTGAAGGCGGAGCGGATTCCTAAGATGGACTACAGCATCTCATACGAGCAGGGCGACAATGTGGTAGTGGTCAAGGGAGATTCGTCGGTGAAGACTTTTGCGGATCTAGCAGACGTAGGAAACCTGAATCTGAAGATAGGCGTTCAAACAGGAACAATACAGGAAGGCAGAGTCAACGACCTAGTCAAGGAAGGCAAGATCAAGAAAGAGAATGTGGTTTCATACCAGAGAGTCGACCTGATGATCGCTGATATTGTTTCCGGTAGAATAGATGCTGCTATGATAGACAAGCCCGTTGCAGACAGTTTCGCGACGCACTATTCAATCAAGATTGTGTACACGGAATGGGCGCCCCCTAAGTGTCTGTGGGTTCCTAAAGGTGAGAAGGAGCTCCTGGACGCAGTGAATACAGCGATGCTTAAGCTTCACAAAGACGGAGTAATCCAGCAGCTTATAAACAAGTGGCACTCGACTTAGTCTCCGAGAATTGATCGATGACGGGAATCCCCTTTTTGTTGTCTTTTTTTGATCTAATAGCGTCACACCTGGCATTCATAGTCGAAGGGTTACCCGTGACTCTGGGCCTCACCGCCCTCGGAATGGGGATGGGATTTCTCTTGGGCTTGCCATTGGCAATTCTAAGAGTCTATGGCGGAGGAATTGGACGGCTGTCCGTGGCCTCATACGAAAGGGTAACGCGAAGTGTTCCTCCTCTGGTTCTCATCTTCCTACTCTACTTCGGTGTTCCCTCGTCTGTGTTTGACATGCCTGGTTTTCTAGCGGTGTCTCTTGCACTCGGACTTTGCAGTTCCGGATATCAATCCCAAGTCTTTCGTGGTGCCTTGGAATCTGTTGGCAGCGGTCAAATGGACGCTGCGAGATCGTTGGGAATGACCAAGTTGCAGGCAATTCGGTTTGTGATCGCACCCCAGGCTCTGCGGTTCGCTCTACCTAGTTGGGCAAATGAGCTTGCAACCATGATCAAAGATACGTCTCTTGCATTTGTTGTGGGTGTTGCTGAACTAATGAGAAGAGCTGACTACGTTCGAGCAGCAACATATGATCCACTCATTCCGTTCCTTCTCGTAGCAGGTATCTACTTTGTCGTAGTGTTTCCAATAACTAGGATAGCTGGAACTTGGGGACGAGAGAAGAAACGACTGGTGGTAGGCACTTGACAAAGGTAGTATCGGTCAGAGACCTGTGGAAGTGCTATGGAAAGGTGGAGGTCGTAAGAGGTGTATCATTCGATGTCGAGGAAGGAACGACGACAGTAATCTTCGGGCCGAGCGGAGCAGGGAAGAGCACACTTCTGCGATGCATCAACATGCTTCACGTTCCGGATCGTGGCACAGTGTTCCTACGCGACATTGATCTCATGAAAGCTGGTGACAAGATCAACTACTATCGGTCAAGATTCGGAATGGTTTTTCAACATTTCAATCTTTTTAGTCATATGACGGTTCTCGACAATGTGATGATCGGGCCGAGAGTTGTGAAGAAGATCCCGGAGGGCAAAGCGAGACTCGCAGCACTAGAAGCGCTTAGACAGGTCAGAATGGAAGACTGGAGCAAACATCACCCAAGTCAGCTTTCAGGAGGCCAGAAGCAAAGAGTAGGCATCGCCAGAGCGCTGGCAATGGATCCAGAAGTCCTCCTATTTGACGAACCAACGTCTGCTCTTGATCCCGAGCTGATCGGAGAAGTTCTGCAAACGATGTTGGATCTCGCCAAAGAGAAGAAGACAATGATCTGCGTTACTCATGAGATGGGATTCGCGAGAGCAGTCTCTTCTGAAATGATCTTTATGGATGAAGGAGTTGTGATGGAAACAGGCTCTCCTGATCATTTCTTCACGAACCCAGCGAATGAGCGAACAAGGAGATTCCTGAGTCGGCTAACGGAGCTCTATGGAAGACACGAAAACAAGAAGGAAACGGTTGGCGACAAGAAATGATAAACTACCTTGGCGAACTGGTCGAAGGGCTTCTCGTGACATTCGAACTGAGCTTCACAGCTCTCGGAATTGGGATGATCCTGGGACTTGCGGCCGCTCTCGCTAGGACATACGGTCGCAAAGCGGTTTCCTACGCTGCAAACGCATACATTGAGCTTGTCCGCGGGACGCCTCTTACGGTTCAACTCTTCATCATCTATTTTGGACTACCAGTACTTGGTCTGTTTTTCTCACCGACACTGTCAGCCATATTGGCTCTGGGGATAAACAGTGGGGCGTATCAAGCGGAGTATTTTCGGGGCGCAATAGAATCCATCGGCGGTGGACAAATGGAGGCTGCGCTTTCCCTTGGGATGAGTAGACCGCAGGCGATCACCAGAATAATACTTCCTCAGGCAATACGATTAGCGTTACCGAGTTGGTCGAATGAAGCAGCTTATCTGCCAAAATACAGCTCAGTCGCCTTCCTGGTGACGGTGCCTGAACTTATGGCCAGAGCGAAAGTTGTCATATCTGAAAACCTGAAACCGATGGAAGTATACATGGTCGTCGGACTGATGTACCTCGTCACGATTGCGTCTCTCTCCAAGATACTGGACATGTTGTATGAGAAATACAAGTTCACTATTGAATAAGGAAATACTGAGTCTGATAGGTCAGAAACAGACTTAGAAATGAGGAGACAATCTCAATCAAACGAAGCTGGAAGATGTCAGAAATGAGGCTATCAAATCGAGTACTATCCACTGAGAAACTGTCATATCTCGAAGTCGCAAAGATGGCGAGAAACGTTCCTGATGCCATCTACCTCAATGTCGGCGAGCCCGATTTCCCTACGCCAACACACATAATCGAAGCTGCAAAGAGAGCTATGGATAGTGGAAAGACTCACTACACACCCGATGAAGGAATCGCCGAACTTCGCACAGCCATAGCCGAGAAGGAATCGAAGAAGCTGGGTCTAGAGTTAGACGAGGAGAATGTTGTTGTGACTGCTGGCGGTACAGGTGGTACATATTCGACACTAATGGCTTCGATCGAGCCAGGTGACGAAGTCCTACTGCCTGATCCATACTATAGTGGCTACTACTATGCGACACAGATGGCAGGTGGAAAACTAGTTGGGATACAGCAGTCAGAAGAGAAGCGTTTCCAGATAGAGACCAGTGAACTAGCGAACAAGATATCGCCCAAAACGAAGGCCATGATTGTCGTTTCTCCCAACAATCCAACCGGGGTTCTGCTGAACGATAACACTTTGAAGGCCATGGCGGAAGCCGCCTGCGACAACGATCTCCTAGTTGTGTCGGATGAAGTCTATGAAGAATTCATATTCGATGGAAAATTCCGAAGCATAGCGACCTTCCCAGGAATGAGCGAGCGGACGATAGTCGTGAACAGTTTCTCCAAGACATATGCAATGACAGGGTGGAGGATCGGCTACGCTGTTGGACCAAAGGACATAATCGCCCAAGTCGCGAAGGTGTCCCACTCAACTGGCGTATGTGTGAGTTCGATCTCTCAATATGCAGCCTTGGCGGCGTTGCAAGGATCCCAGCAACCTACAAAGAACATGCTGGAGGAATACAGAATACGAAGGAGAATGCTGGTTGACGCATTGAACAAGATTTCCCAATTCAGCCTGGTGGAGCCTCAAGGAGCCTTCTTCGCGTTTCCGAACACATCAGCAACCAAAATGTCATCAATGGATCTATTCAAGTACCTTCTGAATGAGGCAAGAGTCGTTGTGCTCCCTGGGTATCCATTCTTCGGAGCCAAAGGGGAAAATCACATTCGCCTCTCATATTCTACTTCGACCGACAAGTTGAAGGAAGCCACTATCAGAATCATAGAGGCGATGGAAAGACTCTAGGTTCCCCGAGTGAGTTGTGGGAAGAGGAAATGTATGAAGCTATCGATCCCATACGGCAAAGACAAGGTTGATTTCGAGATTCCTCAACAGAACCTCATGGGAGTGTTCCCACCCAAGGCTGTCCCAGGAGTCCAAGACGAATCAGAAGCCATTCGAGACGCTCTACTAAACCCAATCGACAGTGAACCACTGCCAGACCTTGCGGAGCATAGGAACAGCGTCGTGATATTGGCCACGGACGTGTCGCGGCCGACCAAGGATCGATTGATCGTTCCTGCAATATTAGATGTTCTTGTAGAAGCTGGGGTCCAAGAAAAAAATGTCAAAGTCATAGTGGCTCGTGGTCAACACAGGGAGATGACTCAGGAAGAAATAGAGCGGAAGCTGGGAAGCGGAGTCCTCCGTCGAGTCTCTGTCGAACAACATGACCCCGACAGAAACCTTGTGGAATTGGGAGTCACTCATGCAGGTAACCGGGTCATGGTCAACAGTGAGGTCGTCAGGGCTGACCTAAAGATCAGTACAGGGAATATTGTTCCCCACAGGTATGCAGGCTACGGAGGAGGAGCAAAGAGCATCCTTCCAGGTGTGTGCGGCAGAGAAACCATCTATAGAAACCATCTCTATGTCGTAGAGGGAAAGTGTCGACGAGATTCTCTAGAGAGTAACCCTGTCAGAGCTGAGATGGAAGAAGCTGCTGAGATGGTAGGCCTGGACTTCATTGTCAACACTGTTATGAATCACGAAGGGCGCATCGTGAAGGTGTTTTCAGGGCATTTTCTGAATGCACACAGAAAGGGCGTGGAATTTGCCAGTGAAATGATGGGTGTTCATGTGCCTTCAAGAGCCGGAATTGTACTCTCAAGCGGCTCACCAATGGACATAAGCTTCTACCAAGCTTCCAAGGCTCTTGAAATGGGTGAGTCGATTGTCAAAGATGGCGGAACATTCATTCTCGCTTCTCCCTGCTACGAGGGAATTGGAGAAGAGGATCTTTACAGGTTTCTGATCATGGAATCGCCCGAAAGAATTCTAAGGACACTTAAGGAGCTGAATCCTGCCACGAATCTAGTCTCGGGAGTCATCGCGTATCTAATGGCGGAGGCGAGAAAGAGAATAAACGTAGTTCTGGTTTCAGATGGATTGACTCGAAAGCAAGTCGAAGCCATGGGGTTCAGTAAGGGTGACTCTGTCCAAGCTGCCCTCGACAAATCGATTGGCAGGGTTGGACAAGACTCTCAGGTGGCAATCTTTCCTCAAGGGCCAACAACTCTTCCCGTACTTCAGACGTCTTCTTCGTCGTAGAACCAGGAATCAGACTTATCATAGGGAACTCACGGCTCAACAAATCTTATTAGGAGTGAGCCGATTTGTCGATAAGGAATGGGCCGGTAGCTCAGTTTGGCTATCTTCAGATCTGAAGGCCAAGGAGCATCCGGCTGATAAGCTGGCAGCAGATACCGGAAGGTCATGGGTTCAAATCCCACCCGGCCCACCATATCCCTGCAAATCAAGACATCCCTATCGAGGGCCTCCAAAGAAATGTTGCATTATTGCAGCTCTATCTTGAGCCAGTCTGTCTGATTGCGATGTTTGCTTCTGTATGAAATTCAAACCAAAAGCTGCTGTAGGTTATCTGATTGTGGCGAACGCTTGGTTTGCCTCCACTAGTTCTGATCCTTAGCTGAGATCCGTGTTCGGGCCATAGCGGCCTTCATGATTTGTTGATAGTCTGTCTTGAAGTGAGCCGTGCAGTTCATCAGATTGACCCTTGGCATGCCATCTGAGAATTCTATTAGGTTAACGCAAGTTGTGTCCTGTCTAATCCTCCAAAAGGCTGCAAGATCTGCTTGCAAGAGCGTAAGAAGGAGAATTCTATTAATACCTCCGTGTCCGACGATCAACACGACTCTTCCCTCGTTTTCCTTGATAATTCTCTCAAGGCTCTGCATGACTCTAGTCTGAGCGTCGTCAAGTCGTTCGGCGCCTCTCACTGTCACCCCTTTGGGATTGATGATCCATCTCTCATACTGTTCGGGAACTTCTCTCCTCAGCGCTTCGTGAGATTTTCCCTCCCAATCTCCAAAGTTTATCTCAACAAATCCATCGTCAGCTTTCGGGGTGATCTTGTGTGGCAGACCTGTGATCTCAGCCGTTTCTAAGGCGCGGGAAAGTGGGCTGCTGTAGATTGAGGAAATCGGAATCGGCGTTAGAGATGATGAGAGAATCCTGGCCTGTTCTCGCCCCTTGTCACACAGTGCTATGTCAGTTCTCCCTTGAAGAAGCTGCTTCTCATTCCATAGAGTCTCCCCGTGTCTAACCAATAGTACGATGGACCCCACTCATTTCACCAAGTGCTACTCTTCGCCATCTCAAGAGTGCTCCATCGGTTAAGTGTAGGTTAAGGAAAAAGGTGACGCTTGCGATTGGGGATCTAGCTCGGGCTTCATGCGAAACGATAGCTGACATTGACTGTGACTGTGACTTGCAGATCTGCTGGTAGAATAGGCGTGGTCTCAGCCTTGAGTTCATAGGATGACGATCGTGGAATGTACGATGTCCCTATAGATGCCGAGATCTTGCCCACAATCGTCAGCTTCAACGCTGATGCTAGCGTCTGTGCTTTTATGTCTGCGTCGGCAACCGCTTCTCTGATGGCCTCAGTGGTGGCGCTGTCCGTCTTCTGTTTGGAAAGCCCGAACGTGACACTGCCTACGCTGTTGGCACCAGCCTTGACAGCTGCGTCAAGGACTATGCCGACCTCGTAGATCTTTCGCCATGTGACTCTGAGACTGTTTCTGCATTCATAGCCAACTATTGTTTGCTGCTTGTCATAGTTGTATATCGGCCGTAAGCTGTACGACTCTGTCGCCAAATCCTCCTTCAACACTCCTATTGCCTTCAAAGCATCAATGACCCTGTTGCTCGTGTCCGTATTCTTCTGCTGAGCCTCGGTTGCGGTAGTTGACTGCGTGAGTATGATTGTGCTCACATATGCCATGTCTGGAGTTGCATACGCAGAACCAGTTCCGGACACAGAGATAATGTTGTTTTGCGATTCCTCTCTAGTTGGCATCAACGGGCCCACTGATCTTGAGAAGCCATAGTAAAGCGCAACGCCGTTCAGAAACGCCAGAGCGACTATGGAGATTAGAGCTATCGCATAGCACTGCCTGCTACTCTCACTCATTGACTCACCTCCGGACCAGATTTGTATGTCCGTTGTTGACATGTGGGCCGTCATAGTAAACTCTAGCCTTTGGAACACGTTGTACGCAAATCGAAACATGATGTCTCATCAAGCGTGAATTCTCGTTAATAGAGGCCGGCATGGCGGTTTACGTCTGATGTATGCCCGCCCTCTCGGATCGTCTTCGCCCGGTTTGCTGATGCATTGCAGGAGCGCGTGTTATGAGCAAGGTGGCGTTGATCGACAATATGCCTTGGGGGGCCGTCATTTTCAAGGTTCTGTCCGGTTTGTGGCTGTTTGTGTCGGCTGTATGCTGTCAACGGGTTCGGGTTTGACTCCGTGTGTATGATTCATCCATTCGCCTTTTATGTGGAACTTCGCTCCTGACGCGCAGATGTGCAGGAGGTGAATGTATGTCGACGCCAAGGATGCCAATGACATATGGAGGATCATCAGTCATGGCCCTGATCACTGCTGTGGGAGGGCTTCTCGTGACGATCGCCTCCTTCTACCTGATCATAAAGATGGCCGGACTTGTAGACGCGTTAGGCCAGAAGATCAAGGAAATGAAACTCTAAAAGGGTCATCCCTTCTTCTTTCTACCTGAGAATCTTCCCACATTTCTTAGTGTGAGTCCTGACTTGATTATCTGCTATGTTGCTGCGCGCTGAAAAGAATAGAAACGAACGTGTGGCGATTGCCGACAGAGCACGCTTATTCAAAAATGGATGTGATAGATGTTGAAGAGTGAGCCGGCTTTGCAGGACCTTGAAGCAATGCTGGACTTATCGAATAGACTTGCTTTGGCCAGCGAACTACTGGTTGCGGATCGCGCGCGATGCTCGCCCAGGCCCTTCGAGAGAGAAGCAGTCGAAGCGTCGGATGCTTCTTGCTGGCGCAGGGTTCAAGAATGAGGAGGACGCGAAGAAGTGGGTGCCAGCCCTGAAACGTACTCCTGCAGCAAATCCAGA
Source organism: Candidatus Bathyarchaeota archaeon (assembly GCA_022865625.1). Next base: position 51,363 of record JALHTB010000166.1, read on the forward strand.
ATGGCCTATAGATCCTCAACCTGCGCTACCGCAGATGACCCAGCGTTTGGTCTTCATAGGTCTTTGACGGGTTCATCTTTAATGTGCACATGTGCTCCTCCGACGTCCGAGACTCAGCATCGTCCTCGTCATGAAGTCTTAAGTGCGGCTAACGTTCGTTCAGATCTCAAGGCGCGCTAGGGGCATTACTTCAAACATGAGACGGGCGAGCATAGGTCGTTTTCGCGCTTTTCTAGTTCTATTATCTACTGTAGCCTTGGTAGCGACGCTTCCAAGCGTAAACGCGGCAGGTATCTTGGTTGGGCAGGTCATTGGAGACGACATCAACAGTAACGAGATCCCCCTAGGGGGGGCTAAAGTTGCGGTATACGCTAATGGCACCTTAGTCCTATCTATGGTCGTAGCATGGGATGGTACCTATTCCATCTTTTTGCCACTTGGAGTCTATGTTGTGACAGTCGAGCGTCCCGGTTTCAATGCGCAGAGTAGAGTTGTCAGAATTACTGATGGGCGTTTAACTCGACTGAATTTCCACTTGCAGCGTGCTCCTGATATTACGGGCAATACTTTTGATTTTGTTTTGTCCAGTGGTGGCCCAATCGTGGTTCTTACAGGCGAATTAGGCTGGACTGCGATTCAAGTGGCTCTTCGCTCTGGGTCACCTCAAAATGTAAGTCTTTCTGTGTCTGGACTCCCAAGTGGTGCGTCCGCTTCGCTCAGCCCATCTGTTGACAGTCCATCATTCACCAGTATCTGCATCATCACAACTTCCTTTGCTACCCCAGTGGGTTCATACGTTGTAACTGTGAGTGGTGTTGGCGGGGGATTGACAGGCAGCACTTCGTTTACGCTGACTATTAGCCCGCGTGCTCATTCACCTGACATATCCTAGCCCATTCTCCGATTGCTGTAAGGCAGCTAAACGTGGCATTCCATTGGCCAATTATCGGTGTAGATCGGCTTGAAGATCGACGCCTCCGAATTCGAAGGAAATGTTGAAACTCTTTCAAGAAATTTGGAGAGGAAACTGCAGAGAAGAATCCATGTCCACCATGGTACGTTGCAGATTGACGATAACTTGTCACATTCTAAGATTCGAGACGCTTTGAAACATGTCCTACATAAGCTTGAACCTCAACGTTATCGCGTAGTGACGGAATCAGGTTCGATTAGAATTAGGAAGTTGAAACCTCACTCTCATAAGGTTAGGCAGAAGGATGGCACTCCCCCCTCTGCGCCCCAGACGTTGCCATATTTCTTTCCACGTTAGTTCTTCCTCGTAAAGGCACGAATGAGAATGGCTCTCAAATAAACGTCGCAACTGCCGCAAGTTATATGAAATCGTCAATCAAATACCGACGTACATGACGGCTATTCTTAGTGCGCACACATTCATCAAGAATGACCAAGCCTTCCTTGAAGAGTTCGCACTTTACATTTATCTTGTGCAAAACTGTCTTATCTGGTTCGTGTGGAAGAGTATCATACAATGATCCTTTCGAAGACACTCACGGTCAACGTCTTGATTGTTGTTCTCGTCTTGACAGTGCTTCTTTCTCTCATTCCAGTTTCTGCTACCTCATATCAAAGTACTTGGCCTATCTACTTGAAGAATGATCCAGAACGACGACATTGGGCCGACATCAGTGCAGAATGCATGTTCGCCGACAAGGTCAAGGTGGGTGACAAGCTCCAGGTTCAAGTGGCATTAAGATACGTCAAGGATGAGAACGCCACGCTTCCTTGGATAGAGTTCTTTGACATTAATGTCCAAACCAGGAAGCTTCCAACTGGACCAGACGTGACCATTAGCAAATTCGATTCATCAAGGCTGAGGGTGACTCCGGGAGGCCAGTATTCTGGCACGTTCTCACTAGATGCTCCGTCGGATTCTGGAGAATACTTTGTGGCGCTGATTTGTAAGACCTACGATCCTGGCGCTAAGGTGAACAACGTGACAAAACCACCGGAAGAACTGCAATGGGACTCAGGAACGTACAGCGACATATCCAATGCACGTCTTGTTGTGAAGAAGTCTCAAGCAACTCTGACGATTCGACTCGAGAACATCAAGACAGCCGAGATAAAGTTCCAGGGAGAGACTCAAAAGATAGATGATGGAGAACTCAAACTCAAACTTCCAACCGACGCATCATACACTGTGGAAATGCCGAAGCAGATTGATCTCGACTCTGGGACTAGAGCGCTTTTCGTGAGATGGTCTGCCGGAGAAACGTCCAACATTCGTACAATAACTCTCAGAGATGACTTGGCAGTGATTGCTATTTACAAGATTCAATTCCTGCTTACCGTGAGCTCCAAGATAGGAAATCCGCAAGGTGGAGGATGGTATGACGCAGGCACTACAGTCACGTTCTCTGTCACTTCACCTGTTCCTGAAGGTGGCCTTTCAGGCTTCTTTGGCGCGAAATCCATCTTCGACCATTGGACAGGCGACTTCACCTCCACCAGTCCAAATGCAACCATAAGCATGACCGGGCCAAAGGGGGTGACAGCGGTCTGGAGAATATCTTCGCCTCTCAGTTTGGGCAATTCGCGTCTGATGCAGATACTTGGAGGATTAGGAACGGGCGGATCAATCATGCTAGGGTGGCTCTTCGCAACAAGAAAGCGAAGACTTGTCTCCAAGTATCTAACAAAGATAGACTCCGTATACAGCCAGTATTCCATGAATCGAGAAGCGTGCAGAGAACATCTCATGACATTGAGGGATGAAATAACGGTGTTCTTCAGGAAGGGAAGGATCGATGCGTCCCAGTTCGCTATACTGGATGGAAAGCTAGAGCGATACTTGAAAGATCTTACCTAGACAATCCCTGTTCCAGCCTTCCCCACATAGCAGTTGAGACCTTGGAGGAAGCGAATGGGCTCAGAAGAATCATGAGCCACATGGCCGTTATCTACGGCCGGCCATAGAGGAAACTCTGGACTCGGTCCATCATTATCATTGACTGTCTCAAGCTGGGGGCCACAATCAGAGACAGAGTCTTCGGATGTGTGGCAGCGTACCAGATGGCTCGGACCGCTATGGTTGTGGTCTTTCCTGCTTGGCGACTCATTCGCACAGCGATGCGTTTCGACTTGTCGGTCAGAACTTTCTCCTGGTACGGTAAGGCGGTGAAGTTCAGAAAACGCTTTCCGAAGTAGACAGGGTCGTCGCGGGATTTCTTGATGCCTGCGAGAGTGTCATTGCTTGCTGGTGTTGTCTTTTCCTCTGCGCCTCTTAGACGTTTCTCGAGGGCTTTCCATTCCGACATCTAGCCTTTCCTCGACAGCTGCCAGCCGCTTCAGAAGTTCACCTTTCGCAACATTGTTCAACAAGCCATCCTGAACCATGATGAGGAAGCCGAGCAGCTGGTAGAATCTTAACCGGTCATTGGGTTCAGCAGATTTTGCTAGAACTGCTATATCCACTATGGCTGTCGAGAGGTCCTCCACACGTTTCTCTCGAATTCCAGCCACATCAACCGTGGCTATTTCGAAGCGTAGCTGTCCCAGCAATCCCCTTAATTTCGCCAAGAACGCCTTTCTCAAGGTTGATTCACTGACCCCCCCGGGGGGGTGTCTGACACCCCCTACCCCCCTCAGGTAGTGTTCTATGAGTATGCGAATCAAGTCGGATAGGTTCATCCGGTTCTTTCGGGCTTCAATCTCGAGAATAGCCAAGATCTCTTCGTCGAGGCGGATTGTCAGACGAGGTCGTCCTTTACCAGGCAAGGAAGCTCAGAACCCACCCGCCAACCCATAGGCAAGCTGCCAGTATGATGAGCAGGAACAGAATCCTCAGACCGATGTGAATAGCGATGCCTATCACAAGTGACAACAGGGCGCCGCCTATGATGGCTATTCCAATGATTATGAAGATTACGATCAATAGTGGAAGCATCAGGCTTCACCTCCCCGTCTTCTCGGCAACCTTTCTCCAACTTCTCGCAATGCGTCTTTCAACAAGAACAAGGCGCCAAAGGTGAACAAGGAGACGGAGATGTTGAAGATGCAGATGATCAGCAGCAGGAGTAGAACTGCAGCGCTGACGGGGACAGGGTTTGACTGTAGAAGGATCTCAACGACATGGGCCAGGGGCTCTCGAAGTAATGAGAGCAGGAGAACCGCGGCTACTGCTGAACCCACAAACAGAGCCGTGGCATATTTGCGCACAGCATCCACTCCACCGTGGCGAGGCTGGAGGCTTGCTGGCCAAAATCTACGTTTTCCCAGCATTCATCAACTCTTTAAGCTTGAGGTAGGCTCGGTACGCATTCACTCGCCCGTAACCTATCGAATGTTTCTCGTCAAACTTCTTTCTCGAGAAGAACCGTTTCAAAGCGGCCTGCAGGCGGTAGAAGAAACCGGTAGGCAGCGAAGTGATTCTCGAGACAATAGGCATGTACGCGGGATCACAGGATTCGAGGATTGTCTGCTTGATCTGGCGAGGAGTGGCTTTGAGAAAGGCTTGTTTCAGCAGCACATAGATCCCTGTCGCATGAGGAGTCGTGAAGCTGGTGAGGTCGAAGAATCCGTAGAGGTCGCTGTCAATGTCACAGGTTGTGGTGTGTCGTGCCCTCGGGCAGAGTATTCGTTCGAGGGCCTGGCGCTGCAGCTGGCTCATCGTGGTCTTGCTACGGCCGGCCGTGGAAGTGACCGAAGCGAAAGCGAAAGAGATCACCAGAATCTTGGCTGACACCGCGCAGAGAATCGAGGCCATACTGTCTGGATGATTCATACGGAAGGCTTTAATTACGATCTGTGCTGTTGCTGCCGCTAGACGGAGGAAAACAAGGATGTCTCAGGTTCCGATTATCATTCCACTCGTTATCGCTGGGTGTTTCTTGGGAAGCGCATGGTCAAACAAGGATCTTGTGGCTGCTTGGAAGAAAGCTCTCTTGGCCGGAGTCTTGTCAGGTTTTCTAAACATTGGGTACTTATGGGTGCTTGGGATTCTGAGGGTTTCAGGAGCGAGCTCTTCGACGAACAATGGCCTGGCTTCGCTGGCGACGTGTGGTCTTGCGGGTTTTCTCATCGTTCTAACGGTCTATCTCTCCGCTGTGGGAATGATTCGATATCGTCGAGGTAAAGTGCTTGAATCAGAATCAGAAGAGTGAATTCGCAGTAGAAGTCGACGACCTGATGAAGGTGTACAGGACCGGCTCAGTAAGGTTCACTGCATTACACGACGTTTCCCTTAGAGTCAAGAGAGGAGAGATGGTGTCCGTGGTTGGGCCTTCAGGAAGCGGAAAGACCACACTCCTCAACCTGATCGGTCTACTGGACAGGCCGACGAAGGGAAGAATATTCATAGACGGAACAGAGGCTTCCAGACTTGACGAAGACAGAAAGTCCTACATTCGCAACAAGAAGATAGGATTCGTTTTTCAGTCATACAACTTGATACATAGGCTGAAGACCATTGAGAATGTAGAGCTTCCACTCATAGCTTCCGGAAAGAGCCCTGGCGAGCGTCGGCGACTTGCCAAGAAGATGCTGACCTCGGTTGGGTTGGAGTCCAAGTTCTTCAATCGACCATACGAACTCAGTGCGGGGGAGCAGCAACGAGTAGCCATCTGCCGAGCGCTGGTCACCGACCCTACACTGGTCCTTGGTGATGAAATTACTGGAAACGTCGATACGAAGACCTCTGCCCAAATAATGGAGCTGCTAATGGAGATCAACAGAACTGCTGGCCGAACATTCGTGCTTATCACGCATAACCCTGAACTTGCACGGCAAGCTCACAGAATCGTGTACATTAGAGATGGTATGATAGAAAAGGAGGAGATTCCCAATTGAAAAACCGAAACGAAGTCGCTAGGATTCTGATCGGAGTCAGCATCGTCCTACTGGTTGCGACATCCACATTTTCCGTCACGCAAGGCGTTCAAATGCCAATAAACGTCGTCTCAGCAGTCTGGATCACTTCCGAAAGCACTAGCACTACCGACGCAAGCCGTATGTGGATGGAGATCGACGCAGCTCCTGGTGATCGAAACATGCGTCTTCGAGTCACAATTCAGAATTTTAGCAATGCCACAATATCTGGCATATCTGCTGATCTCAAACTTCGATATCCATTCAAAAACGTAACTGAAGGTGACATAAGTCGAGCATACTACTCGGGAAGTATCTCGCCTGGAACGAATGCGGCTGCCGACTTCCTTATCAATATTGATCTCGGAGCGAGCAAAGGCGAATACAAGTTGACTATGGTTCTCAACTATCTGGAGACCGCATCTGGAGTAGGGAAGACTCTCTATTTCCAGAAATCTACGGAGGTTGTTGTTCCAGTCATAGTGACCCTAACAAGATACATGGTAATCTACAGTGTTGTGGTCTCTCCTTCGACAACGGTGCCGGCAGGCAACATTACGATCTCCGGAAATCTGCTGAACATCGGGAAGATAAGCGTGTACAACACGAATGTCACTATCTCATCTCCAGTCTTGGTTCGCTCGACGTCGATCATAGTCGGCCAGGTTGATCCGAACGTTCCACGTCCTTTCAGCTCAGGCATGCAGCTAAGACGCGATATCACTCCTGGAACCTATTCAGTCACTATCTCAGTAACCTACGTCGATTCCATGGTGGTCAGCCATGTCTCGCAGAGCGATGCGAGATTGATGGTTCGCCAATCAGAACCTCGTCCACCGTCCGTTACACAGAAGCAGGATGGCATATTGTTCCTTCTGGCTCAGATTCTGAAGGGTCTGTTGAGCGTCTTTCTAGGTCTTGCAGAAATGACCTCAATTCTCTATTAGAGGTGAACCGATGAGATCGCAAGACATTTTCATCTTGGCCTTTAAGGCATTGAAGGATCGAAAGCTCAGAAGTGGCCTAACCGTTCTCGGAATAACCATAGGGACCTCAATGATTGTTGCGTTGATAGCCTCCACAACGGGATTGACTGCAAACATTACTAAGCAAATATCGAAGATGGGGGTCACCACACTCACAATCATGCCGACGGGCAGGACGGTTCACGTAACGGATGAAGATGTGGCAGCTCTCGAGAATCTCGAAGGTGTCAGGGACGTCATCCCATACTATTCGAGCAGACTTCAGATAAACTACGGTTCAACGACGCTGTCAGTTCAGATCTACGGACTCGACCACAACAAGCTCTTCTCACTCTACCAAGGCCTGGAGCTTGATCGAGGAGGTCTTGCTGACCCCTATGACCCGACAGGAGCGGTCGTAGGATCATCCATCTCTAGGCCTCCGGAACAGGATCTGCCCTCGGTTGACATCAATGAGCTGCTCGTACTCGAGCAGCAGAGTACAGGAAGAACGCGAGGCCCCAGCTATGCCTACCTGGTGAAAGGGGTGCTGAAATCCTTTGGCGCTGCAGGCTTTCTCAACATCGATGAATCAGTATTCATTTCTTTGGTTGCAGCGCGATTGTCGTTCAAGCTCACGTACTATTCAGGAGTGTATGTTATCGCCAATTCTCCTGCGGAGGTTTCTCTGGCTCAGACAAACATTCAGGACTACTTCGGAACCAACGTGCGAGTGATGGGTGCCCAATCTATGCTGGAGACTGTTCAGTCGATAACGAATCAGTTGACCTTTTTCATGGGAGGAATAGCTGCAGTGTCTCTCTTCGTTGCTGGTGTGGGCATCACGAACACGATGTTTGTGTCGATCATGGAACGGACAAGGGAGATTGGCGTGCTGAAAGCGATTGGATATAGGGCTCGAAACATACTCATGATGTTTCTGGCAGAAGCAAGCATGACTGGAGTCATAGGAGGATTCCTCGGAACCGTAGTCGGTGTACTTCTCTCGTTTCTGCTCACGGGAGGACTAGCAGGCATGGGGGGAGGTATGGGGGGCCAAAGAATGATGGGACCTTCACAGGGTTCGTCATCTGTAGGATTTACGCCTCTGATAACTTCTGATCTTATGATGTTCTCACTTCTGTTCCCGATCGGGATTTCGATTGTGGCTGGGATGTATCCCGCTTGGAGAGCCTCACGATTGAATATAGTGCTTGCATTGAAGTATGAATGAAGCGAGTCACACATCGAAATTGCGAATCGTCGATCTTCAGACAACAACGGTGCCTGTCAATGCATACACGACTTCAAAGCTGTCAGACATTCTTCAAGGTAATCGTCGTACTCCTGCTTGTTCTATCCTCTCAGCTTCTGTCACAGCCGGTGGCGGTCGCAGTGATCGGAGACAAAGCCACAGTATCTCCTGGGAAGATTCCTTACCCTGCTCCCAAGAATGACACAGACCATTATCTAGGCAATAGCACGTTTCGAGACGGCGTAAATGTGCAACTTGAGTACCCGCGATCATTCATTCTTCAAGAAACGGTTGGGGATCTTGTCTTCAGACTCAACCTGAGGGCGCCAGTGGACCGAACTGACATCTACATTCCACCCGAGTTCAAGGTCAATACCGGTAAGGGCTATATCTGGTCAAGCATAAACAACAGCTATGCCCAGATCGGCATATCCAAACTGTCGAGCTCACATAAGACAGCTCCAAATTGGTATGATGTTTCAGTAACCAACTCGGGGAACAAAACGGGGCCTTCTTCGTATTCCAGCAAGGGAACGATATGGCCGGGGAACTACACCGTAAGGCTATTCAACACAACAGCACCCAGTGTAGTAGGCCGGTATTTCTTCAAGGTTTTCACGGGCGGAACATCAATCGGTGCCATGAACTTTCCTTCAGTGGTTGTGTCTGCAGATCCGAATCCGGCGTATGTTTCTGGGTTCGTGAAGTATGGAGGTCATGTTAATGGCTTTGGCTATGGTGGGGATCCCGCTGCCTCCTTCTATGGGCATCCGATCGGGTCCAGTGGCCCAGCTGGGCTTTTGAATTATACGGAAGGTGGGAAGGTGATGGCTATGGGCGTAACGCCGGAGGGGCGAATAGTCGTCGGTCAAGCCTACTTCAACTCGACCAGCAGCAACTATACGTTGTATGGGCTTGCTGCTGGACGTTACCGTTTGAATGCGACGGCTGCAGGATTCTCGCCGGCAGAGCTATCCTACAACGTAATGCTCAAGTCCGGGCAATCGTTGACAGGAGTTGATATCTTTCTTGAACGCAGTCCCAGTCTTTCAGTCCAGGTGCTGTCAAGAAGAATGGGGGAGCCGGAGCCGTGGGGGGTTTACTATGTTGCTGGCAAAAAGAGTAGCAAGAACGTGACTCTTGAGATCTTGGACTATGCGAATCTCACAGTGGTGTCGCGTATAGCCGAGGAGGCAGCTGGCCCAGAAAAGACAGACTACGTGTTCAACTATAACGGTTCAAAAGATTTGGATGGGCATATACCTCAGGAAGCGGCGGGCCACGTCGCAGGCATATCCCTTGGAGCATACTGCCTTAGGGTCTGGGTGAACGGTTACATTCAGCCAAGCGCGTTAAACGAGTATGTGCTTAGACGTGACTGCGCTGTCTCCTTCTCCCAGAACGAACAGCACAGGCGTATTGATCTTCCGCTTGAGAAGACCGGAACCCTCACGGTGACGGTTCATTTTCTGAATTCCACTCAGACGCGGTTGAGCTGTGTCCTTTTTTCGGGCACGCTGAAGGTGGAGGCGTATGATGTTGATGATGTGCTTCGGGCAAGCAATTCAACCTCCGTTAAGGTTGGGCCGAATTCATGGAACGTTTCGCTTACGGGGCCTTCGGGGACGGGGAAAGGTTACGGTCTGCCTCCTGGCATCTACAAGATCAAAGCAACTTTTCCAGGCTACGTTCAGGATCCGGATGAACACAAGATCACGATTGGAGGTGGCAATTCCTCAACAAGCCTGCACATGCTGCTGATGGGTAGGCTCAATCTTGCTGTTTTTTCTGTCAATTGGCAGAGGCCCCCAACGGCAATTCTTTGGGGATACCCGAACTCAACGATCACCGTAGAGATTAGGGACGTGTATGGTGTTGAAGTGTACAAGACGGTCAAAGGTATGCAACCAAAAAAAGTGAAGCCTTGCGCTGTGAATTTCACTGATGTGACAGATTTCGATGATAAGACTGGCCGACCATCCGTAACCTATTCGATTTACGTCTTCACCTGCGGATACTATCAAGAGGAGCCAGTGTTCTTCTCTGTAGGGAGATGTGGAATAGCTGACATATCAGTATCCGTGAAAGAAGGCGTACGAATAGGAGTCACATTGGTCTTTGAGAAGCAGAGGATTCTCGACTCGATAGACACCTACAAAACTGATTGGATATTTGACTGGAGCAGAGTTCCAGTTCGGTTCGAGATATATGATTCAAGAGCCCAGTTTGTTGGGGCAAACACGACCTATGTGAAAAGCACAGCAGTGGTTTTCTCCTCGACTATTGTAGGCTTCAAGAGCTACTCGGGCAGCCGGGTGGAGACAAGATGGGCTAACTACTACGACACGACGGATGGGAGTGGGCAGAAGGATTACGGGTTGAAACCAGATCTATACACAGTGAAGGTATTCGTTCCTGGCTACTATCAACAGAGTGATCCTACTCTGGATCTGAGAACACCTCGATCTGTCAACGCCACGATAGTGATGCAGAGAATGGGGCATCTCTCCGGAACGGTCCTCGCATTCAACCCAATGTACGAGAAGTACATGAGAATCTCATGGATCTCCGTTGACGTTCTAGGGCAAGACACCACGCTGCGAACCTGCACCCTCGACGGGCTCTACGAGCTTTGGGTCAATCCAGGATCCTACCTCATGATCTTCTCACTTCCAGACTATCAGACAAAATCCCTCCGAATGCAAGTGACCGAGGGATCAGACATTCCAAGAAACTTAGAACTACTTCCCCTCGGAATGTCGATTCGATCACACCTCCAGCTTCTTGCCTTACCATCAGTCTGGTTCCACACGGGATTTGATCTCAGCGTCCTGGAGCTGGCTCAACCTGAAGGCGGACTCTCGAAAGAGTAACGACTCATGATTCGTTTCGGAGTATGCTCACCTCAGGATGGCATGCGATTTCAAGAACTGAAAGAAACGATTCTGGAAGCTGAGAGACTAGGCTTCGATTCGTTCTGGTTGTTTGACCACTTGTTCGGTTTCCCTTTGCCCGGCCGCACGCCGTTCTTGGAATGTTGGACGACGTTGTCTGCTCTGTCAACATTGACAAACCGTATTCGCTTGGGCACACTTGTCACGAACATTCAGTACAGGCCTCCTTCGTTGATTGCCAAAATGGCCGCCACCTTAGACGTGATAAGCGGTGGCAGATCGGAACTCGGTTTGGGCGCGGGTGGAACAGGCAGAGCCGCTTGGCATCAAAAACTTGGGTACATCCCAGAATATGCTGCGTACGGAACATGTTTTCCCGAGAAACCCTCCACTAGGATTCGGAGACTCGATGAAGCTGCAGAGGTGATCAAGCTCATGTGGACAAAGGAACAGGCAACCTACGATGGAGCATATTACAAGATCAGGAGCGCTGTATGTGATCCTAGACCAATCCAGAAACCTCACCCTAGAATCTGGATCGCTGGAGGAGGTGAAAAGCTCCTATTACGAGTCGCTGCAAGGAGAGCGAATGGCACCAATTTCGCATGGGATCTGTCGCCCACAGACTTCAGACGTAAGCTCTCCATACTGAGAGGCCATTGCGAGACTGCGGGAACAGACTTCACTAGTATCACAAAGTCACTCTCTGCAGGTGTTTTGATCGCAAACGAGGAAAGTCAGATGGACGCCATGAAGAAGGATCTGATGAGAAGGTATCTTGAAGTGGAGGGAAATGTGCCGTACGCTCTCAGAGAGAGTGGACTCGTCGGGACTCCCCATCAATGTGGACAGAAATTGAGAGAGTTTGTTGAGGCTGGAGCAGAATACTTCATGCTTGTCTTTAGCGACCTCGGCCAGATGAAGCTTTTCGGAGAAACAGTTCTTCCCCAATTCAGCTAGAGTCAGAGAAGACTCTTCTTTATCGCGATTTCAATTCCTTTGCGCATCGTTTCCAAAGACATGCTTGGTGTTTGGGTCCTAGTCTTCAGATATTTCTCAGCCGCTTGACTCGGTAGATTCGGGATGTGGATGAACCCAGCCTTTGCATCCAATCCGTTCTTTGCTATGTGATTGAGGCTGGTGTACATGATGAAGTTGCAGAGATACATGCCGGCCGTATTGGACACTGAGGCTGGGATTTCGTTCGAGAGTAAGGCTGCAACTATCTTCTTGATCGGAATGGTTGCGAGGTATGCTGTAGGACCGTTCGGATCTATCGGAGCGTCCAGAGGCTTGGATCCAGAGGCGTCGGGAATAGAGAAGTCAGCCACGTTTACTGCGACTCGTTCTACTGAGAGATCCATTCGTCCTGGTGCAAGTCCGAGGTTGAGGACTAGTCTCGGATGAAGTGAGTCGATTAGTCTAGGTATGATTCGAGAGACTTCTTTGGCGGATACCTTCAGCCTCACTCCTTTGATTCTGCAACCGGAGATTCGGTTGCCATTTAGAAGCTTCGCGACTTCCCAGGTGGGATTTGTTCTCTCTTTTCCGTATGGGCCAAAGCCAGTTACCAGCACTTGATCCAATTGCTCTCACGCCACGCATTCGCCAATAGCCATCAGTACTCTTAAGTTTTCAGAGTCATGTGCCTGCAAGCACGCGCTAATACGAACTAGATGATCGATGTTGCGTACGGGAAAATGCATCGTCTCGGTAGGTCAAACGTATTCTTAAGCATGCGCTCCCATCATTGACTGAGAAACAAGGTGGGTGCAGTTTGATGTTTGATTCTCATACACACGTCGACACAATCAGATGCGAAGACATTGAGATGATGGCAGTCTCAGGGATCAAGAGGTTGATGCTTTGCACTGGCCCCAACGGAGCGACAGTGCATACGACGCTACTCGACTACTACGAACAGATGCTGACAACACATTCTTTGAAAGTGAAGGATCGAGGAATCGAATCCTACGTTGCGGTCGGAGTGCATCCCATGTCTATTCCGAAAGACTATGAGAAAGCGTTGAGTCACCTGCCCTCTCTCTTTGAACGTGAATCTGTGGTTGCGATTGGCGAGATCGGAATTCACACCGGAAGCGAAATGGAGCAAACAGTCTTCCGAAGACAGGTGGAGATCGCAAAAGATCACAAGCTTCCGATAATAGTTCACACACCGATACCTGAAAAAAAGCGAACCGTAGAGATCATTCTAAGTGTCTCAAGACAGGTCGGGTTCGATCCCCAGAAATTGATTGTGGATCACTCATCGAAAGAAGTGATGAGAGAAATACTTGAGGCCAGGGCCAACGTTGGGCTGACCTTGAGAAGAGATATGCTTTCGAACGAAGATGCTTATGAGATCTTGAAAGAGAATTCTGAGCGCGTCGTGCTGGGAAGCGATGCTAATGGGCTCAGGCCTTCTGATCCTTTGGCTGTTTCGAAATTTGCCTGGTATTGTCGTCAGAAAGGAATGAATGAAAAGGTAATGCAGAAAATATTCTGGGAGAATCCGAACAGAATCCTCGGTTTGGAATAGATCTCTGAATTTGTTTTGATCGATTTGAGGCTGTAGAAACATTTATATGAAATGCAGAGTGTTGTGTATTCAGCGATTGTTAGTAACACAATTCGCTTCCCGCGATGCCGGCGGCGGCGTCAACTTGACGATTAGGGTTTACAGCCCGTGGATGAAATGTTGACCTCCAATCGCGGGGAAATGAATGAGGGCCCGAACAAACCTAGGACTTGTCCCTGGAACGTTTGGGTCTTATGTCGGCTTGCAGTGTACTCTGCCAATCTCCAGTCCACTAAATGAAGTGGCTGTGCTTCAAGTAAGTCGTCCTAACTAGAATTGTCCTGACTCCGCTTGATCCTGGCGGACCCAACTGCTATCGGGATGAGACTAAGCCATGCGAGTCGTGCGTTTCCTAGCTACGGTGGAGACGCGGCGTACGGCTCAGTAACATGTGGCTAACCTGCCCTTCGGACGAGAACAACGCCGGGAAACTGGCGCTAATTCGCGATAGATGGAGAGGCCTGGAATGGTTCTCCGTCCAAAGGGAGCTGAGGGCATGCTTCTCAGTTTCGCCGAAGGATGGGGCCGCACCCGATCAGGTCGCTGGTGAGGTAACGGCTCACCAGGCCTATAACCGGTACGGGCCGCGAGAGCGGGAGCCCGGAGATGGGCACTGAGATAAGGGCCCAGGCCCTACGGGGCGCAGCAGGCGCGAAAACTCCGCAATGCGTGGCAACGTGACGGGGTCATCCCGAGTGTCATCTGCTGAAGGTGACTTTTGCTTGGTGTAATAAGCCGGGTGAATAAGGGGAGGGCAAGTCTGGTGTCAGCCGCCGCGGTAATACCAGCTCCTCGAGTGGTTGGGACGATTATTGGGTCTAAAGCGTCCGTAGCCGGTCGGAAAAGTCCTCCGTTAAATCCAACGATTCAATCGTTGGGCCGCGGGGAATACTCTTCGACTTGGAGGCGGGGGAGGTCGACGGTAGTCCAGGGGTAGGGGCGAAATCCTATAATCCCTGGAGGACCACCAGTGGCGAAGGCGGTCAACTAGAACGCGCCTGACGGTGATGGACGAAAGCTGGGGTAGCGAACCGGATTAGACACCCGGGTAGTCCCAGCTGTAAACGATGCAGGCTAGGTGTTGGGACGGCCACGAGCTGTCCCAGTGCCGCAGGGAAGCCATTAAGCCTGCCACCTGGGGAGTACGGTCGCAAGGCTGAATTCTCTTTGAGTAATCGCTCGAGAGACAGTTGACTTAAAGGAATTGGCGGGGGAGCACCACAAGGGGTGAAGCTTGCGGTTTAATTGGAGTCAACACCGGGAAACTTACCAGGAGCGACAGTTGGATGAAGGTCAGATTAAAGGTCTTACCGGACTAGCTGAGAGGAGGTGCATGGCCGTCGCCAGTTCGTGCCGTGAGGTGTTCTCTTAAGTGAGACAACGAACGAGACCCGCACCCTTAGTTGCCAGCGGATTCCCTCGGGATTCCAGGCACACTAGGGGGACTGCCCACGCTAAGTGGGATGAAGGAACGGGCCACGGCAGGTCAGTATGCCCCAGATCTCCTGGGCCACACGCGAGCTGCAATGGATGGGACAATGGGATCCGACCTCGAGAGGGGAAGGCAATCCTCAAACCCATCCTCAGTTGGGATCGAGGGCTGTAACCCGCCCTCGTGAACATGGAATCCCTAGTAATCGCGTGTCATCATCGCGCGGTGAATACGTCCCTGCTCCTTGCACACACCGCCCGTCGCTCCATCCGAGTTTGCTTTTGGTGAGGCGCGGTCAATCTTGGTCGTGACGAACCTAAGGTAGACAAGGAGGGAGAAGTCGTAACAAGGTGGCCGTAGGGGAACCTGCGGCCGGATCACCTCCTTAGAAAAGATGAGGCGGACTGGAAGGCAAATGGTGACTGTGAGCTAGTCGTTCCGAATATGCAACTTCCGATGGAAATGTTGGAAGTGAAGGATTGCAGTGGCCATCCATTGGCGAATGGATGTTCACGATGAGCATCGTGCAGAGGCCTTGAACGCTAATCGAATGTGGGTTCCCTAGTAAGCTTGGCATGATAAGCCACCTGACGAATGGCCTGGCTCGAGCGCTGAAGAAGGGCGTGGCAAGCTGCGATATGCTCCGGGTAGGCGCATGCTGCCTTCGATCCGGAGATACCCGAATGGGACTTCCCTCCACGGGTGATACCTGTGGAACTCCCAACTGGGAGGGGAAACCTTCCGAACGGAAGCATCCAAGTAGGAAGAGGAAGGGAAACTAACTAGGATTCCCTGAGTAGCGGCGAGCGAAAAGGGAAAAGTCCAAACTGAACCTGCACGGGAAACCGTGTAGGGATGTGGGGTTGTAGGGCCCGACTGCGTTCTCGCATGTGAAGTCGAAATGGCCTGGAACGGCCTACCGTAGAGAGTGACAGTCCCGTAGACGTAAGCATGCAGGATTTGGGTTGGGATCCCTGAGTACTACGCCTCAATTATGGCGTGGAAAACTGGGAGGAAACAACTTCCAAGACTAAATACGTCTCGAGACCGATAGCGCACTAGTACCGTGAGGGAAAGCTGAAAAGTACCCCGGAAGGGGGGTGAAAAGAGCCTGAAATCAGGTGGTCAATAGCGTGTACGGTTCGAAAGGATAGATCCCCTCGAAAGGAGACCGTGGCAACGCGGCAGTACGACGAGGGGGGACCAGAATCGTATGATCAGTTTCGTACCACTGGCCGGGGAGTTCATCTTCGTGGTGAGGTTAAGGGCGCAAGGCCCGAAACCGTAGGGAAACCGATTGTCCGCACCGCCGCAAGGCGTGAGGGACGGGATCTGAAAGGGTCTGTAATCACGGGGATGACACTAGAAACCAAGTGATCTAGCCCTGAGCAGGGTGAAGCCGGGCGAAAGCCCGGTCGAGGCCCGAAAGGGTGTTGACGTGCAACTCACTCCTGTGACTTGGGGCTAGGGGCGAAAGACCAATCTAACTTGGTGATAGCTAGTTCCCGCCGAAATATCTCTAAGGATAGCCTGGCCTGAGGCTGCCGTTGGGGTAGAGCACTGATTGGGAAACAAGGACCCGAAAGGGTCCACTTTCCATTCAAACTTCGAATCCATCGGCGCCGTAGAAGGCTGGAGGCGGGCATGGGGCGTAAGGTCCTATGTCGCGGGAGGAACAACTCCGACTAGGGTTAAGGTCCCAGAATCCTGACTAAGTGTAGAAATAGAAAGCTGTCGTCAACCAGAGACAGCTGGAAGGTAGGCTTAGAAGCAGCCATCCTCCAAGCAGTGCGTAACAGCTGACCAGCCGAGGTTGGAGGCGCTGAAAATGAACGGGGCTAAGTCAGGTACCGATACCCTAGGGCACGGCCAAGAGCCGTGTCGGTAGGCGGGCGTTGGGGTTGGGTGGAAGCTGGGTTGTGAAATCCAGTGGACCGGCCTCAAGTGTAGATCCCGGTGGTAGTAACAGCGTTAGAGGGGTGAGAATCCCCTCCGTCGAAAGGGCAAGGGTTCCCCGGCAATGCGTCGTCAGCCGGGGGTAAGTCGGTCCTAAGGCAAGTCTCAATCGAACTTGTCGAAAGGGAAACCGGTTAAAATTCCGGTACTATGGAGGTACACGCGGCAACGCAAGCTTCCGATCTGACGCTTCGGGATAGGTCGAGCGGGGTCGTCGCCCTGTTTAACCTTTGAAATCCGGGAAGTACCGTAATGGTGAGAACCGGATGAAAGTGGGAATAGCCGCCCGTTTTAGGGCGGTTCGGCTGATTTCTGGAGTCACTGAAAAGGGTCGGAGGAAGGATCCTCCGTGACCGTACCTAGATCCGACACAGGTGCCCCTAGGTGAGAAGCCTAAGACGTATCGGGTGGAACTCAGGCGAGGGAACTCGGCAAATTAGCCCCGTAACTTTGGAATAAGGGGTGCCTGAAGCTCTAGCTTTGCTGGGGCGACAGGTCGCAGTGACAAGGGGGAGGCGACTGTTTAATAAAAACATAGGGGACCGCTAGCCCGAAAGGGTTTGCACGGTCCTTGAATTCTGGCCAGTGGCGGTACCTTAAAATCGGGTTCAACCGATCGAAGGGCCGCTAAACGCCGGGAGTAACTCTGACTCTCTTAAGGTAGCCAAATGCCTTGTCGGGTAAGTTCCGACGTGCATGAATGGATCAACGACCCCCCCGCTGTCCCCGCCTGGGGCCCGGTGAACCCACATAACCTGGACGAACAGTCCAGGATCTTCCAGCGGGGCGAGAAGTCCCCGTGGAGTTTTACTGCAACTTGTCGCTGGATTGTGATTGCGGGTACAGAGCGTAGGTGGGAGCCGTCGAGGTCGACCTCTTCGGGGGTCGATGGAGGCGCCAATGTAACACCACCTATCTGTGATTACAGTTCTAACTGGACCACAAGTCCGAGACAACGGCAGGCAGGCAGTTTGGCTGGGGCGGCACCCCCTTGAAAAGATATCAAGGGGGCCCAAAGCTCGACTCATCCGGGACAGGAACCCGGAGTAGAGGGCAAGACCAAAAGTCGGGTTGACTGGATCCTCATCAGCAAGGGATCCAGAGGCGAAAGCCGGGTCTAGCGATCATTCATGTCCCCATTGTTGGGGGCTGGATGTGACAGAAAAATTACCCCGGGAGTAATTGGCTCGTCTCCTCTGAGAGTCCCCATCGACGAGGAGGATTGGTTCTCCGTCGTCGTCCCTTCCCATCCTGGGCCCGCAGCAGGGCCCAAGGGCGCGGCTGTTCGCCGATCAAAGGGGAATGCGAGATGGGTTTAGACCGTCGCGAGACAGGTCGGACTCTACCTGCTGGAAGTGCTGGTCGCCTGAGGGGAAGGCGCCCCTAGTACGAGAGGAACGGGGTATCGTAACCTCTAGTTTACCGGTTGTCCGACAGGGCAATGCCGGGCAGCCACGTTGTCGAGGATAAGGGCTGAAAGCATCTAAGCCCGAAGCCTCTCCCGAAAATAGGCGGCCAATCCTTTCCAAGGGACTCGGCAACGAGCCCCAGGAACGGACGAGAGCTCTCATCGAAGATGAGGTTGATGGAGCAGGAGTGTACGCATCAAGACTTCGGTCGAGATGTTTAGCTCGCTGCCCCCAATCGCTCAAGGTGTTGAGCTGAAAAAGAGAATCCACATTCGAGCGAAATTCAGAGGCCTCTAGCACATGCTTCACCTATTCTTCACCTTGTGATCTGCTTCCAGTGTGAGCTATGGAGAAACTCTTGAGTACCAGAGGCAGCGTAGACTAGAATGGTTGGCGAGCCGGTGGACGACTTCCGAGCTTCGGCTTGAGGAAACTCCACCCACAGGACGGAGGCGCGGCGTCGTGAGACGTCGGGCGAGAGCCCGGGTGAGGACACAGAAAGAAAACCAGCATCAGTCAATGGCGATGAGGCGAATGCGTCGAGGAGACTGATGATTTGGGTGAAATGTCTGCCCGCGTTGTGAAAGGGATAATAGGCACCGATGAGCGCCGTCTGAGGCGCGGGTACCCCGATTAGACAAATGTCGTCACGAACAGAAGGTGGGTTACGGCCGGGACGCCAACCAATCACCCACTTCTAGGGAACCGAATGCAGATCTGATGTGACCTCGAGTCTTCCTATGCTCAAATACGAGCAACGGGTCTCAGGGAAACACAGACTGATGGAGGCACAAGGTTGATCGACGCCCGAATACTAGACTGGGTCGGGCTTCTGGCTAGTTTCACCTTTCTGACCTATTCATCATGGAAAGACATCATCAACAGAGAGGTTCCAGATCACGTCTGGTTCATTTCTTATCCGGTTGCGCTTGGGCTCTTGGCCGGCAGACTGATTATCCAGTCAAGCTCATGGGTGTTGATCCTAGCCTCGATTGCCAGTGCGCTTGTTCTTGGCTTTGCGTTGGCATACCTCGGTCTCTGGGGCGGCGCTGACACGAAAGGTCTCATCTGCTTGGCAATCATGAACCCACTCGTCCCAATACTTGATTGGTATGTCTCACCTGTGAATCCGCTTTTTCCTCTGACCGTGTTCTCAAACGCCTACATCGCATCTCTTGTTGTGGTCCCGTACGCCATCCAGAGGAATCTTAGAACGCGCCCATTGCATGAACTCTTCAAGGGCTTGGAAGAGGAAAGCCCCCTCCGAAAGGCTGCCGCATTCCTCACGGGATATCGAGTTCCAGTCGAAGAATCTCTGAACCCGAAATCGTTTCTGTTCCCTCTCGAATCCATCGATCAGCAAGGGTCGACATTGAGACGGCGTTTCACGTTCGGATTGAGAGTCGATCTTGATCCTGAGAAGAAACTGGCTGAAATCAAAGCGGCTGTCAGCTCTGGTGCGCTTCAAGGGACAATGTGGGCAAGTCCTGGGCTTCCATTTCTTGTCTTCATGACTGTCGGGTTTGTCGTATCGGTGCTATTCGGCGATATTGTTTGGCGGACTGTCTCTGTTATTGCACGGGTTGTCCATGGTTTGCCTTAGTAGCCTATGTCCGAGCTTTCCAGACCGAAGTCCAACGCGATCTCCACAATACTTTGCTCGTTTCGAGCCTGAGCGTAACTCCGAAGGAGGTCTTCGTTGAGATCAAAGAAAGATCCGCCCCAGCCAAACGGAACCAGAAGTTCCTTAGCTCGTGATCGAAACCCCATTATGTACAAGGCCGCGCTGAGCGCCTCTGCCGTTGAAAGCTTACCTATCTTAGCATAATTGACCGGATTAGCAGCAAGCAAGTTCGGAAGTTTGCGGCTGGCACCACGGAAGCGCGTCATGAAGATTCTAGCCGCTCTCTCCCAGGAACAGTCTATCGCTACTACTCCGGATCGAATCCCCTCGTTCGCGTCTGACGGCAGGAGGAACTGCGGCGAGACTGGATTCAGTACGATCGCTGTCGTCCGAATCTGCGATGGTCTTCGTATCTTCGTTGCCAGCCTTCGTCTCACCAGGAGCGAAGCGGTGCACTTGCGTGGATCATCCTGCTCCATCATGTAGACGAAGACTTCGGGTGAGCTCTCTCTCTTTTCGTGGCGCATTTCATCCTCATCCTCGCTGACTAAGTACAGTCATGGATTCACATCTCCGGCGAATGTAGAACGCTTTTAAGGTGGTCCAGTTTCAACCGGAAGATGCCAACTCCCTCCAAGTCGGCTTTAACCGCAATCGCGGCTAGCCGCTGGGGGCGGGTTGGCATTTCTTCCAGCCGGATCCGCGCTCACCGTTGCGGGCGAAATCTCGCATGAAGCATCGGGTCGTTCATGACTTGGGGGATCAGGTGAATGAGGTCGGTTGGGGCCAAGTGGTCACCGAATTCTGCTCTTGCCAAATCGCCTGCCGCTCCGTTGATGAATGCTCCTGCGACCGATGCCTGGAACTCCGATACACTTTTTGTCATCAATCCGGCCACGACGCCAGACAACACGTCTCCCGTTCCACCAACCGTCATCGCCGGGTTGCCGGTTCGATTGAGCTTCACACGCTTCCCGTCAGAGATGACGTCCACATGGCCTTTCAGGAGAACTGTTCCACCGAGGGTGGTTGCAAGTGATCGTGTCTCTTGGGTTCTTGTTGGGAGATCGGCCGATGGCGTTCGACCCGATAGCACTTCGAACTCTCCTGAGTGAGGAGTCACAACTACTGGGAATCCAATCCGCGTCTCTATCTTGCCGATCGCTTTGATCGCGTCAGCATCGATCAACGTAGGCTTCCCAGATTCCTTGAGGACGCCGACGATTCTCTTGACGGTGCGGAAGGTTTCTGTGTGTGTTGCAAGTCCTGGTCCGATTGCTACGCATGTTGATCGCTGAATGTGAGGTTTCAGAATCTCAAGGTTATTCTCATTCAAGTGTTCGCCCGGCAGCTTGATCGTTATCAGATTGGGAGAGAAAGACGCAATCGAAGTTGCAGTAGTTTCGGGAGCAGCCACGAAGACTAGGTCGACTCCGGTCCGAAGGGCAGCCAGGGCAACAAGGGCGGGAGCGCCTGAATAGATCTCGCTTCCTCCTATCACGAGGAGACGACCGAAGTCACCCTTGTGTGCTTCGAGGGCTCTTCTCTCGGAGACGTCCTCCACATCGCCTGGACCCGCATATGTTTCTGCTTCGGGTGGGATTCCTATTCCGACGACCTTGACTTCGCCGCAATATTGCTTGGCTTTGTGCAGGCCAGGTTTCATAGCATGAAATGTGACGGTAAGATCGGCCTTCAGGGCTGCTCCGAGCACATCTCCTGTGTCCGAGTCTATTCCAGTCGGCACATCAACTGCAACTTTGAAACACGTAGTCCCATTGATGGTCTCTACCGTTTGCATGACAGGCTGTCTAAGGTCGCCTCTTGCGCCAGTCCCGAGCAGAGCGTCGATGACAACATCACACTTGCGCGATGGGATTGCTGAGGAGTCTTGGGCGATCTCGATCCTCACTGATTCTGACATCCCGTTGATTGCACACCAGTTCCTGAGGGTCGATTCGTCGTGTATATCATCCGGATCGCCAATCAGGACTACAGTCACATGGTATCCACGACTCGCCAAGTGTCTCGCGGTCACCATTCCGTCTCCGCCGTTCCTTCCTGTTCCGGCATACACTGTGATCTCTGCGGGCGACGGAAATCGTTGTGTGATCTCATCTGCGACTGCTTTTCCTGCGTTCTCCATAAGCTGCAATGTAGAGATGCCTAGATACTCGGAGTTGCGATCAAGTATTCGAGAGTGGCGAGAAGTCACTTCTCCCTCAGCTTTCAGATTGGTCATGGGTTCCCGGCAAAACCCCTTGCATTCTGGATTCTTTGCCCAATTGGTATAAGGAGTATGCCTAGACGATCACGGGCACGCTTTCGAGTCCGAACGAGCGTATTTCGAACCAAAGCAGGTGCAAACTCTTTTAGGTGTGTTATTCTGATGTCAGGTTTCAAGAGGTTGCCTAGTTGCCATCGGCTTTTGTCCTCATCAACGCAGAGATAGGATCAGAAGACGAAGTTCTGAAGCAGCTCAAATCGCTGCCCAACGTCAAGGAATCCTACACTGTCTACGGCGTATACGACATTGTAGCCAAGGTATCCGCTGACACCATGGACAAACTGAAGGAGATCGTAACCTGGAAGATCCGAAGGCTCGACAAGGTACGCTCCACTCTCACGATGATCGTCGTCGAGGGATCGTAGCGAATCACACAAGTTGCCGTGCCACTGACAATCCTGCTGGGATAGTTCTGAGTGAGATTCCACCTGGGAATTGATGACACAGATTCCCTCAAAGGTGGATGCACAACCAAGATCGCCACAGACCTAGTTCTAACCCTCACCAAGAAAGGAGTATCTTTCCTTGATCATCCCAATCTGATTAGACTCAACCCGAATGTTCCATGGAAGACAAGGGGAAACGGGGCCATCTGCATAAGAATCGAATCCGATCTGGATTCCCAAACCCTACTAAGGCTCGCCATGGAAGAGATTGAGCGAAACTCCAGATTAGGCGATGCAGAAACAGATCCAGGTGTTGTGCTGCTATCAGGTGAGATTCCTCCAGAGGTTCTCAGATTCAGTAGAGAGGCACTTACACGCATTGTGACTCTCGACGAAGCTGTGTCTGTGATCAAGAAGGCCAAAGCTGAAGCAATCGGATATGGCTCCGCTCAAGGTCTCATCGGGGCGCTCGCATCGATTGGGACACTTTTCGATCACGACTACACTTTCGAGCTTATCGCCTACAGGTCACGAGACTATCTCGGAAAACCGAGATTAGTTAGCAGAGATTCCGTGCTTCGGATGAGCGAGGAAATGAAGCGATGTACCTTCAACAACGTTGATCCGGAGACTGGGAGGGTTCTGATCACCCCGAGAGGTCTTGACCCGATACTCTGCGGTGTCAGAGGCGAAAGTTCGTATGCCGTGCGAAAGGCATTCGGTATGTTGCAGATTCGCGAACCCGTCGACTCCTGGATGATCTTCAGAACCAACCAAGGCACCGACGCACACCTGATCCGGAAACTTGCCGTCTCCGAACTGGAAGACAACTGTGCAGTTGTTTTGGAAGGAAAGGTGAATGATAGGCCTCGCACGATCCGTGGGGGTCACGTGTTCTTCACTCTTAACGACGGTACAGGCTCAGTTCACTGTGCGGCATACGAGCCTACCGGGAGATTTCGGGACATTGTCAGGAAGTTGGAGCCAGGAGACCGAGTGCAGGTGTTCGGAGGGGTCAGAGCTGCTAGCAACGAGACACCGCGAACCATCAATTTGGAGAAGCTTGAGATTCTCGAACTTGCCACATCCACAACAAGTCGGAACCCGCTCTGCCCGAAATGCGGCAAGAGGATGAAATCGGCAGGCAAGGGTCAGGGTTTCAGATGCCGACAATGCAAGAGCCATGAATTCTCGAAGGTTCACAGTGAAGTCCGGAGAGATCTGCAGGAAGAAGTGTACCTACCGCCGCCCAGAGCTCACCGTCACCTGACAAAACCGGACGTCCGCTACGGTAGAGAACATTCGGAGGCTGCTCCTCCTCCGTCATGTGATTGGCATTTTCCTTAGCATATGTTCGTTGTCGATTTCGCAGGTGATTATCGGAAACTCATTTCATATTCTCGTTGTTGGAGAAGGAGGTTTGGTGGAGACGTCGCGGACAATTGGTATTCCCCCAGGAACGCTTTCCGCGATCCTGTGCGGGGGGTGGACGTTCGGGCTCTTCGCGAGCCTTTCGAACCACCGATCTCAGGGTTTCCCAGTAGGCTCATATGAGCCCTGCGGGTTAAACCTGGCTACCCCACCCCGCTGTGCTGAGATCTCCGTGCGTCTCCGGGCCAACACTCCCTGCTCCAGAAGTTAAATGTTTTCAACGCGAGAACCGAGCAGGCGCGATTGACCCAATTCATTGGGTTCTCTTCGGGCATCGCAGACGATTCGTTATTTCTCTGTGCCAACGGTTCATCGCTCACTCATTATCGCATCAGCGAAACAAACTATCTCGACTGTTGCTTCGTGTGATCAATCCTCGTGTATTTGGGCGATGTGTGCATTCGCAACTCCGCCTGAAATTGGATCTTGCATCAGAACTGCCCGAAACTCGGCTTTTTCCCCCGTTATAAGCAGCCCCGCACGGAAGCGGTAGCCCGCTATGGCACTTGCCGCCACTAGGTGTACGCAAACTAGGCGTACCTCTATCAATTCCCATAGAGTCTGTCTGGTCTTTTTCACCCGACAATGTTGGATTAACCTCGCCTGAGCGGGCCTGTCGCGCTCTTTGGAGCCAACCCAGACGCATCAGAGGGCGCATAATCATTATCTGATGATTGACCACACGTGAGTTGAATGTCGATACACTTTGGCAGCTCTGTTCGGGAAAGCTGTAGTCATCAAACCGCCTGAAGTCGTTGCTAGTCACGACTTTCTTCTGATCGGATGGATATTGCTGCTTCTGATGGGTACGCCATGGATCGGACTATGCATAGACGCCTTGATAGTTGGCGTACTGGGATACCTTGGTTACGCGCCTGCGGCGATTGCCACTATGCTCGCCACCGGGAGCTGGTTCATTGATAGTTGGACGTCATATTTCGCGTTTGGATTCACGCCAATAATAACCTTGGCGATAGGTGCCGGAGCCGCCGCTTTCTTTCTCATAGTCATCGGTACAATCTACTTCACTACGGTTCGAAGAACGAGCACGGGTAACTACGAGGGTGCTAGGGCCTCATCGCTTTTCTATGGAGTCATCATGATCCTGATCTCACTGGGCTCGTTCGCTGCATTCCTCGGATACACATACTTTGCAAGCGTGGCCCTCCTAATCCTCCCAGCATTGTTTTTCCTGATGGGATACGGAAAGATGGGCGAAGTCATCGCAAGATACGGACCAATGGCAGTTCTCTCAGACTCCGCTCCGATAGAGACAATGTCCCACATCCCAAGCGGAGCAGCAGCTCCCGCAATACCAGTCATGGCCGCACCAGCAATGGGCATGGGCGGAGTCGCAGTCCCAGCAGGCGCCGTAGCAATGCCAGCACAGCCCAGCTTCTCACCGTATCAACACTTAGGAGGAGCCGTGCCTCGTGTCCCACTCTGCCCGACCTGTGGACGAGAACTCTACTATGCTTCAAACTACAAGAGATGGTACTGTCTAGCCTGTGAAAGCCGCAGGTAGAGCTATCCGCACCCTAGCTCTGCCTGACCCTGCCCTTTCCATTCCTGGTTCTAGCGTAATCTCTGATCGACTTGGCATTCTCTCATCCTTTTCGAGCAATATGCCTTCGGCTGGATAACCCAACAGCGGCAAGAAAAATGAGAATGTATGGGGGCGTCGTTCTACTTCTCGAGTAGGCTCGTGAAGAAGTCGTGGTGTTCTTCTTCTTCCTCTTCGATCTCTTCGAAGATCTCGCGTGTTGCAGCGTCGCCCTCTTTCAGCGCTATGTCCATGATCTCCTTGTACATGCTGATGGCCTCAAGCTCGGCCTTGACGTCAAAATCGATCATTTCTTGCAGTTTGTCGCCGACTGCAATTGGGCTTGGTCTGGTCGTTGGCTTTCCTCCAAGGTACCAGAGTCGCTCAGCAATCTTCTCAGCATGTTTCATCTCTGTGACCGCGATCTTCTTGAACTCCTCACTGACTGCAAAGTGTTCGACACCTTTCCACTGGACATGTTGCCACATGTACTGAATCGAGACCTGCATCTCTCTGGCAATAGCTTGGTTCAACATATCTAGAAGCTTGGCACTTGCCATAGTCCACAGAACCTCGGAAATGATCAGGCTATGTCACGAATATAACTGCTATGCATAAGGAACTGAGAAAACGCTGATCTGAAGGAGTGCAAAAAAGAAGAGAAATTCATTGCTGGCGGAGAACGGAACTCTCCGCGTATTCTTTCCGGTGATGGCCTAGTAGTTCTCAACGAAGAGCTCAAAGAACGCTCGGTCGTGTTGGCATACAGGGCATTTCGGAGGGACTTCCTTGCCTTCAAAGACGTGGCCGCAGTTTCTGCACTTCCACTTCACCACGGCCGGTTTCTTGAAGACTTGGTCGTTCTCTACATTTGTTAGGAGTTTCGAGTATCGGCGTTCGTGCTGTACTTCGACAGATGCTATGCGACGAAACAGTGAGGCTACGTCTCTGAACCCTTCCTTCTCCGCAACTTCAGCGAAGCCTGGGTAGAGCGTTCCCCACTCGAACTTTTCGCCTGCAGCTGCCGCTTTCAGGTTGTCCGCAGTGCTACCTATCACGCCTGCTGGGTAACTTGCTGTGATCTCAGCATCTCCGCCTTTCAGAGCCTCGAAGAACAGTTTTGCGTGTTCTTTCTCGTTGTCTGCTGTTTCGGTGAAGATCGCTGAAATCTGCTCAAGGCCCTCTTTCCTTGCGACGCTTGAGAAGTAGGTGTAGCGGTTTCTTGCTTGTGACTCTCCTGCGAAAGCTGCGAGAAGGCTCTTCTCAGTCTTGCTTCCTTTCAGTTCCATGCTTGACTTCTCCTATTCTGATATTCGGACTGTCAAGACCTGGCTTTAAGCGATGCTTCGAATCGCTTGTCTACAACCTTCCAGTTCACGTTTTCGAAGAAGGCATCGATGTAGGGAGGTCTCTTCGGTCCCTGATCTGCATAGTATGCATGTTCATAGACGTCAAGAACCAGTAGAGGTATCGTGTTCAGGAGACCGTACATATTGTGGGCGTCCAATCCGTTGTTGATGAGTCTGCCACTTGTGAGGTCATAGACTAGAACTGCCCATCCTCGAAGGGCTATGCCACAAGCTTTGAAATCCTCTTTCCATTTGTCGAAGGATCCGAAGTCCTTGTTGATCTGTTCCATCAGTTTCGCACTCGGAGTCGTGTCACTGCCGTCCTTGATGTTCTCGAAGTAGAGTTCATGCAATACAACGCCCATGTAGTTGAAGCTCTCTTCCATCTTGAGGGCTCTGTAGTCGCTGAAGTTCTGGTTTGCTTTGCTCCGATCGACTGTCTGCATCCTCTCCCAGACTTCGTTGATCTTTGAAACATACCCCTTGTAATGAGTCTCGAAATGGTACTCAAGTTGCTTGTCTGAGATTCCCTTCAGACCTTTTGGTTTGAGTTCGTTTCTTGGATTGACTTTTGCAGACATAGTGCTTCCTCTCGAAAGGTACTCAAATGCCCGAAGGTAAAAGGATTGTTGGCTAACGAATGCCAAGTTGCTTGCAAGGCTAATATTGACCCTGTTTGCTACATTCTGTGGAGTTCTCAGAGATTCGCTATGAGTTCCGTAATGTGCGAGAAGTGTCGTCATCCTATAGGCGAGTGCAAATGCGCGTGCCTCTACTGCGGTGAGACTCATCAATGTCACTGCTGCATTGGCTACGGGTCGGCAACAGGCGGCTAGGCATCTCCGGCTCGCTCATGTGGAAGGTCAGAGGAGGGCTTTGAGAGTGGTCGCCAAGAACGATTTGGTCTGGATGACCGGTGGACCTCAAGGGAGCGGTGTTGACTCTGGAGCAAACATCTTCGCAAGAGCATGTTGCTACGGAGGACTGTACGTTTTCGGAAATAGGGAGTATCACTCGAACATAAAGGGCCTTCACAGCTATTTTCAGATTCGAGTCGCTGAACAGCCTGTCCACTCTCACCGAAGCTTTGTCGATTTGCTGGCCGCATTTGATGCCGAGACTCTGGTACGGCATCGAAGTGAGGTGGCAGGGCAGGGTGGGATAGTGTACGATCCAGCCTACGATGCCACGAGAATACGGGACATCCCAACGCTAGAGAGGGAGTTCGTGAACGAGTTCGTCCCCGCGCTGAAGCAGAAAGGTTTCGGGGAGACTGTGGGTGACATACTGGAGGACGCTAGGAAGGACGGTATCCGGACCTATCCCGTACCATACATGACCCTAGTGAATGAGATTGCGGGGAAGCTTGGTGAATCGAAAGTCAGCAGAGTCACAAGGGTAATCAACGTACTAGTTCTGGGTGTGTCATTCGCCATTCTTGACTCTGACATCGGGTTGCTTGAGAAGGCTATCAGATCGATGTTCGGATCCAAGCCGAATATTGCGGACATGAACGTCTTGGCTTCTCAGATGGCCTATGACTACGCGAAGAAGAATCTCGACACAAGTCTCGGCATCAAACTGAACAGAGCGAAGACCAACGAGGATAGGATCTTTCT
Organism: Candidatus Bathyarchaeota archaeon; assembly: GCA_022865625.1. Next base: position 79,917 of record JALHTB010000166.1, read on the forward strand.
AATGGGTAGTCAAGCAGTCGCCCTCGGCAAGCTTGCCGGCGGCTGCAGGTTCCAGACCTACTATCCAATCACTCCCGCTGCCGACGAGAGCGAGTACCTCGAAGCAAATGAGAAGCTGGACTTGGCAGTCCCGGACCAAGCGCACACACCTCAGTCCGGGGAAGAGCCGCTAGCACGAGAAGGCGGTTCAATTGTGATAGTGCAAACCGAGGATGAGATCGCTGCCATCAACATGGCATCAGGAGCAGCACTCACAGGTGTTAGGGCCTCAACCTGCACATCCGGGCCAGGATTCTCACTCATGGTTGAGGGGCTGGGGTGGGCAGGGATGAACGAAGTTCCTCTGGTCATCACATACTATCAAAGAGGCGCGCCGTCCACCGGACTTCCCACAAGGCATGGACAAGACGATTTGAGATTCGCTATCCATGCTAGCCACGGAGAATTCCCCAGGATAGTTCTGGCTTCAGGGGACATTCAGGAATGCTTCTACGACGCTGCGCTCAGCTTCAACTATGCGGAACGCTTCCAGATGCCTGTGATACATCTCATCGACAAAGCCCTAGCCAACAGTAGCAACACGTATCCCCCCTTCGACATTTCGAACATGCGAATAGATAGAGGCGAACTGCTTGACCCGACTGAATTGCAGAGACTCGTGCAAGAGCGGGGCCAATACAAGCGCTTCCAACTGACAGAGTCAGGGATTTCGCCAAGAATTCCGTTGGGCACCGCAGGAACGGTGTTCTGGAATACCGGCGACGAGCGGGATGAAAGTGGACACATCTGTGAAAACCCGACGAATAGAACGAAGATGATGGAGAAACGCATGAGGAAACTCGAACTTGTTGAAAGGGAGATCCCCGCATCAGAGAAGCTCAATTTCTTCGAGGAAGATGGCGCGGCGACTGTGATTAGTTGGGGGTCTCCAAAGGGCGCGATTATCGAGGCACAGAACCGACTAAAGGCTGAGGGAATCAATGTCAGCTTCCTTCAAGTTCGTTTGATCCATCCTTTCCCAACCGAGGATGTCTCAAGACTCCTCGGCAGAGCTAAGAAGATCATCGATGTTGAAATGAACTACTCAGGCCAGCTCGCCGGCATAGTTCGAGAAGAGACAGGAATACCCATCCACGATCTTATCCTCAAGTACAATGGCCGGCCGATGACTTCCGATGAAGTCTACGATGCAATCAGGAATGTGCTGTCGGGCAAAAGCACGAAGAGGCAGGTGTTGATGCATGGCTCTTAAGGCGACTGACTACAGATCGGACGTGCATAACGATTGGTGCCCTGGGTGTGGTAATTTCGGGATACTCTCGGCGCTCCAGATCGCTCTTGCAGAGCTGAAGCTTCCCCCACATCAGGTGGCGATTTTCTCCGGGATCGGATGCTCAGGCAAGACCCCACACTTCGTAAATGTGAACGGCGTCCACACGCTACACGGTAGGGCAGTACCCTTTGCCTCGGGAGCGAAGCTCGCGAACCCCGAACTAGAGGTCATAGTGATGGGTGGAGACGGTGATGGCCTCGGGATAGGCATGGGCCATTTCATCAGCGCTGGAAGACGCAACATCGACATGACCTACATGATCCATGACAACGGCGTCTACGGGCTCACGAAAGGACAAGCGTCACCTACACTTCAGCTTGGATTGAAGACGAAGGCAATACCGTCGCCGAATATCACAGCGGCAGTCAATCCCATCGCTCTCGCCTTGGTGGCAGGGTACACCTTTGTCTCGCGAGGATATGCATACGATGTTCCTCATCTCAAGGAACTGATGAAGAGAGCCATCACACACAGAGGTTTGGCACTTCTGGACATACTCCAACCATGCCCGACATACAACGACATCAACACGAAAGAATGGTACTCAGGCGAGGACAGACCTGATCCCAAGACTGGGAAGCCAGTCCCCCGGTACTACGTACTGGAGCAGAGTGGTTACGATCCAGTCGTTCACAGTCCCGACGAAGATGTCAAGAAGATCGACCAGGCTCTAGCGAAATCCAGAGAATGGGGCGACAGAATCCCAGTAGGCGTGTTTTATCAGGACGAGCTGGCTCCAACTTTCGAAGATCGAATCAGTCAGCGGATACAAGACTACCGAGCCAGGCCCCCATCCAAACAGACAATCCGCAGCGAAACAGGCAAGCCAACAATCAACTTGGAGAGACTGTTTGAGGACTTGAGGGTCACCTAATCGGCTATGCCTGTATCAGTAATAATGTAATGGGTCTTGATTCTTTGGACTATCGTCAGCTTGGCAGGACTGACCTGCGAGTTTCGAAGATCAGTTTCGGCGCTTGGGCGATTGGCGGCGGCTGGGGGCATATCAATGACAGAGAATCCTATGCCGCATTGAATCATGCTATCGATCTCGGAGTGAACTTCATCGACACCGCGGACGTCTACGGGGACGGACACAGCGAGCAGCTCATCGGACGTCTGCTGAAAGAGCGAAAGGAGGAGATCTTCGTTGCCACGAAAGCAGGTCGAAGACTCTCTCCTCATGCAGCAGAAGGATACAACCAAGGCAACCTAGAGTCCTTCGTGGACAGGAGCATACGAAATCTTGGCGTGGACTCAATCGATCTGTTACAGCTACATTGCCCACCAACAGAAGTCTATTACCGTCCAGAAGTATTCAGGACCCTTGACGGACTCAAACAGAAGGGAAAGATCAGATACTACGGAGTCAGTGTCGAGAAGGTCCGTGAGGCGCTTAAGGCGATAGAGTACCCTGATCTCCAAAGCGTGCAGATAGTCTTCAACATGTTCCGTCTTAAACCTGCCACAGAGTTCTTTCCTGAAGCGAAGAAGCGAAAGGTCGGAGTCATTACGCGTGTTCCACTAGCGAGCGGTTTACTAACTGGCAAGATGACCTCCCAAACAGAGTTCCCCGAGGATGACCATCGCAATTTCAACCGGTTCGGTCAGGCGTTTGATGCGGGAGAGACTTTCTCAGGCGTCGATTTCGAGGCCGGCCTTCGCGCCGCCGAGGAGTTGAAAGCGATAGTACCCCAAGGAGCAACCTTGGCCCAGATTGCGCTGCGCTGGATCCTGATGTTCGATGCCGTCACATGTGCGATACCTGGTGCAAAACGACCAGAGCAAGTCGACGAGAACTTGGAGGCGGCGACGCTCTCGCCGCTGAGCACTGGTACCATGGACAAGGTCCAAGAAATCTACAATCGCTTGATACGACCTCAGATGCACGCTCGCTACTGACAGAACCCTTCTCCCAGTGGTTGATATTCATATATATTCTAGGCCGGCAAATAATTCCTAAGCCAGCCGTAACCCTTCTCCATGCCTCTGACTTAACTTGATGACGGTTTAGGCGCTTAATTCGACGACCATTCTTGTGCCACTAAGGAGGCGAGTTGCGGTGGCCTCCCTGCATCATAGCATGGCGCCCGTCCTATTCCCAGCCATGAGAGGTTGAGTGTCAACCCCTTTGTTTCTCAGCCTTTGTCATGTACACCGTTATTCCGTGGGATCTCAGCAGAGTCAGTATTCGCATCCTCGACAGAGCGAAGAAGAGCAGCGATCCGAGAAGGCCGATCGCGACAATGCTTCCCAGTAGCACCCCAAGCCATCCGATTTCCAAAGGCATAGCAAAGAGGAAACTCAGGTAGCTGCCGACTGTCAGAGTGACTATCAGTATCTGGAGGACAACTCCAACAAACGCCCAGGGCGCGCTCCTACTTCTCGCCACCTGCCATGCAGCCAAAGTAGCAATGAAATTCGCGATCGCGCCACCAACTACATCAATAGGTCCGAGACCGCCGAAAGAGTTAGCCACTACAGCTCCAATCGTCAAGCCAACGATCGCAGGCCAGCCAAACAGCATCGAGAGAGGCAGGAGCGCGTCAGCTACTCTCACTTGAAACATCTGAAAGCTGATTGGTGCGAGAAAAACGACGCCAACCGTATAGAGAGCTGCGAACACCGCAGTCAAAGTCACAAAGGCGGAATTCGTTCTTCGCATATCTTTACCTCCCTACTCCGGGGTTTATTGGGCGCAACGGGTGGGAGGCCCCACTCACGCGCCTCAAGGAACTAGTCGACATGAATTCCTAGTTAAGACCTTCTCAGCACCGGAGTAGTCTCCCACACCAGTCTGGCCCTTCGGAGGCTGATTTCCTACTACGCCACCCGATACTGTGTCATGTACTAGACCAGGTCCAGCTTGCTTGGACGTGTAACATGCCGAGCTCATCAGCGTTGGGAGCAACGCTAGTTGGCTGATGTGTATTATGATCAACCCCAATTCATGACGCTTAACCCGATGAGGTTTAGGCGCCTAACCCGTCATGATGCCGAGGAATCTAGGGCGAGTTATTTGCCAGCCTAATATATATTCGGATGGTGGACCGGGCGGGATTCGGACCCGCGACCTTCCGGTTTCTTGGTTACCGTGTCATGCAAACCGGACGTTCTTCGGCCCCGTCAACGGGCATACCAGGCTGAACTACCGGCCCTACCGAGCCGATACGAGGAAAATGCACTTTTAACCTTTCGGAGACACATCTGCAGGAAGTGAATTCACATGCCAGTCAAGACGAGCAAGGAAGCTGAAACTGATGGACTATTGCATGCAGCTACTCTGATGATGGTTTCCTGTCGCACGGCACCAAAATCAGGTGGCGTGGACGATATCGAAACCGCCCTTGTCACCGGCGAGGAGAAAGACGAGATCGCGGCGGAAATGGAGAAGATTGCTGAAGAACGGAAGATCGATGGCTTCAGACGCGATGCCGACAACGTAAAGCAATCACAAGCTCTCCTACTTGCAGGCGTAAACGGCAGGAAGAGCTTCGGCCTATCCTGTGGCGCCTGCGGTCACTCTACGTGCAAAGAGTTCGAAGCGACGACTGAGGCTTCAGGCCTCGACTTCAAGGGACCCAACTGTGTCTTCAAGGCGCTCGATCTTGGAATCGCTCTTGGGTCAGCTGCGAAGACGGCGAGTGATCTCAACGTCGATAATCGAATCATGTTCCGGGCGGGAACAGCGGCCAAACGCTTGGGATATCTCCCCGGATCAAGTGTCGTGATGGGGATTCCGGTCTCCGCGTCCGGGAAGAGTATCTACTTCGACAGAGCCACGAAGCCCGCCATCACTCCGAAGTGACACGTCAGAAATCCAGTCCTTCGGATGACTTGGCGCGGACTCGCCTCGGAGTTGCATCCGAATCCGATCAGGAAGAGCCTATCAGGTAGCCTCCGAAGGCAGTCTCCCACAGCAGGATCGGGTATACGATCATTCTCTCCATGCCGCCTGACCCCAAACCTAGAAAGTACTGTTCGCCTAGGCCGAAGGAGTACTGAGCGGACAGGAGAATCAGTGCACATAGTGAGAGTAGTCCCATCGCAATTGACAGATAGTTCAGAGGTTTCTTCTGCAACTTGCAGGCCGCGATAGGTGCGAGTCCCCCGAAGATGAAGGCAACATCCGAAACAATCTCATGCATCACAGGCGAGTCTTCAGGAAATATCCCCACTCCCATTGCGCCAATGCCGCTAAGCACCAGCAGGGTCGTAACCGGGCGATTACGGAATATACGGTGTACAAAGTAAGCCCCACCGACCACCATCAGGCCAAGCAGGAAGACGGACGAATTGAAGACACTGGCAGCAGGTCCAACCCCCAAGTCGCTAATGTAGTTCTGCGAAATACTGTAGCCTGGATAGATCGCCTCCGCTATCAGCATTCCCAACACGAACTGTGCTCCGCCAACTAAGACCAGTGTCCCTGCTACTTTTCGATAGTTGTAGCTCACGTTGGTCGCCTCGGGCTCCTGCCGATTTCTCCGTCGCTGCAGATTTAGCGTTTCTCCAACGTGCGATCGAACGCAGAGTATGTTGGTTCGCGAGATGTTGTTGAGGGCCGCCGGCGAGATTTGAACTCGCCCTCTAGGGTCCACAGCCCTATACGCTACCAAGGTCCGCGGAATTGTGTTCCTCTACGTTACGGCGGCCATCAAGCCCAATGGCGGTTCTGCCCCTCTAATTGGCTTTTCGTAGCCATGTCGAGCGATGCTCTCTGATTAGCGGCGACCATGGGGTACTTGTGCCGAGCCCTCAGCCTTGTCGCCTCAGCAAAGTTGTTCGATCAAGCATGTTGTTCTTTGTATGACTTTGACCTGATAATGCGGGAGTTGACGTAACTCTTTTAAGGATTTGAGCCGCCCCC
>JALHTB010000167.1 GCA_022865625.1 Candidatus Bathyarchaeota archaeon
CCACATCTGAGCCTACTGTCCCTTCCGGGATTGTCTCATTCGGCCCAGCAGATCCGGTGTGTGCCAGACATTTAAGCTGCAAGGGCTCGCTTACTCCACGACCAGAAGTCGGGAGCTTGCGCTCGCCCAGTTATGGTCAACGGATTCAAGTTGTTCTACAGAGTCTTCGGAAACGGCGAGAATGTCCTACTGTGTTTGCATGGTGGCCCTGGCGCGATGCATGACTACTTGCTGCCTCTCGGCGAACTCGGAGACGACAGAGTCAAGGTCGTATTGTACGATCAACTCGGCTGTGGTAAATCCGAAAGGCCGCGAGAGAAATCGCACTATACTATTGAGTGTGGCGTGGAGGAGGTTGAAGGCGTACGGCAAGCACTCAAACTTGACAAGATCAACCTCTTCGGCAACTCATACGGCGGTGCCCTAGCACTACAGTACGCGCTCAAATATCAGCGGAATATCAAGAAGCTGATCATCAGCAGCGGACTTGCAAGCGTTCGAGAAACAGTCGCAGAGATGAGACGCCTGAAGACACTACTACCAAAAGAAGTCCAAGACACGCTTGCCAAGTATGAGGCAACGGAGGACTACCAGAACCCAGAGTATCTGAAGGCTGTTGATGTCTTCTACAGGAACTTCCTGTGTAGGCTCCCCGAATGGCCTGAAGAACTCGCACGAACCATGAACGGACTCAGTACTGACGTATACTGGACAATGAATGGACCGAATGAGTTCACGATCACGGGAAACCTGAGGGACTGGGATATCACCGCGAGACTGCCGGAGATCCATGTCCCAACCCTGATCACAGTCGGCAGATATGATGAGGTCACTCCAAAGGTTGCTGAGACCATTCACAGAGGGATACCTGGATCAGAACTTATTCTCTTCGAGAACAGCGCCCACGTCGCGATGCTGGAGGAACGTGAAAGATACCTAAGTGCTGTGAGGGAATTCATTCTTTCCGATTGATCTAATGATAGCAACAGTCTGTTAAGTGGTGGGCCTGGCCGGATTCGAACCGGCGACCCATGCCGCGGGAAAGGAACATATCCTTTGGCCCGTCACGGTGGCAAAGCGGAGTACGGTCGCTTATCAGCCGTGTGCTCCACCATGCTGAGCTACAGGCCCACCCATGAGTGGGCTAGAACCCTTGAAGTCCGCTTAAAGACTTGCTCTGACAGATACAGCCTCTTCGTAAAGATCGCGTACTCGTCGCGGACGACGGACCTAGAAACCGCTATTAGCGGGTGTACAACGTCAGTTCGGACGATGTGTTGGGCCGGTAGTTCAGCCTGGTATGCTCGTCAGAGGCCGAAGAACGTCCGGTTCGCAAGGTACTCAGCCCGAGGAACCGGAAGGTCGCGGGTCCGAATCCCGCCCGGTCCACCATTGAAAATGTTTTGAGCTTTGGTTCCTGGTTCTATGTCTGGTTGTCTCTCCCGTCTTGGAGGCTTGAGTCGACGATCCGTTGCAGGTTACTAGTCTTCCTTTCGAAAATGCCGTTGCTTCTCACTATGTCTTCTTGTAGGCTTTCCTTCTGTGCAGCACGCCGTAGACTCTGATTGTGCGTGGTTTCTCAAGTTCAAATAGAATTCTGAAATCCCCAACTCTCAACCTGTAGTGGTTTCTGTATCCTAGTAGTTTCTTGATATCCAATCTTGGCGTGAAACCGTAATCCCTTAGGACGTACAACGCGTCGAGTATCCGTTGTCTCTCATTCTCTCTGAGCTGGTCCAGTTGCTTAGTAGTTCTCTTCTCCAAGTAGACTTCATAGCGCTGCAGGGTCGACGCCTCTACAGCTCCTCCAGTCTCTCAAACTCCAAGCGGCCAGTCCTCTTGTCTCTGACGTATCGTTTGATTGTGTCAACCTCATCCGGCAGCGGTTTCGACATCGGGAGCAGCCGCTCCTCTATCAAGCCTTCCAACCGCTCAACTTCTTTGCGAAGCACTCTTATCTCTTTCAAGATCTGATTCGTAGGCACGAGCGTCAAGTATTCTCCGGCGAGTAGTACTGCAGCCTGACGCTTTAAACGTTCAACGAAACGCTCCGGGTTTCCCCCGAGAGACCTCTCCGCCTCCAAATGCGTCTTGGTTGAGCTAGCCTAGCCTAATACGTAGTCATTAGTGGAACGTCTAGCGTCGACATCGAGTTGGTGATTTGAACCTATAGTCAAGTGTGCGCCCGGTCCACCATATTTATCGGTTGTTGTTCTAGGTTCCCAAACTTCCGCATCGACATGTTGCGGAATCCGTCGCCCCTGCTAGACTGCATGGAAGAAGGGTATGCGGAAGGTTATTTGTAGAGGTCTCGAACATTTCTGTCTCCATTCACGATAACGTGCAGCGGAAGCGCACGCCCCTTGATTCGATTCACCATTCATGCAAGACGCAAACTGCAAGTCTTTAGGGAGTTGGGCTTGAACATTGAAGAGCGGGACGTTCTGGAGATCGTTAGGAAACCAGCCGTCCTTGAACGCACATGGAAGGTAGGTTAGTGGCGACCGGCCCGCTAGACTCAACGCATGTCTTGCGAGTCGTCTATGAGAAGGAGAATGGAAATATCACTGTCGTGACTATATATCCGGCCAGGAGGGTACGGTATGAAAGCAAGCTACGATAGGAATGCAGACGCCCTTCTCATCCATGTCGGCAAGGGTAAAGTCGACTATGCTGAGGAGATGGGACCTTTTGTGATACATTTCACCAAGCGTGGAAAGCCCTTGTTGATTGAGATACTTGACGCGAGCGAAGTCCTCAGTAGCCTCACAAGAATCACCATGCGGTCCAAGAAAGCCGTGCCCGTTCAAGTAGCATGAATGGATTCCGAGAACGGAAGCCTAGCGCAGTCCTGAGCCTTCGGTGTTGTGCATCGAACGCCATTGAAGATGCTTGTGACCATAACTGGGCGAGCGCAAGCTCCCGACTTCTGGTCGTGGAGTAAGCGAGCCCTTGCAGCTTAAATGTCTGGCACACACCGGATCTGCTGGGCCGAATGAGACAATCCCGGAAGGGACAGTAGGCTCAGATGTGGTTGAGATGTCCGAAG
>JALHTB010000168.1 GCA_022865625.1 Candidatus Bathyarchaeota archaeon
GGCTCCGAAGTGGCCCGGATTGCTGCGCACGGATTCGGGATGAGAGTCATCGGGTACGATGCCGTCGACGTTGCGGAGAAGGCGAGGCAGATAGGGTTTGAGGTCTCCTCAGACTTGGATGCCCTGCTTGAGAAGGCAGACGTAGTATCGATTCATGTTCCCTACCTCCCGTCAACTCACCACCTAGTCAACGAATCCAGAATTCGCCGAATGAAACAAGGCGCCGTACTGGTGAACACATCACGAGGCGACATCGTCGATGGAAAAGCACTTCTCGCCGCCATCAAGGAAGGAAGACTGGCAGGCGTCGGGCTTGATGTCTTTCATGATGAACCCCCGAAAGAGGACTGGGAGAAAGAGCTTGCATTACTCTCGAACGGATGTTCTGTATGTACGCCTCACATCGGAGCCCAGACATTCGAGTGTCAAAGGCTTGAAAGTGTCACCATAGCACAAGAGATAATCAAACTGCAGGAAGCAGGATGGAAATGAGCATATCGATAAACGAGTTCGCTCGACTGGACATCCGTGCGGCTAGGATTGTCAACATCGAGAACATCTCCGGCATGAATAAGATAATGAAAGCCAAGATGGACCTTGGGGACCGAACAGCAGATGCGATCGTCGGCGGTGCCGAATACTACAGGCCGGAAGATCTGCAAGGGAAGGTTATTGCAGTAGTCGCCAACACGGAACCCAGAACCGTGGCGGGAGTAAGATCTGAATGCATGCTTCTTGCTGCGGATCATCGTGGGAAGCCTATGTGGCTCACTCTTCCAGACGATGTACCACCCGGCACCAAAATAAGGTGAGGGCCGCCGGAACGGACTCGTTGCAGAGCAACTGAACCTTATATAGCCACTCGGTCAATGGGTGTCGCCACATCACGAAATCACTCCATGGAGATTCCGAAATGCAGCGCCGAACGTTACTCGCCATCTATCTACTAGCCACACTGGTGTTCTCTTGGTCTGCAACTAGCGCGTATGCTTCTTCGGTTCAGTACTCAATACAGGACGAGAAAGCGTCAGTCAACCTTGTCCTGCATTTCTTTCAAAACATGACCTCTATGCCCAGCATCAACACGCCACTTTCAGGCTTGTCAGCCGAGGATCTGGCCAGCGCATTGAATGAGGGCCTTACCGCGAAGGACCCCAGCGCGTCGATCTCCTCGGTTTCTGGAGAGATCGTCTCGGACAAGGGCTGGATCAATTCTACAATCCATTTCGAGGTGTCCGGAATATCGGTGTCGAGAGGGGATCTCCTAATCGTGAACTGTTCGTGGATCTCGTTCAATGTGTCCCGTGATCTTAGACTCGGTAACCTCAGTTACAACCGAATCGGAGCCGCGTACGTTAGGCCCACGCTGGAAACCTATGTCAAGTATATCGGGGCACCTCTCAACGCAACTGTTCCCGAGGTAATGCTACTGTCAGGAGGACAGGAGCTAGGAGCAGTGCCAGCATTGAACATGGCAGGGAACGCAACCCTCCTTGACTTCGCAAGCCTCAGTGAACCCATCGAGAAGTGGCAGAGAACCTACAACATGACCGAAGATTCGACAGCGTGGGTCAACGAAGCAGATCCCGCCGTGGATCTGAAAGTCGTCGTGACACCACAAGACGGCACACCGTCAATGTATCAAGCATCCTACAGGTACAACGCTACGATATCCATTAGCGGCCCAGCCCAGGCCGAAGGGAATACAATAGGGACGGAGGCGCAGGGCGGAAACAAGCTGCTACTTATGCTCGGGGTAATTGTGGGCAGCTTTGTCGTGGCTGTGGCGGCTAGCTGGCGATACAGGTCGCGACGTAGGCAGTTGCCTCGGAAACGGAAGTAGTCGTACTTTCAAACTATACGGTCTCGGACCATACGAGCAAGCAGGTCTTCACTGAAGAGGCTTGGGAAGTGCTTTCGCAGAAGCCCTTTGTATAATGTTGCCTCATCTTCGCTCATGTACTGGAACATATAGGGCCCTAGGTACGGGGATGGCTCGCCTTCTCTTGTGATGAACTCGACGTGCATGAGCGGGTCGCCGCGTTTGATCGTGATAGGTTGGCGATCATTGCTCAGGTTAACAAGTTCTAGGGCCAGCCTTCCCACGAATCCACTGTGAACCTTGGCCGCGTTCAGGAACGACAGACCCATTCTGCCGTACTTGCTCTTGGCGGTTAGGTGAGCAACGTAGTTCGGAGGAGTAAAGACGACCTCATGAGAGATCAAATTCTTGTGTTCAAGGTAGTGTAGAGTAGTTTCGTCTCTTACTGTGAGAACGTAACCGTCCCCGTCGAGCAGGTTGAAGTCGAAAGGATAAATGCACTTCAGCGAGTTGACAAGTTCAACGATTCTGTCCTTTCCGAGTATACCCACATCAGCCACTCTCCGCTCGCGCCAATTCACGCATCATACCCGCTTCAGCTCTTGCCGCCCAGTCATGGTGTCGGATTCACAGCCGATGTGAAAGTAAGTTCCAGGTTCATGACTCCAGAGGAATCCTGCACATTTGAGGCAACTTTCAGAGTGACTGTGGTCTGTGCTCCAAATCCAATGAAGAATGAAGCTGGAACGGTGAATACGGTGGACACGAGCCGAACTTCCTTCGAAGTGTTGTTCACAATGGCTGTAGCGTTGGTGACTCGCAGTCTTATTGTGTCATATTGTCCAAGTGATAGAGAACCTAATGCAATCGTCTGAGTTGAGTCGACCATTGTCAGATCTACCTGGGTTGACTCATTGGTTACCTGAGACCAGCCTGATGGTGCGTTGGTGTCTGCTCTGTGCGCACTGATCTCGGTAATCGTAACATACAGATGTTCCACAGGAAGACCCGAAGATGGCGACAATGATACTCTCACGCTGCCTGCCGCGAGTGGAGGAAAGACTAAGAGGAATGCGATCAGCAGAAGCACAGCCACGGCGACGACTTGTTTTGCCCGCATTGAAGTTCAGCTTCAGGCGTCCCTATCACATGTGAACTGCATATAATCGTTTCAAGTTCTTTGCCGTTGTTCAGCCTGATGCGGGCTGGGTCTGGACTATTGGTTCGCCACAGAGCTGAGCTATTCTGTTCCAGTTACTCTCGACTTGCTTCTTGAGTTCCTCAAGGTTTCTCGCAAACTCTGGGGCGAAAAGATGCCTGAATCTCCCTTGGGGTTTTAGGAACTCCTCGAGAGGCACTGGCTTGGGGACTTTCATGCTGAGCTTGTACTTCCCATTTTCAACCTCATACAGAGGGAAGTATCTTGTCTGAACCGCGAGCTTGGCGAGCTTGATGGTTTCGCTTGTGTCGAATCTCCAGCCAAGCGGACATGGCGCCAGCACGTGTAAGACGGCCGGCCCCTTGACAGCTGTGGCTCGTCGAACCTTGCCAATGTAATCATTCCAGAAGGCGACAGAAGCCGTCGCTGCGTACTCTATTCCGTGCGCGGCGCAGATGCCGATCAGGTCTTTCTTCGGATTCAGCTTGCCGGGGATCTTCGAACCTGCAGGGGTTGTCGTCGTCGCCGCTCCATAAGGAGTAGCTCCGGACCTCTGTATTCCTGTATTCATGTACGCCTCGTTATCATAGCAGATGTACGTGAAATCATGCTTCCTTTCCAGAGCACCGGATAGTGCTTGGATTCCGATGTCAAAGGTTCCTCCGTCTCCGCCGAAAGCTATCACGTCGACTGCATCAGCTCTTCCCTGTGCCTGTAGGGAAGCCTCAATTCCTGATGCTACTGCTGCGGTATTCTCGAAGAGTGTGTGGACCCAAGGCACCTTCCATGCCGTGTCAGGGTAGATTGTGCTGGCAACCTCAAGGCATCCGGTGGCGTTCACAATAATGGCCGGCCTTTCTAGGGCTTTCATGGTGATGCGTGCTGTCGCTGCAGGGCCACATCCTGTACACATCCTGTGACCAGGCCCGAACAGCTCTCTCGTCGGAAGCTCTTTCAGCGCAACCATTACTGCCTCACCCCCAGATAGGATACTGATGTATCAACAGGCGTCCCGTCCGCGCATCGGAGCGCCTTTTCGAACACCTGTTCAATGTCAGTAGGTTTCACGTCTCTGCCACCTAGGCCGCAGACGACGTTGAGTATTCTCGTCTGAATCTGGGTCTGAACTTTGGTTGAAGCGATGTCACTGCAGAGGGCACCGTAAGGTGCTCCAAATGACACAGCTCGATCGATCACACCTGTGCATTTCACTTTGGACAGAAGCTCTGCTATTGTTCTTGTGGGAAAAGGCCTGTACTGCCAGATCTTTAGTACGCCGACTCGTTTCCCTTGCTGGCGCAGCCTTGTCGCAACGGTCCGGGCTGTACCGGCGATGCTGCCCATGCAGATTACTACTGCTTCCGCGTCCTCGACATTGAAGCAGGAAACATCTGAGTACTGTCTGCCTGAGACCTTCTTGAACTCATCAGCAACGGCTGCGATCACAGGCGGTGTCTTGTCCATTGCATCGACCTGTTGACGTTTGAACTCCGAATAGTAGTCCGGGAGTGTGAGTGCACCGAAAGTCATCGGGTTGTCTGGGTCGAGTCTGTACTTAGGTTGCCTCTTGCCCACTAGCTTGCTGACCTCGCCGTCCTCAAGAATCGCGACCCCTTCCATCGCATGTGAGATCGTGAATCCGTCCAAGTTCACAGTTACCGGGAGTGAGACGTTGTGATCCTCTGCGATCCTGAAGGCTTGAAGTGTCCAGTCGTATGCTTCTTGCGCGTTCTCAGCGTAGATCTGGATCCAGCCGCAATCCCGCGAGCCCATCATGTCAGAGTGATCGTTGTGAATGTTGATTGGGGCAGAGAGAGCCCTGTTCGCAACAGCCATCACAATAGGAGTGCGTAGGCCTGAGGCGAGATAGAGCACCTCATGCATCAACGCCAAACCCTGACTTGATGTGGCGGTGAAGACTCGTGACCCTGCTAGGCTCGACCCCACACAGGCCGACAGCGCCGAGTGCTCAGACTCTACACAGACGAACTGAGTGTCGACCTCTCCATCTGCTACGTAGTCGCTGAATCTCTCTACCATGATTGTCTGCGGAGTGATCGGATAGGCTGCGACAACGTCAACTTTCGCTTGCTTGGCTGCGAAAGCAACAGCCTCATCACCATTCATCCCAACGATCTTCTGCGAAACCACTTTCGCCATTCTAGGTCTCCTCCGTCATCGAGACTGCCTTCGTCGGACATTCTGTCGCACAGATACCGCATCCTTTGCAGTAGTCATAGCTGAACTCGATCGTTTTCGCACCTCGCATGATGGCCGGCTCAGGGCAGTAGATCCAGCAGAGGAGGCAGTTCGTGCACTTCTTCGCGTCCAAAACGGGACGCTTGAGCCGCCAAGTTCCAGTCTTGTTCTGTTCCGCAGAACCGGGGGTTAGGAGCACCGCGCCGATCGGAAGCGAAGTCCATCCAGGTTTGCTTTCTTCTGCACTCATGTCCTATTTCACCATGTCATAAACTCGCCGCACTAGTTCGATGTTTTTCTCTCCAAGGCTTCCCGGAAAACGCTCCTTGATTGAGGCCTCTATTGAACGGAGAGAAGCGAGCGGTGCGACCCTTGTTAGAGCTCCGAGCATCGCAGTGTTGACGATTGGCCGACCGGTTATTTCCATCGCCAGATGGGTCGCGTCTATGGTGCGAACTTGGTCTTCATCCAAAGAAAGTTTCGTCGCAATCTCTGCCGAGCGTTTTGGAGAGTTCAAGACGACCTTTCCTTTCTCCAAGAGCCCTCTGGTCACGTTGACCATGCTGAGGAGCGACGAATCCAGCACAGCGACGAATCCGGGGTTGTAGATCTGACTTCTAGTCTCTATGATGTCGTCACTGATTCTTGTGAATCCGGATATTGGGGCACCGAGTCGCTCAGGTCCAAACTCAGGAAATGCTTGTACGTGTTTTCCCTCAAGAAGGGCGGCCTGAGCAAGCAGTCTACTGGACGTGATGACCCCTTGCCCGGCACGCCCATGCCACCTTACCTCGTGAAGCAAATACTAGTCCCCTGAAATCCGAGCCGTCTACATAGAAGGCTCCATATTAAGAACGCTCAACTTTTTCTATATAGCGCGGGAAGCTTCGAAAAGAAGCCATTGTAGCGCTACTCTGGGCGCATGTGCTCCCTGACCGTTGCAGGCTTTTGTTGATGACGCAGAGAATCTAGCATCATTGTAACTCATTGTCGTCTTGTGAATTCCCACTCGCACCAAGTCTCATTGGAGTGCGGACCCGGAGGGCACACCTTGCACGTGACTTCAACATTCGGATTCAGTTCTTTCACGAATGCCTTTAGATACCCCTCACGAACAGGTCTGCAAGGGAATTCCGTCAAGCCCTTCTTGAGTCTCGTCAACTGTGTGCCGCAACTCACCACCCTGAGCAGAGCCCGGTCCTTCTGTGCTACTACCTTCTTGTGTTGTTGGTCCATTGCCCAGCTGGTGAGCCTCAGCGCCCGGATGATCCATGGAACCGACCATTCTTTCACCTGGAGGATATCCTTGAGCTGACGAGCTTCGAGAGTTCCCATGATCCTCCAACATTCCTCATCAATCTTGGAAGCCGCTTGAGTGCCAAACTCCTTCTCGATGCCTAAGAAATAGAGGCCGTCGACGCGCCAGATGTTCCGAATCTGGAAGTACATGAGGTCGAGAAGCTTCTTTTTCGGCAGTCTGGAAAGGAAGACTCGGTCTATTGCTTGACTCGTTGGAACCATCTCCGTCCGAACGAAGCGCTAGGGTCTCGCATAGGCCTCGCGATTCAAGAACCTTGCCGTGATTGCCACAGTATCATACAGAATCGAGATATGCCCGGTCGGGACATGACTTGGCCTGACAAGGGTTGCCGTACTCCTTCGTGCTAGTAGTGGCAGTATCTGCGTTGTTGGCGGCGATTTCTGACCTTGGCGGAGCGATGCTCTTTCTCAAGTCGAGATTTCGATCCATCCAAACCCGGTATGCTGTGGGGTTTGCTTCGGGGATTCTGGTATCGGCTGCGTTCCTAGAACTGATCCCGGAGGCCGATGTCTCAACAAATGCACTAGTCATTGTCCTGGGCTTTTTCGCTTTCTACTTGGTCGAGAAGGTGATAATGCTCCACTCTTGCGGCGAAGCGGAGTGCGAAACTCACACCGTGGACTGGATAGCCATCGTTGGAATGGCTTCGGACAACATCGTTGACGGAATAGGTATCGCGGTCGGTTACGCGACAAATCCGTCTCTTGGTTTTGTAATCACTCTGGCGGTAATCGCTCACGAAATCCCCCAAGGCTTCACGACAGCAGCACTCGCAACCAGATCGGGATTTCGCTTTTGGCGAATCATCCTTTTTCTCTTGATCGCTGGCGCCATGTATCCGATCGGATCTGCTCTAGCAGCCTTCATACCGGCTAACCTCTACACGATGGCAATAGCCTTCGTTGCTGGCGACTTCATCTACATAGGCGCGGGAGACCTTCTAGGAGAAGCACACAAGAAGTTCAACGCGAGAGTCGTCATCTCTGTCGTTCTAGGGGGCCTGATCGCGGTCGCTCTGAGCTTCCTTGGCTAAGATAACTCCCCTACGTTGGCCAACAATGGGAAAACAGCCAATTCCGGCCAAACATCCGAACGTCCCGAAAAGGTTATCGTGAGTGGAACCTGTGAGGAATGCTTGGTCAAGGCAAAGAGAATGATGACGTTGAAAGAGAAGACAATCACCTATTATGAAACTCCGGGCGAGGCTGATACAGAAGCCACGTTCCTCTGCGCGAAAGAGGGAGCGGAATCACTAGGGATCCGCGACGTTGTTGTAGCTTCAACAACTGGTCGGACAGGTGTGAGGGCTTGCCAGATCTTCAAAGGATTCAGGCTGATCGTGGTCCGTCACCACGCCGGCTTTCAGACCCCTGGGTCTCAGGAGATGACGCCTGAGAACGAGAAGGCTATTCGCGCATCAGGCGCCCAGATTGTGACAGCCGGGCATGCGTTCTCAGGCGTCGAGCGAGCAATCAGAACCAAGCGTGACACCATAGGCCCCTTGGAACTGATAGCGGACACTCTGAGACTGTTCGGCGAGGGTACAAAGGTCTGCTTGGAGATCACCATCATGGCGGCAGACGCCGGAGAGATTCCTGTGGACCGGCCGATTGTCGCCATCGCTGGAACCGGCAAAGGAGCGGACACAGCGCTAGTCGTTCGGCCTGCTCACTCGAACAATTTCTTCGAACTATACGTCAGCGAGATAATCGCAAAACCCTCTGAACCGGCGAAAGCATAAGGACACAGTCGACCCCTAGAATAGTGCTTAAGATGTCGATCATCGGTTAGTGATCTAGGCGTCGAGATGCTACTTCGTCAGATGCTGTGGGCGCCGCGTCGGATCCCGGTTTGCGTCTTCGAAAGAACTTCTAGGGGCATCTTTTCATCCGATCATCGACTGATCTTCCTGGGACGCTTGACTGTCTCCCCTGTCCTCTTCATGGGTGCAACGGGATACTTCGCCTACCTGTCCAATCGTTCTCGCTTTCGCTCCGCCGTACTATCTGAATTGAGGCGCATCATGTCATTCGCAGACCTCGACACCACGTATCAGGTGGAGAACTGGTTCATGAAGAAGAACCGGTTGTTTGTCCACGTTGCAGAGAAAGGACAACGAATCGGGCAAAGGCTGGATTCGTCAACCAAGCGATTTCTGCCTCGCTTCGGACGAAAGCCCTCCGGTCCTCAGTAGAGAAGGATCCTCCGACCAACTAAGCCCTCTGCTATCAGAAGGCATCTTGGCTCCATGCCAACGATCAAGTCCAAGCATTTCGCTTTCTTGAATGATCCTTCACACCCGGACAGACTGAGACCTCATTGGCTGGAGCCCAGAGGCCTTCCGAAGCGGCGCGCTAAGGATCAACAAGAACCCATAACGATCGTAGGACACGATCGCCAGGGCGTATGACACCAGCGAGAGGGGGAATGACACCGTTGGTTTTCGAGCAGCAGAGATCACTTGTCTGGTTGGCATGACAAATGCAGCTTTATTATCTATAGTGGGGTAATTCAGCGGCTTCAGTATCATTGCTAACAGGCAACCATCATGTTTTGGCACAACGGAGAGCCCACTTACCCCATATGGGAATGCTTATGCGGCCTCCCACCATTCTATACTATGGGGTAATTGCGAATGGCAATTCCCGAGACGGCAAAGGACAAGGAATACTGGGCCGAGTACATGAAGAAGCACGGTTTCGTGACTCCCAGGATCGAAGCTGATCGAACGAGCATAGGCGACCTCAAGATATTCTGCAGTATACTGTTTCCATACAATCCGCGAAAGGCAGAACTGGCGGAGGCAATTTTTCGCGAAATGAGCCGAGGCAAGCTGAGCAGAGTTGAACTCTACAAAGACCTAGCACCAAGACTAATTCGTGAGAAGCATTGCTCTGCCAGAACTCTAAGCCAGACATGGCAGTCACTGTTGAGGAGCGGTCTTCTGAGCCGTGCGAGAAGGAATGAGCCCGCGCAGCTGAGCGACAAGTTCTCGAACAGGCTAGAAATGCTGGCTCGATACTGGCGTGAGAGGATTGTCGAGATACCTAGAGGAGAACTGGCCTAGCCGAACAGTCTTCTACGCAGTCGAAGTGTTTGGCAAGTTCCTTGGTACAGAGAGCATTGAGTCTGGGAAGGTAGTCGGATTGGTCGACAACTCCTCTTGACGGCTGGGCTTGTGGGGCCGACTTTGAGGTTTCGATTTTTTGGATTGTTCCGGAACGCTCCAGTTTATTGGATTACGTGGTGTATTTCGTTTCGGTCTTCACCGGCGCGTGTGAAGCTGCCGGACCTGGAAGCGGAGGCAGTGGTGGTGGAATTCCGATAGTTTTCGAGATCAGAATTGCTTCTGCGATTGCAGTACTTGACACCGCCTGGACAATCTGCACAGGAGGGGACTTCTGCTGCTTGTGTTCCTGAAGCATCTTCTGAACTTCATCTCTCTCGCCCTGGACCCGTGCACGTCCCCTAATGCTGATCTGGGCGATCGCAGGCGTAAAGTTGACCGTGAAGATGAATGGAGCTTGCAGGCTCCCGTCAGTCTGCTCCTCCATCCCGAGCATGTTGATGTTCACAGCTATCTGAATCTGAGATGGCAGTTCCCTCTCAACATCCCATAGACGCTCACCCGAGAGGTTCGTTACAAACACGTTGACCTTCAGCAATCGAAACCACACGCCCACTACCCTCTTGCTCACCCCTCTTTAATCTTGTCAAATTGACACCAGAATAGGCCAGAACCTTGACAGCGTATGCCAAATCAATGATTTATGTGTGCGTTCCATTATGCGTTCCGAATTCCGTCACACTTTGGAACGGAAACTACGACCCATTGCGAGATGATTGAATTGCTCGAAGTTTTAGCAAATTACGTCGCAACGAGAAAAAGAGGAAGAAACGGAAAAACGTACGAATCGCCGCGAATCTATCTTCCGACGAAGCTGACGTGCGATTCGGCCTTCCCCCTGGCCGGAAGGCTAGTCAGGGTGAGAGTAAGAGCGGAAGGCCGTCGCCTGCTCGTTGAGAGGGCTTCTAGGAGGGATCTGGAGAGGTTCGGCGAGCTGCCCACGAAACGTAAGAGAAGAAGAAAACGTAGATAGTGCTCGGTGCTAGCGGCGAAGTCGCGCATGGCGCGGCTTGTGATTGTGGGCAAGATAGCCTTCTTGATCTATCTCTCCTGCCCGAATGCGTGTTGAAGAGATAGGCTTGAAGTCTTCAGCTAGAACCATTCTGATAGAGACAACGCGTAGAGGGTTCAGTCCACGCCGTTTCCTGATGGCGTTGATCCTCTCCGCCATCTTCTTCGTCATTCTGCTCACGACAAGTGCACGAACTGTTGAATCGTTGATTGCAGGGCCGTAGGGGTCGTCAAGGGGGACTATCTTTGCTCTCTCGTCAAGCCCTTCATTCTCGAGGAATGAGAGTAGCTCGTGCCTTCTCTCCGGGTAAGGGTCAACTCGATGACCTTTCCTTAGCTGTCGCACGAAGCCGTTTCTGCTGAGTCCGATTAGGACCTTGTCGCCTGCACGAAAGGCCGTTCTGAGAAGGATCTTGTGGCCCCTGTGAAGGGAATCGAATGTTCCTCCAACTGCAACTTCCGGAAAGGTCCTTTTGGGCCCTGTCATAAGAGTCGCGCTCCTACAAAGTCAATGTCACATGAGAAAGCCGTCACCCTCGGGAATTCCTTCTTCGCGAGCGTGACAATACGATGGGCTATGTCCTCTTCGGCGATTGCGTGGACGGCCTGCCCAACCATGTTCTGAGTGGCGCCAATCGCTCCTGCATCGTTCATTAGATCCAAAAGCCGGGCGGTTCGGCGATCCATTAGGCCAAGTGCAATGGCGAATGTCTTTGATGCTTCCATGAAATTCCGTGGTGTGGGGTTACTCGCAATCGACCGAAAGGCTGACCTTCCGAGCGCGTTGACTCTTTCCCTGACTCTCTTTGAGCGCAAAACGGCTTTGGTAGATATTGGGCCGAAACAAGCTGAGACCACCTTGAGTCTCGGCGAGACTGGAAGCCTGTCGATCACTGCAATGCCCGGGGCGCCGGCCTTCTTGGTGATGACGAAACCACCGGTAAGAATGGGCCCTACGGTCCCGAGCCCGGTTCCGCTGGCGATCTCTGCAAGATGAGCTACTGTTCCAAGATGGTTCACCGAGAGTCCCAAGCCTGCAGCTTCTGCGAATGCAAGAGCAGCGGAAAGAGCCCCGGCCGCGCTGGCACCGTAACCTGCACCGATGGGGATGCGAACATTATGCTCGACCGTCACAAAATACTTCTCACGGCTCAGTGCAAGTAGCCTCGAGACTGTGGAGATAGTCGTCTTGGCGTTGCGAGCAACTCTACCGTTTATTCGCACTACGACTTTCGACTTGCCCGCGGGCTTCAGGCGGAGCTTTGTCATAATCCCTCGTGAGACCACGATGCCTCCTCCTCTCGCTCCAGCGCGAGCCGGATTCTTGAACCGTCGGCCGTCGGGCCGCCTGTCCTTGATCTCGAAGAAGCTCGAGATCCCCGCAGGTGAGAAAGCCCTTGCTTCAGGCATTGCTATCCTTGCTTCCAGAGGTCCGCAGAATCTTGAGACTCGGGAATGCTGCTTCGACAGCCCTGACTATCGGAGGGGTGAGTGCCAACAGAAACGGAATCTCGGACATGTAGGTCCAGAGCGTTGTACCGATTGCGAACACTAAGGGCAACGGTCCAGAGCCAAGTCCCAACACCTGAGGCATGACAAAAATGGAGCTGTAGGTGACTATTCCGATTCCTATGATCGTGCTTCCGACTCCTAGCCCAATCGACGACGCGGCTTCAACATTGGCCCAAGACGAGCGAGCCAGGTATGGGACGGCAACCAAAGCCACTACTAGAACGCCAAGCGTAGCTAGAGTGGTTATCGTCGATCCTGAAAGCGCATAGAGCGCATAGGCAACGATCGCAATCGGAATCAAGATCCCTGCTGCAACCATGGCGAGTTTCCCGTTTCCCCGGAATCTCTTACGAGACAAGTACCCGATTATGCCAAAGCATGCGAAGTTTGAAGGGACCCCGACCAGAAGGCTCAGCAGCGGATCGTGGTGGCCGTAGATGACGTCGGCAATGAATACTCCAACTGCGGCGCCTACGCCGCCGACCCAGGGACCAAAGAGAACAGCGAAAGCACCTGGAACGAAGACCTGAGGCCAGAACCTCACACCGAACATAGTGAGCGGCAGCAGTGTCCAGAGTGCTCCCAGAGCGGCGTAGAGTGCCGCATTTAGGGCGGCGGTTGCTACCTGCAAGGCCGAGAATTTCATGCGAGATCCGCACGAGGCTCAAGCAGGAACGGTCTTAAGACTTCCCTAGAGATACTGGGCATACCTGCAGAGTCTATATAGATGACTCGTTCCATGGACAATAAACAACGGCCACAACTGCGCTGCCGTACTTGCCTTTCGGGACTTCGATGAATTCTGATCGCGTCTGAATGCTCTCGATGTTGAGCTCTCTTATCTTAGCCATTTCTTGGAGCTTCCATTTCAGTTCCTTGTCGATTGATTCTTTGTCCTTGTAGC
This sequence comes from Candidatus Bathyarchaeota archaeon, assembly GCA_022865625.1. The sequence goes on from JALHTB010000168.1 coordinate 13,056, forward strand.
CATGGGCTTCTGCAACCATTCCATATCGTTGACTAGAAGTAGTGGTGCCCCAAACCCATGCGACGCCTGCTCCGATGGTCTCGCCTGGGTCTCCATCCATCCTTGCCATGACAGCGAATGTTATGGTCCCTGCAGGAATCTCCTCATTCTCCACCATGGTCGAGTCAGCGGGCAGAATCGATGAGACATTCACGAGATTACACTGCGCAATCTTCGCCTTCGCCAGAGCGGCGTCGAAGGCGTTGAGCGGTGAGACAGAGCTGGTTGCCACTCCACTCGTAACGAAGAATTTCTTGGGTAGGAACGGACTGTGAATCTTCCTAGAATTTGCCATCTTGAGTTCAGATTTCTCCCGGATCTAGTCTTGCTCGCGAATATGTTGCGATGGATTTCGTTACGCATGCTTTCCGCTTTTAAGGTTTAGTATGAGCGAAAAACGCACGCCTGTTAACGAAAAAGGCGGTTTCTCCTGAAGGTTTCCAAGATCCCTCAAGACACGGACAAGAGAACGATTCACCACCGATGATTTCGCTTTCAACTGTTGATTCGAGGACGGAAAGCTACATGGCGCGTCGAGGGGTCAAGGTTTTTACGGACACGCGCGTTCTCAACTGCGTGTAGCCCGGTGGTGTAGCGGTCAAACAGCCTACTGGACTAGGCATAGCAATGGCGCCAGACCAAAGAGGCCACTAGATGGCTCTGGATCCCGCTCGAAGGAGAAGAAACCTGCCGACGGGAGACTTCAAGCCCGACTTCGAATCTCCCCCGGGCTACCACATTCCAAGGTTAATGTCTCCAAGCTTGAATCTCTTCTATGCTATCCGACTTGACCCTCAAAGAGTGTTTTCAGCCGCGGTTGCGCGGGTTCGTGAGGACCCTGTTGGTTTCTGGATGAGTCAGCTTGATCTTCATAGGTTCAGCTTCCTAACCCAGCCTTCCAGGATGCTGGCGATCAACTCGTCAGGGTTGAGCGAGCTGCTGATGGCTTCCAAGTAGGCGAGAATCCTCCGATACGTCGGATACGGAATCATGACGCTGATGTGACCGTTCTCTTCCGGTGAGTCGTTCCTGAAAACGTTTGGTACCGCATTCTGATCAGACGAGGTCATACCGAGAGCACGGAATCAACTCAACTCATATCCCGCAAGGTGAATCCAACGGACGGAAAGAGACGACCGAAACTGGTTTAACATGTTTGCTTGTTGAAAGACAGCAAAAGAACGATTGGATCAAGGGTGATCGGTTGACCAAATGGGAGCATAAGTACCTGAGTGATGTTCCGGAAGTCTGGGACAAGAAATACGTTAAGGCGGCGTATGCTTGTCTCCAAGGCAACCCTACCTTCGGCCACCTGATCCCCGGCAGACTCTTCCGATCCAAGAGAGCTGAGCCAAGTGACGGTTGTTCCCTTAGGACGATTGTCTGTGTAATCGTATAAGCAGTCGCAACACCTGATGTTACAAACTGTGCAAGCAATACGGTTGCTGACGAATGGTTCAGGCAATGCTTCTAGGGACTGGACCGGGGCTCCGACCCGCCCTGAGCTACGAACAATACTTGCTCGTTATCCCCTCAGGTCACTAAGAACCATCGTTAATAGCTCGCGGTTGATTGCACCTAACGGAAGGCGCCGTTACAGGTTGCTCACCGCTCAGCGGGCGTTGTGTTTTCGGCGTGTTGTTTGATCTCCTTTCTCATGTCACGTAGGCCTTCCTCAAGCTCCTCGACAAGGTCGTCCACAGCCGCCTCGTCCTGGTCCAGCAGGATCAAACGCTCAGCACGGACAAGGTTGGCAAGAACCTCCATAGCATGCAGACGTGCTTTCGCGTGCGCTGCGGCCTCCTCGCTCTTTGCGAACTCGTAGGCTCTCAGTACTGCGTCCCATGTGAGATGTTCAAGCTCCTCACGCTTCGGTTTGGCTGGCAACCCGGCAGAGACAACGACCAGCTCACGATAGGTAAGAATAAACTTCTTTACCGAGCGGATGAAGTGATCCAAACGGACCCCCGATTCACCGAATTGGGGCCCCGTTTCAATCAAGTGCTGCCTCACCAGATCTCGCAGATATTCGGAGAACGTGATTCCGCGTTTCAGTGCAAGCGCCCTCAAGCCAGCTATGTATGGCTCTGGAAGGCGCATCTTGACACGAGGACCGATCCGATCGCGTGGCAAAACCCTCACGTGAGCCGCAGGGCCGCTTGATAGGGCCTGCATGGGATGAGAACTTGGATGTGGCCGTCAGCCTCGACCACGTAGCGAACGATTCTAACGCTCATGCTTCTCCAATGCGAAGGGCGAGCCTGATCAAGAATGAGGGAACCACAGTGGAGGCAGAGGCCAACGAAAGTAGTCGCGATATGTCTCGGTTGAGACTCCGATTCCTGAGTCGGCTAGTCTCCTGCGATTGTTCTACTCCACCAAACCCGGTTCTGGTAACTTAGATAGGGGGTCAAGTCTGGTTTTCCTCGTTGGTAACTTGTGGGGGGTTTTCCTTGGCTTTCGCCTTTTTGATGAGTGATTCCCACTTGTTCACGCCCAAGTCTAGTTCGAGTCCTGCGGCTTGACCGGGAGTTTTGCCGTTGAGTCCTTGGTGTGGGCGTATGTGGTTGTAGTAGATTCGTTGACCATCCAGAACCGATGTGTCAGTATTCTTGAGGGCACGCATAACCTTGGTTCGTTCTTTGAGTGTTCCGTGATAGCGTTCCATGCGGTTGTTGTTCAACCGACCCTGCAATCCCACACCTGCAACATGAACCGCATCGGGAAACTCGCGTCGTGCGGCTGGCCCATAGGAGCCTAGTCCGTCCGTCAAGAGGACTCTTGGCTCAACTTTCGCAACTGCTTTCGCATCTTGGAAAGCCTCTCTTGCATCGGTGACATTTCGGCCTTGCGAGACATGGTTAGCGAGTAGGAATCGTGTGTCACCGTCCATTAAGTGCCACAGCCAAACCCATTGACCGCGAATATTCATCTTCGTTTCATCTGCGTGAAAGACACGCGAGAGTTCAGGCTTCATAGCGTCCACATAGTCGCGCATGACCGCGACATACTTCTGAATCCACTTCAAAACGGCAACATGGCTCACATTGACACGCTCGAACTGGTTCAAGTGGTCAACAATCTTCCGCAACGAGACACCCTTGAAGTATAGATCGAGCGCAACGGTGATCGCGTGAGGGTTCGCTCTCATGTGCTCGAACCCCTCAGTCTTAGCATTCCACCTGTGACTACACGACACGCACTTGAACCGCTGAACCTTACTGCCGTCCTTGCGATACTTCCAACCCCACTTCTGAATATGCGTCGAACCACAGTTCGAGCATTGTTCTTGATTTGGGCTAGTGATTTCAAGCGCGAGGTTCTTCGAGGTGACTTGCTCACGGAAATTGAGCGAGAAATAGACCGCGTAGATATGCTTGCAAGCGAGCTGTCGGTGAGTGAAGTCAGGGCACTCGCAAGTCCAGTCCATGCCCTCACGGACGACAAGATACGAGCCGTTCCCCGATTGTGAGTGAACGCGGTAGGCGTTCTCGTTGATGCGCTTGATCTCATTCCCGTTCGAAAGCATCTCCCAAGCCCGAACCTGCCGCGCTTCCAACTTAACCGCCAAATCCTTAACCATCCTGTGCCTATTGATATCAATAGATAGCACAAGCCATATATTAGCGTTGTGTCAATAGATATCAATAGGTGTGCCGACGCATGGCAATGAAGCGCTTCATGCTCTCCATGACGGCGGAAATGGAGAAGGCTCTGGAACAGGAACGCAAGAAACGCTTGCTGGACTCAATACCTGAAACGGTCAGAGTCATTCTAAGCGAGCACCTTTCGAATGCTGCCCCCAAGTCATCCTAGGATGATTCTCGACATTCAGCAAACGACTAAGAATCATTTGCAGGAGACGCAGGAGAACTTATTAACGCAGGAGACGCAGGATAAAGGCAGGAGGGGCAGGATAAGTTATGCAGGAAGCTATACACATTCTCAGCTATGGCGCGGGCGTGAACTCTACTGCACTCATGATATATCTCATGCAGAAGAAGGTGAGAGTGGATGGTGTCGTATTTAGCGACACGGGCGGAGAGATGCCGGAAACCTACCGGTACCTGTCAGTAGCTGACGAGTATCTCAAGAAACATGATGTGCCAGTCAAGACTGTTCGTTCCATGAACACACCGCTCTTTGACAATTGCGCAAGGAGACAGGTCATCCCATCGCAAATATGGCGTTGGTGCACAAGAGACTACAAGATAGCTCCAATCTACCGACACTACCGTTCTCTTGGAGCCCATGTGTACCAATACATTGGTATCGCGTATGATGAACTTGAGAGAATGAAGGATAGCAGAGCTGGCTATGTTACGAATGTCTACCCTCTAGTTGACGAAAAGATCACCCGGGAAGATTGTGAGAAGATAATAGAAAAAGAAGGCCTGCCAATTCCTGTGAAGAGTGGCTGTTTTTTCTGCCCTTTCAATACGATGCATCGTTGGCATGAACTCTATGAGAACCACCGGCAACTGTATCGAAGAGCGATGCTTCTAGAGGAGTCTTCCAAGCATTTCCCGAAGCAACGTCTCGCCGTGCCTACATTGAGAGGGCTTGCGAAATCCTTCCGTCGTCGTCAAGTACCTCAGATAGAAGTGTATTCGCCATGCGGAAGCGAATGCATGACATAGAATGTTATGTGTAGACAGCTCTGGGAGGTTCTGGCGCAGTTGGTAGGGTCGTGCCAGTCGTTCCAGTAACCATTATGTCCAACTCATGTCGGATGCCACGCAGTTCAACAATGAGCCCCCACGCGCTGTCTAAAGCGATTTTGAACATGCCATAATGCTCTTCCTCCGTCTTGGCTTTGGATGCCTTACCTGCAAGTCGCTTCATTGGGTTAATCGCTTTCTTCATGTAGGTCTGATTGATATTGCGCACATTCGTTTCAACCGCTTGTAAGCGCGCATTGACAGTGGGATGCACTACAATTGGCCTCAGTTTATCGATGACCGTAAGCAGGTCTTGAATTTCCGCATAAAACCAGTCACGATAATCTGAAGCTAGGCGCTGCATCACATCGATCTTCGGCTTGCGAAGGTACAATCCATCTCGGTAGCTCCTCCTTTCGATAGACTTCTGTAGGTCGTCGATTAGAGCCTTCGTTGGGTCTTGAGTTTGTCCTGTGCTCAATGTTCTTCTCTCTCCACCCATTCCCTAATCGCGAGTTTCCCAGCATCCTCAAGACGCATCTTTCTTGTCGTGGCAGCCATCTTGAAACCTTTGAAGAGTTCGTCTTCCAATGGCAGAACAATGACATGCAACTCTCGGGTGATTTCTTTCGACGCGAAGACAGCTCTCTTGCACTCTTTTGCTGACCCCCTTGGGTGTTTCTTTGCATAGTCAATAATGTCTCTGGAATCAAAGGCTGTCTCTCCAGCGATTTCCTTAGCCAGTTCGATACGCCTGTGTGGGTCTTTGATGCTCGCCAACTTAGTGGACGCATCAAGGAGTATCGCGTCCTTTGCAATCAACCGTTTGATTGCCGTAGGTTGGTCAAGGATTCTATCGAAAGACTCGATTATTGGCCGAGATACATCGAAAGCCTGTGCAAGTTTCTTGGTGGAGCCATATTTCTTTCTTAGGAGTCTAACTGCCTCAGCGATTTCTATCAGCGGCAGTCTTTTTCTCCTTGGGCCTTTCAAGTTGGCTATTAGAATGGCTTCAGCAGTCTCAGTATTCATCTAAGACACATACCCTTGAGCTTGTAGCCAAGTAATGATTGCAGCTTGGGCAATTGATTCCGGTTCCTCTTTTCTGTCTGCTGAAGCTTTCGCCATTCCACGAGCAAATACTTCGGGAAGATAGATGCTGAGCTTTCTCTTGTAACGGAGGGCTGTCGCTTTCTTCTTGAGGGATTCCCAAGGTGCCTTGGGATCATCGATGAAAGCAGTGAAGTATCTTTCTCGCTCAAGCTTGGGCATCTTTGCGATTTTTCTCGCAAACCCCACTCCGTCTTCCACGCTTGGAGCGATTTGTGCTATGCGTTTTGCGTCTGAGACGGATATGACCTTCTGATCTACTAGTTTCTTGATCGGCTCTGGGACCCCTTTGTATCCAAGATATTTTCTGACGGTTTGCGATGTGATGCCCAGAATCCTTGCGACCTTGCTTATTGAGCCCAATTCTTTCATCAGATAATCACAAGCATCCGCTAAGTCGCCCGGTACAACTGGTTTCCGGTGTAGGTTTTCGCTTACTGATGCAATTGTGGCCATCGGCAAGTCATACGGTTTCTTGAGCACTAGGACTGGGATTTCTTTCCAGCCAAGTTGCCGCATCGCCTCAAGTCTTCTTTGCCCGATAATCAGCTTGTACTTGCCATCATGTTCTTGGACGACGGGGGGTTGCTGAAGACCGATTTGCTTGATGCTCTCAGCAAGCTCATCTAGGCCTTCGGTAACCTCTTTGTTCCTTACATTGGCCTCACGCCAGAGTTCGACATCCGAGATTGGAACGTTTCTGTGTTCTACTCCATGCTCTCTTCGTTGGGCTTCTGTCGTGATCTCTCCCCGTTGATAACGGTGTGTAGACTGCCTATAAGATATCGAGTCTCAGACGGCTCGATTCTCAGAATTACGCCCCAAGAGTGTCTTCTGATCGTCAGATTCTATCCATGCCCCTTAGAACCTATAAAGGACATAAGCGAGCCTTGCTTGAGAATGAGCTGCCATGACCCAAGATCAAAGCGAGACGCTCAAGCGGTTAAATGAAACGATGAGGTCTGAGGGGCAGCTTCATTGGCAACGCAATAACTACTTCCTTGTTGCGGCAAGCATACTGTTAGTTGCTCTCAGCCAATTTCGAGACCAGACAGCCATTCAGAGTCTTGTGTCAGCCTTGGGCTTTGTCTTGAGCCTTGCTTGGTTACTCATTAACCACAGGAGTAGCAAGTATATCGAATACTGGAAAAAGAAGATGCGAGAGTTGGAGAAACAAATGGGGCAAGTCAGCATCTATGATGAATGTGTCGGCGGTATCGAGATGCGGAAAGTGGCACACGTTCCGCCCATTGCTTTTCTCGTGCTTTGGCTAGTGATATTCGCTCTCGTCTTCTGACGACTATGAGGCCCATGTTCACATAAAGACACGAGCTACGTTCTGCAACCCCCTCAAAGTTACCAGCGAAAAAAAGTTGGTCATGCCACCCCTCAAGTTACCAGAACCCCAAACCCCCACCCCCCTATAGGGGGGACCCTCGACCCCTTACACCACAAGAACTCTACGAAGGGCTACGGAAAGGCCGGCAAGGGTAAGTCGTATGTTACGTCTCACTGCCACAATAGGCTGATGGAGGATTGTGAACGATTCGTGCCAGAGCTTCCTGAGATCGCGAACCTTGCGAAGCAGATGACAAAGCAACTCAAAGGGAAACGAATCACCGGTCTTGACCTGACTCAGCCCAAATGCCTCAACATGTCAGTCAAGAAGTTCCGAAGGATAGTGGGCAAGACAGCTGGGGAAACCACTGCGCACGGAAAGTGGCTTTTCACAAAGCTGCAATCAGACGACAACCTACTCCTGAATCTTGGCATGGGAGGAGATCTACTGTATCACAAGAACGACACTACGCTCCCGAAGAAGTACCAGCTTCGATTGGCCTTCAATGATAACACTGGACTGACAGCCACATTCTCCTGGTTTGGCTACATTCATCTCGCTTCCGACAAGGAGTTGCCTAGGCACAAGATGACCAGCAAGCTAGGGATATCCCCCATAGACAAGGAATTCACTGTCGAGAAGCTTGCTTCCCTGCTGTCAGGAAGGAGGGGAGCGATCAAGAGCTTTCTGCTGAATCAAGAAAATGTCGCCGGGATTGGCAACGTGTATGTTCAAGACATCTTATTCAAGGCTAGGCTTCACCCGCTTCGCATGACCCAAACGCTAACCGAGTCAGAGATCGAAGCTCTCCATCGAAGCGCATGTGAGGCCTTGAATCAGAGCATCAGACTCGGCGGCTTGAAGTATGAAAGAGACCTCCATGGCCGCTATGGAAAGTACGGGCCTGAACATTTCTTGGTAGCATACAAAACAGGCAAACCCTGCCCAGTATGCAAAACAGCGATAGTGAAGATCAGGACCGGCAGCACAGCAAGCTACATCTGCCCCAAGTGTCAGAAGCTCTGACAGGCAGATCAAGCCTGTGAACCACGAACAAGACTTGTTCGCATTCTCCTATCCTGCCAACTGCGACGGTTAATGCCAGCGGACCCGAGTTGTGTTCCAGGACTAACAAACCCATTTATAGGAATCGACGAAATCATTTGGTCAAATTGCTCACGGTGGATTGTAGTGTTTCTGGATCAAGTGTTGTCGATACCTCCAGTTTGGCTTGACCCTACCGTTTTCCTCACTAACTTGGCATGGGTTCTGATACGGAGCTTCGTCACATTCGTCATATGTTTCGGCATCGGGCTTGCAGGGATCAAGATCCTGGACAAGCTTACGCCCGGCATCAGGGAGATGGAGAACATCAAGGGCCAACCAGTTCCGACAGCCTTGTTCGCGGCGGGAATGTTCGTGTTTCTCTCGCTCACATTCATAGGCTCAGTCACAGCACCACTCCCCATCGGAGTGTCATCAGGGCTCGGCTCGGCAGTCAACCCAATGCTGGTCTTAGGCTACAGGCTGATTACGCTCCTTGCAGGATTCGTGATCTCCTTAGTCTTCGCCGCCATCTTCTACAGAATACTTGGCGGAATGCACCCATTCGGCATTGACTTAGACGATGTGAACAAGAATCCTATGGCCACAGGCATCTACGTAATGGGCTATACGGTATTCTTGGGCGTTATTCTCTACGTTTCCTTGTTGCTACCAGTCTAGAGCATGCAGAGCGTACGCCACTTGAGACACACGCTCACCTCGTCACAATTCGCGTTGGTTCTATTCCTGTTCATCGCGGTCAGTGCTCCTCTATCAGCAGCAGCGAACTCCGGCGCAACTTCATCATCTATCCACACATCCAACGCGGTGTTAGGAGCGTCCAAGCCTTCGGAGATTACTCCGTGGAAGCCGAGACCGGTTCTCGGCCCCCAGACGACCATCGTTCTCCTCGTTGAATTCTCAGATGTCAGATTCAGAAGTTCCATTCCGGAAATCACAGCCCTCGTGGACCATGTTGACAACTGGTTCAGAAAATCGTCCTACGGCAAGATCTACATTGACTACACAATTCACGAGGACATACTGACGCTTCCCAACACCATGTCCTCGTATGGAGTTCCGGTTGCCGGAAACGAACGAGGAGACGACCCTGACCGCGCCAACATCTACATCATAGACACTCTCAACTACGTCATCACCCAGAGAAACGTGGACCTTCGTCCTTACAAGCATATCGTGATAATCCACGCGGGAGGAGACGAAGCTAATTCCGGTAACCCGAACGATATATGGAGTTACTGCGACTGCACCGGCCCAATAGCAGACGAAGATCCAAGTCAGGCGTCGTGGGTGCTTTATGACGAGAATCGAAGAATCAGTCACGTGTTTTGGGGCGTCTCGACCTTCAGTGAAGATGAACCCTGGGCTGTGTTCGTTCACGAGTATACGCACAGTCTAGGTGTCTCGGACCTGTACGTGTATGGTCCCGACGGCTACTCGGTAGGTCCCGGAATCGGATTCTGGTCGAATATGGCAGCAGGCGCAATGCTTGACCCTCCTGCGGATATTGACGGATGGAGCAAGTACATTCTGGGATGGATTCAGGCGACCACTGTTGAATCGTCACAGGGCGAATACACGATTCACACTCTGGACTCAGCCGAAGAGCCCAAGGCTCTGTTGATAAGAATCGAGGGAAGTGACTGCGAGTATTACTTTGTCCATGCTCGCCGAAAGGCAGACGCAGACGTAGCCCTTCCGAGTGAGGGCGTCGTTGTCTTCAGGATAAATGCGTTGCTTGAAAGGAGTCTGGAAGGCAATGAGCTGGCGCTCATTTCCGATGCCAATCCTGATACGCCGCCAGAATGCGACCGCTTCTCTGACAGAACACGTGGACTCTGCCAACCGTTAGACGCGCCTTACAACGAGAAAGGAAAGTCCTATGCCTTCAGCTACTACGGCCTGTCAGCAGACATCGTCCTGAACAATAACGGATTCTGGGACGACAGCGCACGGATAGCGTTCAGAGTTGATCCAACGGGAAGCGACGCATTCAAGATCACGCTCGGCGGATCGCCCGAGGAAGTAGGAATCACAGGAACCACGACGACCGGCCAAACCCAGATAGAGCCGAAGGGCTGTATCGTTGCCACCGCCGCCTTTGGCTCGGAGATGGCGAGCGACGTCGCATACATGCGATACGTGCGTGATAGATGGATAGGGTCCACGCGCGTGGGCCACAGACTCGTCGAAGCGTTCAATGCTTTCTACTACTCGTGGAGTCCTCCGCTGGCTCGAACAATAGCGCTGAGTTCTACTCTGCGAGCCATCTTTCGGGTTCTGTTGCTTCCCGTCGTGTGGATAGTCCACATCACAGCGGCAGTGTTCACAACCACGGCACTTCTGACTGGAAACGCGCAGGCAGCCTCTGTTGTTGCTTTCCTGCTTGCCGCATCGATGTGTCTGGCCTCATATGTTATTGCGCCAGTAGTGATCACCATGAAGTTGTCGCAGGTAGTCAGAAGGTCTCGTCCGAGCAAGTAGTCTACTCGTAGACCTTTTCACTAGTCCGTTCTGCCTCTTGGGCGTCGGCTTCGGTGTCTCTCGTTTCGGCACGTGATGAGAGAACCTCACGGTAGTACTCATGCTGGATAATGAGATCCATGACCTCGTTTGTGCCGGTCCAGATCATGATCAGTCGAGCGTCTCGCATCAGGCGCTCGATAGGGTAGACGTTGGTATAGCCGATTCCGCCCATGATCTGCATTGAATGATTGATCACCTGCCATGCGCTGTCTGTGGCGAATTTCTTGGCCTCGGAAACTAATCGCCGGGAACGATTTGGCGTGTCATTTGCATCGACGCTGCGGGCGGCTGCGTATACGAGGCCTCGAGCGGCGTCAAGCATCGTGACTGAATCAGCAATTTTGAAGCTAACCGCTTGAAAACGCCGTATCTTCTCTCCGAAGAGCCTTGCGTCGCTCCGAGTAACGTGCTGCAACCTCTAAGGCCGCCCTTCCCATGCCAATTGCTCCTGCGGCGCTAGTCATTCGTTCTGGGATCATCATTCGGTAGAAGATGTCACTTGCACCGTTCTCTGAACCGATGAGGTTCTCCTTCGGCACTCTCACATCATCCAACACGAGTTGGCCAGTCCCACCACCACGAGTGCCCAGGAGGCCGTAGAGGTATTCCGCTTCGACCCCGGGCCCTCTTTCCACGATGAAAGCGCTGATTGATCGATGAGGAGGACCTCGTGGATCAGTGCGTGCGTAGACTAGAAAGAAGTCGGATTTCGCTGCGCCCACTATGAATCGCTTCTGCCCGCGTAAGACGTAATGGTCGCTCTCTCTTCGCGCTTCGGTCGTGGTACCGAAGAAGTCCGAGCCTCCTCGCGGTTCTGTAAGAGCCTCGGCAGCTACCTTCTCCCCAGTCAAGAGTGGCTTGAGCCATCTCTCTTTCTGCCCGGAGCTTCCGAAACTGTTCAGTACCTCGCCAACGATGCTCGGCATGACATATGCGCAGGCCAGTGATGTGCCCAGCACTCCAACCTCTTCGATCGCGAGAACCTCGTCCTCCCACCGCAGACCTCTGCCGCCATACTCAAGTGGAAAGCGCAACCCCAAGAGATTTCGTCGTCCGGCTTCGTGCACGAAATCACTGGGATACTGCACACGGTCGGCATCCATGTCCAGGATCAACTCACGGGGAACAGAACGAACGAACTCGCGAGCCTCATCCCGCAACCTACGTTGATCGTTAGTCAAGATCGCTTCGAACATGCTCTATCCATTACCATCTGACTGCGTAAAAGCACTGTCACGCTTCTCGCTCCCTGCGAGAGTGAGTCCTTATATCAACAGACTCCCGGTTTCGACAGACAAGATGACTGCCTATTGTCCCAAGGTCAGAGTTTTCTGGAAGATGTGATCGGAAGAATCGACGCCGCGGCCAAGAGACTGAACCTTGATCCCAGCATCCACAAAACCTTGAGGACGCCGCGGAGGAGCCTAATCGTCACATTCCCGGTCAAGATGGACAACGGAGAAGTTGAAGTATTCACCGGCTACCGCGTGCAGTACAACTATGTGAAAGGCCCGAGTAAGGGCGGAATAAGATATCATCCCGACGTAACTCTTGAGGAGATCACGGCACTGGCGGGCCTAATGGCACTCAAGTGCGCCGTGGTTGATGTTCCTTTTGGAGGAGCAAAAGGGGGCGTAGCCTGTGACCCGAAGAAGATGTCCATGGGCGAGCTTGAGCGATTGACACGCAGATACACGTACATGATCCTCCCACTCATCGGGCCTGAGCAAGACATCCCCGCTCCGGATGTCAACACGGACAGTCAGACCATGTCGTGGATCATGGACACTTACAGTATGCTGAGAGGCTACACTGTGCAAGGTGTTGTAACCGGGAAACCGGTTGAGCTCGGGGGCTCGAAGGGGAGAGCGACCTCTACGGGAAGAGGAATCGCATACGTCGCGGAAGAGATGTTGCGGACTCTGGGTATGGATGTCAATGGCACGGCCGTATGTGTCCAAGGGTTTGGAAACGTCGGCATGAACGTCGCCAAGTTTCTGCACGAAGACGGATGCAAGATAGTCGGAATCACAGACGTGACAGGTGGCCTGTTCAATCCCGGCGGCATCGATGTACCAAACCTCGCTCTGCATGCAGGGAGGAACAAAATGATCCGCGGCTTCTCGGGCGGCGAATTCGTGCCTGATCACGTCGAGGCGAACCGCAGATTACTGACCATGAAGACAGATGTACTAATTCCTGCCGCGCTTGAGAATCAGATCGCTGAGTCAAACGCATCAGACGTGAAGGCGAGGCTGATAGTCGAAGGAGCCAACGGTCCGATCACTAGAGGCGCTGATGTAATCCTGAACAAGAAAGGCGTTCACGTGGTTCCTGACATCCTCGCGAACTCAGGAGGAGTCATCGTCTCCTACTTTGAGTGGGTTCAAGACATCCAGGCATATCTATGGTCCGAGCAAGAAGTCAATGCGAGATTGAAGGATCTGATGACTGCCGCGTTTGCTCAGGTTCGTGAGTTTGCCGATAAGCATGAAGTCACCTTGAGAGAGGCTGCATACATGCTGGCAGTCAACAAGATGGCTGAGATAACCAGACTCAGAGGAATATTCCCATAATGAGCAGATTTCGTACAATTGATTGCTGTCACACCGAAAGCACGATCCCGATATCAATCTAAGGCTTAAGAGTCGAGGTCTGGATACTCAGAAGCATGGCCTCAAAGATCAAAGACCCAGCTCTGTCAGGACAGGGAATGCTGAAGATACGTTGGGCAGAATCCCGAATGCCCGTGCTGATGGCACTCAGAAAGAAAGCATCAAAGACCAAGCCCCTCAAGGGGCTCAAGATCGGCGGGTGCCTGCATGTTACGAAGGAGACAGCTGTTTTGGTCAGGGCGATTCGAGACGCAGGCGCTGAGGCTGCGTGGTGCGGCTGCAATCCACTTTCGACGCAAGACGATGTTGCAGCGGCCTTGGCGGAAGAGGGCGTATCCGTGTATGCCTGGCGAGGGCTTTCAACTTCGGAATACTACTGGTGCATCACCCAAGTTCTTGACTCGAGGCCCCAACTCACACTTGACGATGGAGCTGATCTAGTCTTCACGCTTCATCAAGAACGCAGAGACCAATTGAGTACGGTAGTCGGAGGAACTGAGGAAACCACTACCGGAGTGCATCGCATCCGAGCAATGGCTGAGCAGGGCAAACTCAATTATCCGATCATGGCCGTCAACGATGCCGTGGTGAAGTCTGACTTCGACAACGTATACGGCACTGGGCAGTCTTCCCTCGACGGAATCCTGAGAGCCACGAACATTCTGATGGCCGGAAAGACCTTTGCGATTGCAGGCTATGGACACTGTGGTCGTGGGGTTGCAAACAGAGCCAGAGGAATGGGTGCCAATGTTGTTGTCTGCGAGGTTGATCCTGTCAATGCGCTCAGAGCAGCTATGGATGGATTCCGAGTTATGCCGATGATCGACGCTGCACCGATTGCTGATCTTTTCATTACTGCTACCGGCTGCAGGGACATCATTACAGCAAAGCATTTGAAACGAATGAAAGACGGTGCCATTATCTGCAACACGGGACACTTCAATGTCGAAGTCTCCGTGAAGGATCTAGAAGGCCTGGCGAAGGAGAAGCGAGAGATCCGACCGAACAACACAGAGTACACTCTGCGAGACGGACGCAGACTGTACCTACTTGCGGAGGGCAGGCTAGTGAACCTTGCCGCTGCAGAAGGTCATCCTTCTGAAGTCATGGACATGAGTTTCGCGACACAATTGCTGTCGCTCATGTACTTGTCCGAGAAGGGGAGAGATCTCCAACCAGGAGTCTACAAGGTTCCCGAAGAATATGAAAGGCAAATCGCAAGTACGAAACTCGAGACTATGGGGATGAGTATCGACACGCTGACACGCGAGCAAGATCGATACTTGCATGACTATCAGGAAGGCACCTAGTCCAAAGACGAAAGCTTAGATCGTGACGCGGACTCTCCCCTCATCTGATCCTCTGACGACAACTAGCGACACAGCGTCACCAGCTGTCCTAGTCCTTATCTCCCTTTGAAGATCCTCCATTGAAGCCACGTGTGCATCGCCAACCGCGGCTACCACATCACCGGACTGCAAGTCTGCACGTTCAGCTGGGCTTTCGGGAATCACTCTCATCACCATGACTCCAGTATCAACTGTCAAGTTGAATCTTCGAGCAAGTTCACGAGAGATGTCGATACCGATGATGCCTAGCCAAGGTCTAGTGACTCTACCGTGTTTCACAATGTCCTCCAGTACCGTCTTGGCAGTGTTGATTGGTATTGCGAATCCGATGCTTTGAGCTCCGGGAATGTTGGCTGTGTTTATTCCTACGACCTTCCCAGTCAGGTCAAGGAGTGGGCCTCCACTGTTCCCAGGATTGATTGAGGCGTCCGTCTGAATCAGTTTCTCGTAGACCCTTTCCGCGAGTATGTGACGATTCAGTGCACTCACCACGCCGACAGTGACTGATGGACCGCCGACCAGTCCGAAGGGGTTTCCAATGGCGATGACAGTCTGACCTACCTTCAGCTCGTTTGAGTCTCCCATCTCAGCCACTGGCAGGTCGGTTGCGTCTATCTTTGCTACTGCAAGATCATTGGCGGGATCCGAGCCGACGAGCCTTCCTTCAAAGGCTCTTCCGTCGGTCAGTGCAACCTCGATCTCACGCGACCCAGCAGTGATATGGTGATTTGTGAGTATGTGCCCGAGCTTGTCGAAGATGAATCCGGAACCCAACCCCCGAGCCGGGTGCACGTGCAGGAATGCATCTCGCTCGAATCGGATTGTGCTGATGTTGACTACGCTCGGCTCTACCTTCTCGATCGCAGCGATCACTTGTTCGTCCCGAGACATCCCCGTCCACCCGTCGTGAGACCACGCCATCTACTGAAAAAGATGCCGAAAGCACCTCAGTACGTCCCGTAAGTGCCTTATCTGGCGGTTCTCCACTGAACAATGACCAAGAATACTGAGTTTTTGCCATTGTGCAGATCAATCGGCGCGTCGCGGTCTTTTTGGGGCCTCTGTGCTACTTAGGCGACAATTCCAGCCTTCAACTGCTGTTAAATTCCACTGTAGCCTTAGATCAAGCAGTTGTGGGGCCTCAATCGAGGGCTTATATCCCCTTTTTGGAGAAGTTTTAAATACAACTTATCTGAGGCTATTATGCCTTCCGACCAAATGAAGCCTTCCGTTCCGGACTGCGTTGTGAAGGTGCGTTTTGGCGACAGATGGCACGTAAGGTATCCCTCAGTGGTAAGTGTGAAGAAAAATGGCCGCAACGACGAAGAAGATTGGAAAGATAACGAACTGCCCCGAATGCGGGAGCAGCGACCTCGTCGAAGACTTCGATCTGGGCGAGGTCATCTGTCACCATTGCGGCCTAGTTCTGAGTGAACATGCGATCAATCGTGGGCCCGAGTGGCGTGCTTTTACGAAGGAAGAGAGAGATGAACGGGGCCGTGTTGGCCTTCCGACTTCCTTCTCTATCCACGACAAGGGCCTCTCGACCGTGATAGATAGAGTGAATAGAGACGCGTACGGACGCCAACTGCCGCTGGCAACGCGCCTCGAAATGCTTAGGCTTCGGAAGTGGCAGATCAGAACCCGAGTTCATTCATCTGCAGATCGGAATCTCGCTCAGGCAATGGCCGACCTTGACAGATTGACCGACAAGCTACACATCCCGAATCCGATCAAGGAACGAGCAGCAGTGATCTACCGGAAAGCCCTCGAGAGTGGGCTCGTACGTGGAAGATCCATCGCCGCAATCGCGGCAGCATCGCTCTACGCCGCTTGTAGACTGTCAGAAACGCCGAGGACACTCAAAGACCTCTCAGCAGCAACACGCATACGCAAGAAGGATGTCGCCCGCTGCTATCGACTTCTCGTCAGAGAACTTGATCTCAGAATGCCCGTCGAGGATCCAGTCAAATGTGTCTCAAAGATAGCGACCAAAGTCGACATCAGCATGCCGACTCAGCGACGCGCAATGGGCATAATCAACGAAGCACGAAGGATAGGCATCGTAGCAGGCAAGGACCCAATGGGCCTTGCAGCTGCAGCCCTCTATGTTGCATGCGTTATCGAACAAGAGAAGAAGACACAGAAAGAGATCGCTGAAGTCGCGAATGTGACTGAGGTCACGGTCCGCAACAGATACAAGGGTCTCAAAGAGTCCCTCAAGCTCAACGTGTGAGCAGGCAGTCCGTTATCACCCTTTTTCTTTCCCTTCTTTTCCACCAGACTCGCGTCCTGTCGTACGGGAACGTATTCTCTCAAGAATATCGCTCTCCGACAGTCCGAACATCGGTTCCCGAACCTCACGAGCTGATGAGACCGGATGGACTGCGATGTCTTCTTCGAGTAATACTTCCATCTCGTCGCGAGCCTTCTCGTAGTTGGTCTTCGGCACAGGAAGATCTGTGATCCGCACTCGCTTGGTTCTCAGCGTCCCAACCAGTCTGCCAGTCTCAGATCCAAATTCTGCTAGACCACCGACTGGCCCTAGACCGAGCTTGATCTGTGTGTGAATTGGAGATGCTAGGACGCAAACATGGCTTGCCGAGTATACATGAGCTCGCGCACTTCAGTGTCGCGTGGAGTATTGACGCTCCGTCGGTCGGATGTCACTCTACTGTGGTCCGGTCGTCATTCTTCAGATCACGAGTGAGGTCCTCGCTATCGATTTCCAGCACAAGCCTCCCAGCATAGCCGCACTTGCTGCACAGATACAGAGGAGGCAGCATCCAACCATCCATCCCAGTCGATTTGGATATGTCAAGGCTTCCGCATCGTGGGCATGCTATTGGAGATTCGCTGCGACGCTTCAGGGCTCTCACTACCTCGATGAAGCGCTTCATCGTGGCCTCCTCTCTCTCGATAGCTGCTCAGTGTATTTCGATGCTTGCTTCGGGAAAACCTTGCTGTACCAGAAGCTTCCGAACCTTGTCGCGATGGTCACCTTGAAGCAGTATCATATTGTCTTTCGCAGTTCCGCCGCATGCGCAGTAGGTCTTCAGCTTCCCGGCCAAGCTAGCAAGATCTACGCTCTTTGCATCAATACCCTCAATAACAGTGCTGGGCTTGCCCCACTTCCGTGTTTCAAGGCGGACCTTCACGAGCTGTTGTTCCATGCTGATGGTGCCGCAGACGCAAATATCCTTTGGGAGACCGCACGTCGAACAGACTTCCGCCATTTGGGGATTCTAAAGCTCCTTGATTTAGTGACGAGGCGTAAGTGCTTGGAACGTATTTAAAGATGATCACAATTCTGCGGGGCATAGACGTTGCAAGAGAAGAGCCGAGATTCGGCCTGACATTTCCTTAGCCGGACTCGGGTACCAAGGTTTTTCCGAATCCGGCTTAGACTTACTGCGGTGGACGCTCGTTGCCAGCAAACCTCACGGCCGAAGCAAAAGCAAAGTGGAACAAGGCTCAGCAGGCGCGAACGACTAAGGAGAAGATCATAGCATTCCAGGAATTCCTGTCTGCAATTCCAAAGCACAAGGGCAACGAACGTCTCAGAGCACAGACAAAACGCAAGATCGCGCTGCTGAAGGCAGAGGTACAGACCAAACAGAGGCGAGCTGCAGCCAGAGTCGCGGAACGGAGTATCCAGAAGGCAGGCGCAGCCCAAATCGTCATCGTTGGCCTGACCAAAGTCGGACGAAGCAGCTTGCTGGCAGCTCTCACGGCTGCGAGGCCTCATGTGGCAACGTATCCCTACGCCACGAAGGAGAGTGTTCCTGGAATGCTGCAATTCGAAGACTTGCAGTTCCAGCTCGTAGAGCTTCCAGCTCTTGTTCCTGAGAAGGACGGCAGGTTCGGCTTTCAGGAAGGATCAGCGGACCTCGTGCGCAACTGTGACGGCCTGATCATAATGGTGGATCTCGGCGCTGATCCTGTTCAGCAACTTGATCATATTGTGGCTGAGCTTGCTCGCTCGCAAGTGAGCGCCACCAAGTCCGAGTCGAATGTCAGCGTAATGAAGACTCAATCGGGCGGCGTGCAACTTCTCACTACCGGTCGCTTGGTGGGCTGCACTCGCGATCAGGTCATTTCACTCTTGAAGAGTTACGGGATTTCGAACGCCACAGTCCGAAGCGTAGGGGACATCTCGCTTGACGACGTAGAAGAGATAATCCTGGGAACGAGTCTCGCTTACAAGCCCACGATAGTGGTGGCCAACAAAACAGATCTGCCTGACGCATCAAGCAACGCCCAGAGACTCATCGAACGGGCAGGTTCCAGAATGAACGTTCTTGTCGCTTCCTGCTTGACTAGATACGGATTGCCGGAACTTGGGCGAAGGCTCTTCGAAGCTTTGGACATCGCCCGGATCTACACAAAAGAACCTAATGCACCCAGCCCGTCGCCCGAGCCTTTCATAGTCAAAGAAGGGACGACGATTGGCGAACTAAGCCGGCAAATACATAGTGCACTCTTCCGCCAATTCAAGTACGCACGAGTCTGGGGAAAGAGCGTCAGCTATGGGGGAGAGCGCGTCGGAATTGACCACGTACTCATGGATGGAGATACGTTGGAGATTCACGCCTCAAGCGAATCTGCCTACAATCAGCTAAGTCGTGGACCGCTAGATTGTGGAGCGGCGGCGCCGCTTCACATTCTTGACTCTCCAGAATCCGCTCGCATCACGATAGTACTCGAATGATTCCATTGATATTGTTCCGCCTGCTCCAATAGTACGTCTCCCAATGAATTATCGCTTGAATCATCATTCTCGATCGGAGTCGCATCAAAAGGATGGAGAAATGGATAGGCGACCTGCACATACACGTTAACGTGGTTGTGGTTGCTAGTCCACGATTGGCAGATGAAACTCAAGAACGAAACGATTTCTGGGCATGACTCCATTGATTGAACGTGTTTTTCCTTATATTGCACGCTCACGAAGTCTCAGCCCCGACGCACGTGGAGGGGGGTGTCGCACTGCCGCCAGACACCTATCTTCCGAGTGCCCCCAGTATTCCCGCCACAATCCCGAGGACGGCACCTACCACGAATCCACCACCGATGATGAAACTCAACACTGCAAACGGCAACGCGATCACGGCACCCATCACGCCCCGTCGCGATATCATCATCAAGCCGCCCGTCAAAACAGTGAATCCCGCTATGATACCAATCAGAACTGCGAATGGCTGACCCAATCCGGACGGGCCACCCAGCCACCAGAAGACCGCAGACCAATCGGTCGGGGGACCCCAGAAGCCGGGCTGCAGCAAAGCTGCAGAGTTCAGCAAGATTAGAACCGCAGAAACAAGGGCGAGCACGAAACCCCATGTAGCTCTTCTTCCAATGTATCTTGCTCCGGCACTCGGGCCGATACTCATCATTGCGCCCGCGACCGTAGCTCCTCGCCTCTGCCTGCAGTAGGGACAGTAGACTGCCTGAAGCGCGATGGGCCTTCCGCAATGCTGGCAACGCACACGTTGGGCTGCCGCTGGAACGACATACATTCTTCCTCCTCTCGCCAGTGCTGCACCTCTCCGTGACGAGAGAGCATAAGCAAGGAGGCCCAATGCCACGCCAAGAACCGCGAGGGCCAATATGAGGAACAGCGTCCACCAGGGAATCACGGGGACGGGTTTCTTCACTATCGTGAGTGTGAATGGAGCGGATCTTGTTGCCGTTCCGTTCGTGCCAACTATGGTA
Source organism: Candidatus Bathyarchaeota archaeon (assembly GCA_022865625.1). The sequence goes on from JALHTB010000168.1 coordinate 33,475, forward strand.
AGCGGGTATGTGTTGTTGACAGCATTGGCACCCACGTTGATTCTCATTATCGAACTTGCGCTACCTTCAGCGGGCGGCTTTGGTGCTGACGGAGTGAACGTTACTATGACGTCAGAGGGCAACCCCGTGACGTTGAGCGTGACATTCTGATTGAACAAGCCGATCGAGCTCACAGTCACAATTGCTGTCTTAGACTCAGTTGTGTTGATCGTGAGGGAGTTTGGCGAAACGGAGACTGTGAAATCAGCCGGCGCACGCGTCACATTCAAAGTGACGAGTACAGATCTCACAATCGGCGGGCTCGACGGGTCAGTTCCTGTTATGTTCATCGGATAGCTACCGATAGGCGTCGTCAGAGCCACGTTTACCGTGAATGTTGATGTGGCAATTCCTCCCGCTGGCGGCTGAGGCGCGGGAGGAGTGAAGGTGTAGGTCGCTCCGGGCGGCACGCCAGTCACGCTGAGAGTGACGGGCGAATTGAACGCGCCAAACGATCTGACAGTCACCGTGTAGCTGACAGAAGTCCCCTGAGGAGTCGACGCGGATGTCGGCGTGGCTTCTAGCATGTACCCCTTTGGAGGCGGCCCATGCACGAACTTGTTGCCATAGAACTGATACACAGCATAGTAACCATTGTCACCCACAGTAGATTTGACCTGCTGTTGCGGATGGAACGCTAAACCTTCGACGATCCCATTACCGTACTCAAAGTAGAACGCTAGGATGGCATACTGATTGCCTGCAGAACCGTAGCTCTTTGAATCAGCAAGGATTCGAACATCATTGACCTTCCCGGAAGGAATAGATGAGACGACGTATCCGGCGCTCTCAGTGAAGACTTTGATTTCATTTGGGCGCGGGGGAGAGTTGTAGTACTGGCTGGGAAACTCCGGTGCGAATCGGTCAGCTGAGGATCCATACTTGGTGGGATCATACTTTCTAGGCGGGCTGTACGCATATGCGTTTGCAACCCTGTCCCTAGGCTGTGGACCCCACAGCGTTACGTATCCTGGGAAGGTTGCGTCCAAATCCTTCAGCGCAATATCGGTGAAAATCACTTCATTGCCGGAATCGATATGACTCCTGAGGATGCCTGCAACCTGAGATGGGACGTTGCCATTCCAACCGTAGCAGTCAACAACGATTAACGAATAAGCAGATATCATGTCGGGGTTTGCTTCGAGGTTCTCCCGGGTCGTTATGTTATAGGGGATCTTCATCGAATCGAGAGTGACATCAGTCCTTCCCCACAGACCCTTCACGACCAGTATCTTGGTTGGATCTCTCACTCTGAAGATGTTGTCCAAGACATGCTGCGTAGTGAGTGTGCCGACAGTGACATGTTTGAATTCAGGCCTGTTCATCACAGCGAGTACCTTCGAGGCATCGCTTGGGAGAATCAGGAACGGACCGCCTGCGAAAGGCTTAGGCGAGGCGGTCAAGTCTGTCGAGAGGGTTACGTTAGGGGGCTCGATCACTCTGAAGATCTCGATTGGGTTCGGAGAACGCAGGAGAGCATGAACGAATCCGAAGACTAGGATCCGTTCGGCCTGCTTCTCATCCATCGGGACTACGAAAGTGCCGACTGGAAACGAAACGTTGTTCTCAAGTGGAGGAAGGGAGAAAGCGACAGGTAGAAAGGCCGAGGTGGTGGCCAGTGCTATCAGAAGCACTGCCACTATGTTCGTCAACCGCATCTAGCCGCAAGCTCCAAGCGTTTCGCTATCAGGAGATCTGAGATTCTGTTACTTCAGATTGACGTGGAAGTCATTTAAGACTTGACGAGTACAGCTTGCTCGCCAAATGGCGCCTTTTCCACGTCAGGAGGCCATGGCTCATGCTCGCTTGACTTGAACATGATGATCTCGCCCCATACGAGCGCTCGCCATAATCAGAAAGACATGATCTTTTGCAGTCCCTGCTGTGCGACCCAGACCCATCAAAGGCAGGTTTTGGTGGAACGGCCCAATTTATGACCCGTCAAATGGCAAAAGAAAGGGTTGCTCGTCAAGAAGCGCCGCCTCTCTGAACATAGGTCTGGTCAGGCCTTGAACCAGCGGAAGACCAGATAGTCCATCTTGCCCTTCTTTCTGGGCACCGCTATCGTGAACTGTTTCCTGACTGTCGTCGCAAGGCGACCGGCAAGTACAATCTCAAACGGGCCCATAGTGTCGTCCTCGGTCCTTCCTGTCACTATGAAGGGTGCATGGTCAATGCCGGGGCCATGCTCGTACACCGCGAAGTCTGATCCGAATCGGATCCCCGGGGCCACGATGAATCCCTTTTGACGTAGGTTTCTGTAGACCGAGTATCCAAGCTCGAAGTTCTTGTATGTGACGGCTGCCAACTTCATGAGTCGAGATCTTGGCACCGGCTTTCGAGTCTTTGCGTCGATGACTTTGACTATTCCCTTCTCCTGGAGAAACAGGCCTTCCATCATGTCCAGGACGAGTGGTGCAGTGAAGTCCTGATCAGGTTTCGGTTTCGGGATGCCCACAGGTTTTCCAAAGAAGCCCTGCCTATAGATTGCGACGCCGTCGCCTGGGGCCCAGACGATCAGTCTCGTCCCTATTAGCTCAGCGAGTATCTTGCGGCCCAAGGTTGAACCTTCTAAGCAGTCAGCGCCAGCACTCTGATGAGGTCAACGACCTCAACTCCGATGTCAGCGATCATCTCGGCCCGCTCTACCATGTCTCTCAGCAGGAGAACCTCCTGCAAGGGAAGCTTGGCTGACAGTATCTCGAAATCAAGGTTCCTTGAGTCGATGTCAATCTTGCGTTCAAGCTCCTCAACCAACCGAGACAGCTCCACAGCCTTGTCTGAGTCGAAGCTCAATGAGTGAAGTGTCTCCCTCATCCTTGTGACTTCGCTGAGCACCAACGAGAGTATCTCGGACAGTCCATGGATGTACTTCGTATCGAGCTTCCAGCTCCTTTCAGTTGCTCCCATCAGTCTGAATCCAAGTGCCTCTGCATAGTCCGCGATTGCGCTCATTCGAAACATCAAGCGTAGGAAGTCTTCTCTGCTCATCAGGAATGATCCTACAGAAGCGACTTCTCCCAGAAATGTGGTTCTCAGCTTGTCGTTGTCAGCGATGAGTTTGAGCATTCCTTCATAGTGTGTCTTGGTGGCCTTGCCCTTCTTCTCGGCAACGCTGTCCACCATCAGAGCCAATTCACGCACAATGTCAACGATCGTGCGTGCCTGGCTTTGGCATACGTCAAGTATCCTTCGTTTGATAGTAGCTTCAGCCTCGATCGGAAATGTCATCGACTTCACTCTTTGGTTTGCCGACCTGGTTAGTCACTGTTTAAGTCTCAAGAGTCGAATTAAAAGCCTCTCTTGTGCCAAGACGCAGATGCGGGAAGAACACCGTGTCGAACCGATCTTACGCGTCTGACCATAGCAAGGCGAGCGCAAGCTCCTGTCTTTAGACATGGAGTAAGCGAGCCCTCAGTAGTTTTAAAGGAGTACATCCAGAGGCAGAGCAAGAGATGAAACGCAGCAACCTCTTCCAGCTTGCGCCAACAGCAGACCAACACCACACATTGCGTGAACTAGGAGTCAACTGCGCGAAGCTTTGGAATGAAGTCAACTACCTCCACCGCCAGCAATATCAAGACTACTTGAAGTTGGATTGGAACCCGCAAGTCTACAAGAAATATGTGCCCCAAGTCGGCTCTGCGACGGCGCAGCAGGTCGTCCGAAAGAACAATGAGGCATGGCGCAGCTTCCTCACATTGAAACGTATGCAGAAGCGCGGTCAGCTTCTAACCACA
>JALHTB010000169.1 GCA_022865625.1 Candidatus Bathyarchaeota archaeon
ATGATGGCGCTTCTCGTAGTCTGGTGGCCGTGGTACGCACGAATAGGGCGAGGCGAGGCTCTCTCAGTCAAGAACAGCCAGTACATTGAAGCAGCCCATGCCGCAGGCCTCACCAGCTTCCAGACTGTAGTGAGACACATCCTTCCGAACATCCTGATGCCGCTGCTAGTGTATGCGACTCTGGACGTGAGCAATGTGATCCTCACGGGATCAGTCCTGAGCTTCATCGGGTTGGGTGCTCAGCCCCCGCAACCGGAATGGGGAAGAATGGTCTTCGACGGACAAGACTACCTCACCAGCGCTTGGTGGATGTCCGTCATCCCCGCCACGGCCATTTTCGTCGTGGTGTTGGCCTTTAGTCTCTTCGGAGACGGATTGCGAGACGCTTTCGATCCTAAACTGCGTCGCAGGTGACCGAGAATGACAAGTGAAGTCCTGTCAATCGAGAACCTCCGCCTGAACTTCAACACAGATCAAGGAGTCCTCTACGCGATAAGAGGAGTCGACCTCACGATTGGCAGAAATGAAGTTGTGGGCCTAGTAGGGGAGTCCGGCTGCGGAAAGACGGTCCTAGGACTGTCAGTGATAGGGCTCAACCCGATGCCTCCGGCTGAGTTGCTGGAGGGAAGCCGGATAGTCTTCATGGGTCGCGACATTGCAGACTTCAGTCAAGACGAGCTTACGCTCGTTCGCGGAACTGGAATCTCAATGATCTTCCAGGAGCCCATGACATCGCTGAATCCGGTTTTCACCGTGGGAGAGCAGATTGCGGAGTCGATCACGCTCAGGCTTCAACGTGAGTCATCGAGCAGGCTTCCTCGTTCGGCTTCGCAGAAGATCGAAAACGAAGTTCTTGATGCCCTGAGACTCGTGCGCATACCCGACCCGGAAAGGGTTGCTCATAGGTATCCTCACGAACTCAGCGGCGGGATGAAGCAGCGTGTCATGATCGCCATGGCATTAGCAGCCAAGCCTTCTCTGCTAATTGCTGACGAACCAACGACAGCGTTGGACGTAACGATTCAAGCACAGATACTGAGGCTGATGAGGATCCTGATGAGAGAGGTTGAAACCTCCATCCTGTTCATTACTCACGACCTTGGAGTCATTTCAGAGATAGCGGACCGAGTCGCAGTAATGTATGCAGGCCAGATTGTGGAAGAAGCGCGGGTGGAAGGTCTCTTCCGAGAACCACTTCATCCATACACTCAGGGGCTTCTTGCTTCTCTTCCCAAGATATCCGATCTCAGCAAAGAGATAGAACAACTCCCAGGAACAGTTCCAGACGCATTGACCCCGCCGAAAGGCTGCAGCTTTCATCCCAGGTGCAGACACGCAATGAGTCAATGCTCGAGTGTTCCACCAAGGATGACCGAAGCAAGGCCAGCACACAGAGTGGCATGCCATCTATACTGAGGTGTGGAACGACTTGCAGAAACCTCTACTCTCCGTTAGAGCTCTAGTCAAGCACTACAGTAGCGGTTCGTCGTCGCTGCTCGGGAAGCTTCTGAGGGAGCCCGTGAGGGTCGTGAGGGCACTGGACGCAGTGAGTTTCGATGTCAAAGAAAACGAGACCCTCGGTGTCGTTGGAGAAAGCGGATGCGGCAAGACGACGCTGGCTCGCGCGGTCCTACTTCTCACTCCACCGACCTCAGGAACGGTTGAGTTTGAGGGCATTGACATTACGAAACTTGCGAAGGATGAGGTCCGTAAGCTCAGGCCTAGGATGCAGATCATCTTTCAGGATCCGATATCGTCTCTTGACTCGCGAATGCGAGTGCGGGACATAGTAGCAGAGCCTCTGGTCGCCTCTGGCGAGAAGAACCGTGAAGTGATATCTGAGAAGGTCGAATCAATCCTTGGCAAGGTCGGTCTTTCGAAGGATGCGATGCGCCGCTTTCCTCACCAGTTCAGCGGGGGACAACGTCAGCGTATCGGTATAGCAAGAGCACTCGTCTGCAATCCAAGATTCCTCGTCCTCGACGAGCCGACGAGTGCCCTAGACGCGTCGATTCAAGCACAGGTCCTTAACCTTCTCCGTCACCTGGAGAAGGAATTACAGTTGACTTCGATATTCATCAGCCACAACATCAACGTTGTCTGCTACATGAGCGACAAGATCGCTGTCATGTACGCAGGAGAGATCGTTGAGACCTCACCGACAAGAGCTTTGTTAGAAAAACCCATGCATCCTTACACCCAGACTCTGCTCGCATCTGTGCCTCAAACAGATCCTACTCGAAGACGCTCTGAGGAGACGGTCGTGGGTGAGCAGCCGAGCCCGGTAAATCCGCCGCCAGGCTGCAGGTTCCACCCACGTTGTCCGCATACATTCGACAGGTGCAAGTCAGAAAGACCGGGACAGATTGAGGCTGGAGCTGACCACTGGGCAGCCTGTCACCTACTTGCAAAATAGGATGGGACAAGCCGACCGCGAATGGCGGTCCTGCTACTTGGGGTTAGGTAGTTTCTCGAGCTTCTGGAGGACTTCCTCCGTATTGTATACCTTCAGGCACATGTCATCAAGAGACCAGATTATTGCATCATGCGCCTCCTTGCGATGTGTTGCGGTTGCGTCACGAACGAGCAGAATATCGTAGCCTATGTCCGAGGCATGGTATGCTGTTGCTGCGACGCATTCGTCTGTCAAGAAGCCGACGAGGATCAGGCTGTCGATGTCCATGTTGCGGAGTATGAAGTCGAGATTGGTCCCGCTAAAGGCACCCCCGTTTGTCTTCGGCACAATGAGCTCATCCGGCAACGGCTTCACTTGGTCCAGTGCCTGACTTTCCTCAGAGGCTGGTGGTACGATGAGCCCGATCTTGCGGTTGACTTTGGCAGTGTGAAGTGGGTTATTCGTTGGGGCTGCCAGCTGAACGTGGACGACATCGATGCCTTTTCGCCTACATGCCTTGAGGATCTTCTCCGAGTTGGCAACAGCTTTCCAGAACCTGTCCTCATAGTCCTTAACCGCTTCTCGCACATCCTTCTCTGGGAGGCCTTTCTTGATGGCTGCCTTGACGAACGGGTCAGGTGAGGCGATATTCTGTATATCTATCAGAACAAGTGCAGTCTTCCCACGTTTGATTTCGAAATCCGGATAGGGCGTCTCCAAGGCGTAGATTACGTCTTCAATTGTCAACTTTCCCAAGTTGAATTACCCCAGAGCCATCAAGATAGACTCAGTTGACTTAAGTCCTATCATCGGGATGGGAATAGTCGCTTCTTTATGCTCCACCAAGTTGCAGTTTGGTGGACCGGGCGGGATTTGAACCCGCGACCTTCCGCACGTTGGACCTGGAGTTTGCCAAGCGGACGATCTTCGCCCCCAAAGGCATACCAGACTGATCTACCGGCCCACGAACGTCATCGGACCAATGGCAGACAAAAAGCCAGCGTATCGCAAGCTGGAGTCTGTTAAGAGAACCGAAAACACAGGCATCACTGTGAACATTCTCTCCACGTTCTCGCGGATCATGGAGGAGCAGAATGCATTCTGCTTATGAAGCAGTCAGTCGCTGGCCAAGACCGCAAGTTGGAGGAGTCGCTGGCCTTGTGCAAATCTGCAGGCAATTCTTCTTTCTAGAAGTATTTCAATGTCTGTCCGAGCCCTTTCTCTTTGGCCCTTCTGAAGATCAGACTGCCACACGCAAGATCGAGAATGCTCACGCCGATCGGTATGTATAGAATAATCTCGTCCTCGCTTGTCCGACCTGGTTTCTTTCCCGAAACGATCTCTCCGATCTCTCCATACACTTCGCGATCAGTAAAGTATCCTTTCGCATACCACTTTCTCAGATTTCCAATGTAGCTGGTCTGCTTCAAGTGATCCACGACGATCTTGTTCACGGACTTTATGGTTACGAAGTCGAATTCCTGGAAGCTTCCTACGGCGCTGATCAATGTGCCTTTTCTGACCCAATCGAACTTGATTAGGGGCTCGTTGGCTGCTGTGGCGGTGATGATCACATCGCTCTTCTGGACAGCATCTCTCACAGGTTCGGGCGTAATCTTGAGTCCGAGTTCCTCCCCCATCTCTTTCGCGAATTGCTCTTCGGCCTTCTTGCTGATGTCATTCACGTAGACCTCTTCGATCTTCATGACTTCGTTTACTGCTCTCAACTGAAACCTGGATTGGTAGCCCAATCCGATTATGAACAAGCTCTTGGGATTCTTCTTCGCGAGATACTTCACTCCAACCGCCGACGCCGCTCCTGTTCTCATCGCAGTCATCCAATTCGCTTCCATTATGGCATAGGGCGCTACGGTCTCGGGATCGTTCAAAATCAGGAGCGGGAAGTGACTGGGTACGTTGTGTTTCGTTGGATTGTCATAGTTGAAGGTCCACCATTTTATTCCTATGACGTTCCATCCGTCCATAATATATGAGGGCATGGCGTTTGCGCCTGCTCTTGGTCTCCCGACGGTCTCGAGGTCCATAACAATCTTGGCAGGAATCACTGCCTCGCCGCGTCCATGTGCCCTATACGCTCGCTCGACGATGTCAACCGTTTCACTCATCGTAAGGCCTGCTTTGATCACATCACTTTGTGAGAGATACAGTATCTCAAATTGCATCGACATTTTGCGGTCTCAGAGTGTCCGGGCAACACATGTCCTATAAAACGCTATTCGGTCCTGTTGCCAAAAAAAGGGGAAGCAGATCAATCTGCGTAGGCAGGACGGAATCCTAGGAACGTGCTTTAGGTAGCGTTTTCCTCCTCACGAATTTTCCTGTGCCCTTCTTGCCCGTGAACTGTCCGTTCTCATGAACTACTTGTCCTCTCGAGACTGTGGCAACGGGATAGCCGGTCACCGTAATGTCGTCATACATCGAATAGTCTATCTTGGTGTGCAGGTTCTCCACAGTCAGCTTGACCTTCTTCTCGGGATCGAATACTACAAGGTCAGCGTCGCTGCCAATAGCGATCACTCCCTTCTCTGGATGGAGGCCAAAGATGCGGGAGGGATTGCCGGAAGTCACCCTGACGAGATCATTAAGCGATATTCTACCCTTCCCTACACCCTCAGAATATACAAGCGCCAGCAAAGTCTCTGTTCCGGGAGCGCCGTTTGGAACCTTGCTGAAATCGGCCTGCTTCTTCTGCTTCAGAGTAAACACGCAATGATCGCTTCCAACGGTCTTTATGTGATTACTCACAAGTCCGAACCACATGGCGTCTCTGTCTTCTTCCTTCCTGAGCGGGGGTGACATTACAAAGCATTCAGCGTCAGGCTTGTTGTATTGTTCCTCAGTCAGGGTAAGGTAGTGAGGGCAGGTCTCGGCGTATATTGGCAGTCCGCGTTGCTGGGCCTGCACGATAGCGTCGAGGCCTAGTTTGGTAGATAGGTGAACTGGATACATGTGGCAACCTGTCATCTCCGCCAGTCTGACCGCCCTCTCAACTGCTTCGGCTTCGAACAGCGGCGGTCTTGATCGGGCATGATAGATCGGTTGGACCTTACCTTCAGCGAGCAGCTTCTGGGTTGCAACCTCTATTAGGTCAGCGTTCTCGCAGTGCAGAGCTATGAGTCCGCCGTGCTTTGCCATTTCGGTCATTGTCCGAAAGATTGTCCCGTCGTCGGAGTAGAGCTCCTTCTTGTAGGCCATGAAGAGTTTGATGCTGGGGACGCCCTGGTTGACAAGTTCCTTTAGGTGAGCTTCAACAGGCTCCCTCGCCGCCATATGGATTGAGTAGTCTATCACAACCTTCGGGTCAGCTTTCTTCCTCCAGGTTTCATAGGTGTTTAGAACTGTCTCTCCTTTCTGCTGCATAGCGAAGTCGATGATCGTAGTCACTCCGCCACAAGCGGCTCCGACTGTCCCAGATTCAAAATCGTCCGCTGTGACGGTCCCCATGAAAGGCATCTCAAAATGGGTGTGGGCGTCGATGGCTCCAGGAAGAACAAGTTTTCCTTTAGCATCCAAAGTCTTATCGGCAGAGTCCGAGATACTCTTCGAGATCATCGCAATCTTGCCATCCCTGACGCCTATGTCAGCATCGTATGTTGCAGATTCAGTCACAATCTTTCCATTCTTCAACAGTAGGTCAAGCATGGCGATCCCGAGACAGGTTTCTTCTCACCGATAATAAGCCTAACGGCATGGATTGATCCTACGTTCAAATCAATCCCGGGCGAATTTCTCATTTCAGTGATTCCAGGGAGAAGGCGAGGAAGCCTCACTTCCCAGCGGTGTAGCGAAGCCAACCTTGTGCGACACAGCGCCGAGACCAAGGCAGAGGAAAGGCACTGCTGGTCCACAAAGCTAAACTAGCTTCTCTGGCTCTATGAGCGCTTCACAAGTCATCGGGTCGGAACCTTGCCCCTAAACAGAGTGATGCCATGGGACATAGATATCTCACAGCGGGCCCAAATATCCGAATCAATCGCGAAGGCAGCAGCAAGACAGGAGCTCGTCAAGTATACTGGCTTCCCGTACGTAATGCTAAAGGACAGGGCTAAGGTTGCCGACAAAGACGAAACACTCAGAAGTAATGTTGGTGCCGCGTCGCTCGTGGAGAAATGGGTGGCGACTACTCTTGGTCCAATGGGCCTAGACAAGATGATTGTCCGAGACATAGGCGCGGGGAGACCCACCCGCCATGTCTTGGTAACAAACGATACTGCTGAGATTCTAGGTCACCTCAGTACGGAGCATCCGGTGGCCAAGATACTGGCCGACGTCGCCACAACAGTAGACAGGGAAGTCGGCGATGGAACGACTACTGCAGTGCTCCTGGCTTGCGCACTAGTGGACGTCGGATCCAAGCTGACGCAGAAAGGGATTCATCCATCCACTATTACTGAGGGTTACGAACTGGCGCTCAAGGAGTCGCTTGGGCTCTGTGAAGAACTTGCGTCGCCGTTCGATCGAGATTCACCAGGTCGGTACATAGAGACCGCTCGCATGGCAATCAGTGGCAAGGGCTTCTCAGTCTCAGAAGAGGATTTGGCAGGCACGGCATATTCAGCCGTAAGTACAATTGCGTCCAAAGCCGCAAACTCCATGGATGCCGACCTGAAAGACATCAAACTCGTGAGCTGGACTGGATCTGCAGAGACTAGACTAGAGCTAGTCAGAGGTACGATTCTAAAGAACGCGCTCGTTGATAGTGGCATGCCCAAGAAGATTGAGGAGGCACACATAGCCATCTTCAGCAAGCCACTAATGTTTCGTGACTACCAATCACTGACACACGACAAAATTACCTGCGTCTTGAACACTCCGGAAAGATTCTTAGAAATGAGGAAAGAACGGCTAAAAGTCATCAAGGGGAAGGGTGAACACATAGTCCAATCAGGTTCTAACGTCGTCCTATCTCGGAAAGGTATTGACGAGGAACTCATCGACTATCTCCGTAGACACGAAGTCTTCACAGTCAGGCGAATAGTTGAAGAAGACCTCGCGAGGTTGTCGCTTGCCACGGGTGGCAGAATAGTTGGAAGTGTAGATGAGCTGTCCGCTGAGGATCTTGGCTACGCAAAGCTCGTTGAAGAACGCAAGATCGGTGGGTCGGAATGGATCTTCGTCGATGGATGCCGAAATCCCAAGAGCGTCTCGATAATGATCTGCGGACACAGTGAAGTGGCCGCCACAGAGACTGAGCATCTGCTCAAGAATACTCTCTCGATAATTGCGACTCTCATGCGCGAACCTAGAGTTGTACCCGGGGGAGGGGCGATCGAAGTCGAACTGGCAAAGAGGTTGAGAGTCTGGGCGCCATCGAACGTGGGCAAGAAGCAGTTCGCTGTACTGGCGTTTGCTGAAGCGCTTGAGAGAGTCCCGGAATACCTCGCGCAGAACGCAGGGCTGGACTCGATTGATGTGCTAACCGAACTTAGGGCACGTCATGATGCTGGCCAGGCAAGCGCCGGAGTGGATCCATTTACTGGTAGGGTCCAGGACATGGCCCAACTACGCGTCTTCGATCCGTTGGCTACACTGCGCCAGGCGTTGGCTTCAGCGACCGAGGCGGCCTGTCTAGTACTGAGGACAGATGGTACCATAACAATTCCGCGCACGATGGAAGAAAGGGTCGAGAAAAAGCAGAAGGAGAGAGAACAGAAGGGCAAGAAACCCGAAGACTGGATTGACGAAGTACCCTACTGATTCATCAAACAAGATATCTATGTGCTCAAATCACTGCGCAAAGCTGTCTCGCTGGGACGTGCGCTGAAAAACCCCATATTCCAATTTGAGTATTTACACGGGACGTCCGATCTGCTGTGGTCTCAGCATAGTTCCCACCAGCTTCGTAACGACTCCAACATGCTTAAATAACATCTGCTGGGCCCCTCAGCCAAATTGGTGAGATCTTGATCTCTCAGTTTAGGGGAAGAGATTTCATATCGTGTCATGAGTGGACACTCGAAGAGCTCGAGTTTGTTTTTGAACATTCGAAGTCTCTGAAGAGACAATTCAAGTCTGGAGCAACTACCGACCTCTTGAAGAACAAGACTCTCTTCATGCTTTTCTACGCAACCTCAACGAGAACTCGCAACTCATTCGAGGCTGCAATGACGCAGCTGGGCGGCCACGCGCACTTCTTGGAAACGAAAGCCATGCGTATGGGTGACCCAGGGGCACCTGAGGCGATAAAGGACACAGCGAAGGTTCTCGACCGATATGGCCACTGCATAGCAATTAGGGTCTACACGCCAAAGTACGGCGAGGGAGAGCAGATAATCCGCGAATACGCGAAGTGGTCTGACATTCCGGTTGTAAGTATGGAGTCAGACATGTGGCACCCCTGCCAAGAATTGGCCGACATGCTCACAGTCAGAGAGAAGTTTCCGAAATGGGAAAAGAAGAAGTATGTTCAAGCATGGGGCTACTCGCCCAATGCGTTGAGAGTGGCTGCTGTCCCACAGTCCAATGTTGCAATGATGACTCGATACGGAATGGACGTAGTGTACGTGAGGCCTCCTGAGTTCACTTTGGACCCAAACATCACTGCAATGGCCAAGAAGAACGCTGAGCAGAGCGGAGGAAGCTTCACTGAGACCACCAACCTCAAGGAGGCTTTCGAAGGCGCTCACGTAATCTACATGCGCAACCACTGCACATTGAACCGCGCAGAGATCGGCGACAAAGCCGAGCAGCAACTCATGGACAAATACAAGAACTGGACATGCACGCAAGAGCTGATGGACCTCACTGCCAAGAATAGTATCTTCATGCACTGTCTACCGGCGGACAGAGGACACGAAGTCACAAACGAAGTGATGGACGGACCTCACTCCGCAATATTCGACGAAGCAGAAAACAGGCTCCATGTCCAGAAAGCCGTGCTTTCACTAGTCATGCAATAGGTGAGAGCGCACCCTCCGTTTTTGTCGAGGCAAGCGGAGCCTTCTAAATCGATATCGGGGTTCGATCACCCTAAGGTGGATGCTCAGGATGTCTAGACGGCTACTAATAGCACTCGGCGGCAACGCCATAAAGCAGGCACACGAAGAGGGAACGACTGAGGAGCAGTTCAGAAACGTCGCAACAACCTGCAAACAGATTGTAAGCCTCATGGGGAGGCTCTCAGCCGACTCAATAGCAATAACCCACGGCAATGGCCCTCAGGCAGGAAACCTTCTGCTGCAGCAGGAAGAAGCGCTTCACGCGGGAGTTGCGGCTCAGACCTTCGATGTGGTCGGTGCAATGACACAGGGACAGATAGGTTACATGTTCCAACAGACACTTCAGAATTTCCTGAGGGATGCCGGTGGTGCTCTATCCAAGACACCCGTGGTTTCAGTTGTGAACCAAGTCTTGGTGAGTCCGGATGATCCAGATTTTCTTGACCCCACGAAGCCAGTCGGCAATTTCTTCACCAAAGAAGAGGCTGAGGAACTCGCCCAAGAGAAGGGCTACGTTATCAACCCCAAGCCCGGCAAGGAGCATCTCGACAAGAAGATGAAAGGGTTCGTCATCAAGCAAGTAAAACCGACGGGATCGACCCCGAAACCCTACAGAAGAGTCGTTCCCTCTCCTGAGCCAATCAAGAACATTGAGGGGGAGACAATCAAGATGCTCGTCGATCAGGGTGTCTTGGTTGTAGCGTCAGGAGGCGGCGGAATTCCTGTCATAATGAACAGGGACGGACACCTTGAGGGAGTATTTGCAGTAATCGACAAAGACAAGGCAGGGGAAAGAATGGCCGAGGCCATCAAGGCGACCGATTTTCTAATACTAACAGACATCGAGTACGCGATGTTGAATTTCGCCAAGCCAAATCAGAAACCGATACATGAGATGACTACCAGGGACGCCGAGAATTACTTGGCAGAAGGTCACTTCATTGCTGGAAGCATGGGTCCCAAGGTTGAGGCATGCGTCAGGTTCCTCAAATGGGGAGGAAAACGAGCAATAATATCGTCTCTGGACAAACTCATCGACGCGTACGATGGCAAGACTGGTACGCACATCCACTCAAGCTAATCATCGGCATGAGTCCGTTCTCTGTTTTTCTCAGATGCACTGCTCTCGGTAGGATACTGGACTAGCTACCTGCCGCCCGCCCGCAGATATCGGGCATTTGAAGCCAAGGATGACTCCGAGGTTCGGAAGACTTCTTTCTTCCGGCCCAGAAGCAGTTACTAGTTTCCGCTCAGAGAGACTACTTGGCTCCCACACTGCTTTGCCAGCATTTTGTATCGAAGATATCCTGGAACTCATGCAGAGTGCGCTGACTGATCAGTAGCATCTCCGATCTCGGTGATAACGTGTGGCGTGAGGGTCGTGTGCGTCTAGGAGGGTGCTGGCGTGAGTCGTAGCGATTTTCTGGCTAGCAGGCCTACTACTACCAGAAGGCCTAGGGAGAAGATTGTCATTGTCGAGCCCAGAGCCAGAAGTGCAGGCGTGGCTCTGATCTGGACTATGCCGAAGACACGTAGCGGTAGGGTGTCCGGGTTAACAATGAATACGCTTCTGAAGAGTTCACCAATGGATAGGGTAAAGGCGAACAATGCTCCAGCCATAATGGCGGGTGCTATGAGAGGCAAGGTTACTCTGCGAAAGACTTTGAACGAGGTGGCGCCCAACGTCTTTGCGGCCTCCTCATACTCGATCAGCATAGGATCGATACCGGCTCTCACGAGTATCATGCCCCAGGGCAGTGCCCACACTACGTGCACAGGGAGTCCAGTCCAGAGACTGATAGGCACACCGAGTTGGCGGTAGAAGAATATGGCACCGAGTCCATATGTTACCCCCGGCACGATGATGCCCAAGATAATCAGGTAGAAGATAGCCTCAGCGCCACGAAACGGTCGCTTGTATGCTAGTCCTGCTGGAGCGAACAGGGCCATTGCGACGGCGGCGGTGCCGATGGCCAGCTCAAGCGATCGAGTTAGAGAGTTAACTATCTCCGGACTGCTGAGCCATTTCTCATACCATCTTAGGCTGAGGCCTTCGATCGGCGGCACCATGCGATCTGCAGAGTTGAATGAGAACACTATCATTGATACGATGGGGGAATAGACGAGCGTCGCCACCACTATCGTGACCACGGCCAAACCAATCTTCAAATAATCTCTTGCCAAGAGTCGTCACCTAGAAGAGTTGTCTTAGATTAACCGCCGTGAATAGCACAATCACTATGATGAGGGCTATGCCGGTTATGATGACTGATACCGCTGACGCGAAAGGCCAGTTAAGGTACACCTGCGAGTTGTAGATGAACTGGCCTGCGGTAGTGGCTATTCGCCCTATCACCTTCGGCGTCGCCCAGTCACCCATGCTTGACACAAAAACGAAAGCAGCACCTATGGCAACTCCTGGCAGTGAAAGCCGCAGCGTGATATGGTAGAACTGTTTGATTCTGTTGGCGCCGGACGCGGCGGCTGCTTCGTACAGAATCGGGTCGATCTTCGCCAAGGCAAGGAAGATGGGTCCTATGACAAACACAACGTAACTTTGGATCATGACTAGGACCGTTGCGAAGTCTGAATAAAGGAACAGAGGCGATGGTTCTGACAGTATATGAAGGCCCATCAGGACCCCGTTGAGTATCCCATTCGTCCCAAGCATCGGTATCCACGAAATCGTTCGAATCGTCCAATCGATCCAGAACGGTATTATGAGCGCGACTAGAAGTGCTGTCTTGAGTGCTTGGCTCTGGATCTTGTTTGCCAAGAAATAAGCGACCGGATAGGCCAAGAGAACTGAGACGCCTGCTACTATCGTAGAGTACTCCAGAGTAAGCAGAATAGAAGCCTGCGCAGTGGGATTGGTAAATGCTTTGACGTAGTTTGACAGAGTGAAGATCGGGACATATCCCAGCTGTACAGGCGTGTAGAAGCTCATCACCGCGATCTGCACTAGCGGTCCAATAAGGAAGATCAGCGTCCAAGTTAGAGCCGGGAGGACAAGAATGTAGGGCCCAACGTCCCAGACGCGTTTCGGAGGAGGCCTGTCGGCCAGCAGAATCACGCCCCTAATATGGCTCTCTCGACGTCGTAACCTTTGACGACACTCGCCTTGTCCAAGACAGTAATGTCCTCGACATTCCAACCTATTTTGACAGGTTTGCCGTCTGGAATTTCCTCGTATTCTGCTTCCCCCAGCTGCTTCCTTGCTCTGAATTCTACACCTCTGATATCGATCAGGTACGTGACTTCAGAGCCTCTGTATACGGTTGACTTGAGGGCCCCATCCAGGTGGTACCGTGTCGTTTGAGCGTCTTTGCCAATTCTCATTCTTTCCGGTCGGACTATGAAAGCGACACTTGTTCCGACGAGTTTCTTGCTATCTTCTCCATAGGGTCCGTCGAATGCTCCGTATTCACTTTCCAGAGAGACTAGACTGCCCTTTGCTGCAGTGGCCTTTGCTTTGACTAGATTGGACTCGCCCACGAATCTCGCAACGAATATGCTGTGTGGAGAATTGTATATCTCTGAAGGCGGTCCTTCTTGTTCGATCTTGCCCATGTTCATGACCATTATTCTATCTGCGAGGGTCATGGCCTGACCTTGGTTGTGAGTAACGTAGATGAAGGTGATCCCCAATTGTTTGTGCAGAAACTTCAGCTCAATCTCCATCTGTGCTTGTAGCTTTGCGTCCAAGTTACCCAATGGTTCATCAAGAAGCACAACTTCCGGATGCAGGACAGTCGCCCGGGCAACACCGACACGTTGCTGTTGACCACCGCTTAGCTCACGTGGATGTCTATTCTCCAGGCCGGTTAGACGAACCAAGCCGAGCGCTTCGTTGACCTTCTGCTTCATCTCGGCTTCGGGCACACCTCTCATCTTCAGCCCGAATGCGACATTATCGAAGACAGTCATGTGAGGAAACAGTGCCCATGTCTGGAAGACCATTGATATCGGCCGCTTGTGCGTTGGTACGCGCGACATGTCCTGACCCTTGATGAAGATCTTTCCAGCATCAGGCACTATGAGTCCCGCTATGCTCCGCAATGCGGTTGTCTTGCCGCATCCACTTGGTCCTATCATACAGTAGAATTCGCCCTTCCTCACGTCGAAGCTCACGTCATCCAGTGCAGCTGTCTTCCCAAAGAGTTTCGTTACACCTTCGACGCGAACATCCACCTCAGATGTCATTGTTCACCAGATTCCAAGGATGCGCCCTTAGGGGCCGAGAGCCCGTATATAACGGTTTGGCGGACTTCGTTCCGTTCTGATGACAAGTCCTCAACAGAAAACAGAAGCGCGAAGCGAATAGGGCGCACCTATTGAGTCCTGACGAAGAAAACGGGGAAAGAAAAGGGGGGAAGGAAGGTTGGTTCTATGCGGCTCGGAATTTGCTCCAAGCTTCAAAGTAGTAGTCGAGATCGTGGGGAACTCTACCCCACACCGCAACAAGTGAAGTGCGTCGCTGTATCGACCCGCCGTCCTTGAAGTTCCCGTTGTTTTCGTCTGGTGTTCCAGGCTCCATGTGCCAATTGTAGGTCATGGGAGCAAACAGGGGCTGCTTCTCGGGCGTGAACGCGTCATACGTTGGCTTGCCTTCGTACACCCAACCGAATCTTTCAGGACCGAACGCGTCTCGGATTTCCTTACCAGGGTGCAATGGCGTGTGGTAGCCGTTCTTGAGTATGTTAATTGCGTACCAGGGGCCATATTGCCAGTTGATGTGGTTGTACACCAGGGCATCCTTGGTCGTTCCAGATGTGGGAGCGTTTCCATCCAGCCAGTTCCTGTAACCTTCTACAGGCTCAATGTAGTAGCACGGCGTTCCGCCTGCGCGCACCGGGTACTCCACAGGTTGCCACGCATCAGACACCCAAAGTTCCTCCGTGAGATAGAGGTTCACCAGCTGCATGAAGTCGCTCCATGTCACTCTGAACTGGCCAGCCTTCTTTTGCGCAATCAGAAAGTCGATGACTGTGTCCATCTCACTGTGCGTGAGGTCATTTGCGCCGACTTCAGGGACGGGCATCATCTTGTTCACGATCAAGTAGGCTGCAACGTGGTTCGTGACAGTTGCTACGGAGTCCAGTATCCCTGCGCGTCCTTTGTACTTCCTGTCATACATGAGCTCCCACGAAGTTCTCACAGTGCCTTTCTCAGCCTTCTTGGCTTCGTCAGGCAGGTACTTTGGATTGAACAACACTGCATCGTAGTTCCAGCAGAGTGGCGCGATGAAGAACATCTGGTCTTTCAGGCCATAGTCGTCCGGTGGGGACGTAGCCCCTGGGCTCTCAGCCCACATGTGAGGCCATATGACTGACTTGGCTATGTAGGTCCCGCTGGGACCTAGCGGTGGTGGAACCGCGGTGCCTATCGTTGTGTCGGGATGTGTCCAGAGCTCGTATACGTCCTCTGGCTTCCACCTAGGTATGACGCTCGGTGGAAATCTCTTCGTGACTTTCGGCGTCTTCAAAGCTCCCCAGATAGCGCTGTCCGCAGCGCACTCATCGAACTCGCTAGCTCCCCCTGTCAGCATTCGCGAACGGGTCGTGTCAAGGTCTGTCACAGTTTCCTGAATGTCGACGCCTGTCTCTGTTTCGTATGCCTTCACGATTTCATCATCAATCATGAATGATGGTCCTAGCCACTTGAGCGTCTGACCCGCGAGCGGCGTAATTGCCTGCGCAGTCGTCGCCACAGTTGTGGCAGCGGTGGTCGCAGTGGTAGTGGGAGGTGCTTGCAAGGTTGAGCCGTACCACATTGCGGCTCCTCCCGCGATTATTACACCCGCCCCGATTGCCACTTTGGCGCCCTTGCTGAGAGCTTGCCGGCGAGTAATTGCTGTGGATTCTGAAGATTTCTCCGATACGTCGTATGCGAATTCCTTCCTTCTGCTTCTAGGCTCTATACTGCGTGCCATGTTTTGTTCCTCGAAAGGTAAACTCGGACTACGCGAGTTTTGCCCATATAATACTTCCTACGGAGGACACCGTGCTGTTTTCGTGGTGCAAGTGCTAGGTGGAGCGACGCAGGCTACTTGATCACCTTCCTAGCTTGTTCTCCGCACCTTTCCATGAGAGATTCCTTCTCGGTTCTCCGCATCCTGCTGATTACGGGCATTCCGGCCATGTACTCCAATTGCCACTCCTGGGCAAAGAGTCCCTGCGCCGTTTCATGGTAGATCTTCTGAATCTCATCGATATTAACAACACGAGGCCCGCGTGTTCTCACGGCATACTCGCAGGTTCGGCTGGCTCTTCGCAAGTACGCCTCTATCCCGACTTCGTCGATTACGTCAACGATGGATCTGAGTGAGCGTATGGCCTTGGAATAGACGAAGCTTGGCGGATAGCCTTGCTCGACCAATACCTTGAAGAGGGTTCTCATCAAGTGCATTGTTCCTCCGTAGAGTATCTGCTCTTCGAAGTTGTCGCCCTCAGTCTCTTCCCTAAATGACAACTCAATCGTGCCAATTCTTGTGCTTCCAACTGCTTTTGCCAATGCAAGCGCCAACTTTCTCGCGTTCCCCGAAACATCCCGGTCAACTGCGACACATCCGTAGACCCCACTTTGCTTTAGGTAGAGCTCACGAACTAAGGGTCCAGGCGCATTAGGTACGAAGAGGATGACGTCAACATACTCTGGCGGCTGTATTAGGCCATAGAGAATGTTGAATCCATGGCTGAAACTCAGCGCGGCACCTCTCTTGAGATTTGCGTGAATGCTTTCCCTGTAGACCTCTGGTTGCGCCGGATCCGGAAGCAGAACATGCACCACGTCGCCGATACGCGTTGCCTCTTCTACCGTCTTCACAGAGAATCCATCGCGCTCGGCGTTCTCCCAATCAGGATACTGTTTGTCTCCCGAGGCGCCGATTATGACGTTCAACCCGCTGTCGCGCATGTTGTTTGCCTGCGCTCTTCCTTGGCTCCCGTAACCGATCACCGAGACTGTCCTTCCAGATAGGACCGACAAATCAGCGTCTTCATCGTGATAGATTCTCTCGCTCAAAAGTAACCGACACGGTGTGCATGCGCGTTTCAATTAAGGCTTCTGTCGCCAAGCCGAGGATCTGTAGCGTTCTCTCAGCCTCGTTTTTTCGCAAGATCTTTGTCGGGGTCTCTCTGGGGCTTGCTCCCAGTCCAGTAGCTTTAGGGATCTCTTCATTGAGATGTAAACCAAGGCTCGAACTCTTCTATTCCTGTGAGGAACTCAAGACGGATCGAACTGTTGCCTACGCAAGATCGCCTGTCGGCAGTCTACATCCGAGGCTTCCTCGGCAACGTGAGCATTTCGCAATGGCCTTGTTGAGTTTCGTCTGTATTCCATGCCTTCGCGTTCTATGCTTCTTTGAAATCAGCACGATTTTCGTACGCAGCTGCATTTCGATCCTTGAAACAGGGGATTAAGCTGCGTATGCGATCGACCTTCTTCAGATCTAGTTGCGCGGAGAGTAGCGCCTCAGATTCGCTGCCTTCCACCAGCACTTCTCCGGCCGGATCCACGATCATCGAGTGTCCGAAGTACTTGTTCATCGGGTCCGTCCCGACTCTATTACACCCCACAACGAACATTTGGTTCTCGATGGCCCTAGCTATGAGCAGACTACGCCAATGGTTCAGGCGAGGATGGGGCCACTCAGCTGGAACGAAGAGTATCTTCGCTCCTGCGATTGCCATTGACCTGCATAGCTCTGGAAATCTGATGTCGTAGCAGAGCGCTGTTCCGATAGCCCCAAGTTCCGTATCGTAGATGGAATATGAGTTGCCCGCGCTGAAGAAGTTGTCCTCGCCAATGAGACGGAAAAGGTGCGCCTTATCATAGTGACCGACGATGCCGTGGGGGCCCATGACGACGCACGTGTTGTAGAGCACGTTATCCTTGATCCGCGGAATGGATCCAATCACGTAGATATTGTTGCTTGACGCTGCGTTCAAGACCGCGGACGTGGTCTTTCCTCCCAGTGACTCGGCAAGGTTCCGCAGGTTTTCGTACGAGTAGCCAGTTGTCCACAATTCAGGAAGAAGTGCCACTCTGGCCCCTTCTCTTGCCGCCTCTTCAATCACCGGTATGGCCTTGTCTATGTTTCCCTTGGGGTTGCCAAAGAAAATGTCCATCTGTATCATGGAAACCTTGATCGTCGTCAATTCTGGCCCGCCCAACGCTTCTCTTTCTTTTCACACCATACGAGCCTTTGAGTTTCTCCTCTCAAGTGTGTTTCGTTATGGGCCAGACCGGCCAGTTCATACGAGTGGCTCTCAAGACGAATTCCCCCCTGCATGGTTCCGCAGCAGAGAAAAGACTTGCCATACGGCGAGAAAAAATACAATAGGCGCCTCACGCGTCTAGGGCGGATTGTGGACCAAGGCCGGATTGCAATATACCACAATTGTGGGGAGAGTGCAGATAGTATGCTCGTGCAGGTTCCTTATGGCAAGAGTGAAGTTGATTTCCAGATCGATAGGACAAGGCTGATGGGTATCATCAGTCCCTCGGAAACGGCTCCTTCGGCGAATCCTGATTTGGAAGTTGAAAGAGCCTTGAAAAACCCCATTGACGGACCTACCATCGAAGAGTTATCCCCGAGAGGAAAAACCGTCGCCATCGCGGTGGATGATTTAACTCGCGTAACCCCAACATACGCACTCCTCAAGCCGATCTTGAGACTCTTGAGGGATGCAGGAGCAAGAAGACAGGATATCAAGATCATCGTGGCTCTTGGGAGCCACAGAGCAATGACTGTCCAAGAGAAGAAAGAGAAGTACGGGGCAGATGTAGTCGAAGAGTATGAGGTGATCGATCACGCCTTCGATGACAAATCAGAGCTTCAGTACTTGGGAGAAGTGGCTGGCGACTTGCCGGTCTGGATCAACAGGGAATATCTGAAGGCCGACGTGCGAATAGCCACCGGGAGTATCCTCCCACACCCCAACGCTGGCTGGGGAGCCGGGGCCAAGATCCTACTTCCGGGATTGGCGGGTGAGGAGACCATCGGTCGGATGCACGTCCATTCAGCAACTACGACACCAAACGGACTGGGCATGGATCAGAACCCAACCCGGCAGCTAATAGACACTTTCGCCGAGAAAGTCGGCATCCAGCTACTGGTGAACACGACGGTCACGAGAAGGCGGGAAATCGTGAAGATATTCGCTGGCCATTTCGTAAAGGCTCATCGTAGGGGCATCGACCTCGCCAAGAGTATCTATGGAGTCAAGATTCCGGGATTGGCTGATATAACGATCTCCAGCAGCCACCCAGCGGACATTGAATATTGGCAAGCACTAAAGGGACTTTCCTCAGCTGATCTAGCGACGAAGCCTACTGGAGGAATCATAGAACTGGCGCCTTGTCCCGAAGGTATCTCGGCTACCCACCCAAGGTGGATCGAGTATCTCCAACACAGCACCAACGAGCTAAGAGAAATGTACAAGGCCGGAGAGGCCGAGGATCTTATCGCACTAGGCCTAGCGCTTAATGTCGTACACGTGAGGGAGAAGCATCCCGTGTGTCTGGTGTCGGATGGAGTCTCTGATAGAGACGCAGCAAAGATGGGATTCAGCAAATTCAACAGCGTTGAGGAGGCTCTGCAATTCCTTTCACGCCGCTACGGTTCCGACTCGAGGATAAATGTCTTAACCCATGGTGGCGAGACTTATCCTGTTCTGAAATAGCTTCGACGGTATTCCGCTCGCGGGCAATCCATGTTGGAAATGATCTCATCATCCGCAAAGCTTATCGTCGAAATCGAGCATTCTGGAAACTAGTATCTCAAGTGGCATCAGTGCCGGGACGCTTACTCCAGGACGTAGATGTTCTTCTTGGCACCGATCTCCTTGAGGATCTTGGGCCAAACAGTGACGCTGACTTCGCCCAAGTGCGCCTTCCTGAGGAGCAACATGTAGGTACGAGACTGCCCGATGCCTCCACCAATGGATAGCGGAAGTTCGTTGTTGATGATTCCCTGATGGTAGGGAAGTTTGAGGAAATCAAGCTGGCCGGTTATCTCTAGCTGTTTTCTGAGGGTCTGGGCGTTAACTCGGATCCCCATAGAGGTCAGCTCGTGACGGCGCTTTGTCACGGGGTTCCAGACTAAGATGTCGCCGTTCAGCCCATGCATTGGTCTGCCGTCCTCGGACTTTGTCTCAGTAACCCAGTCGTCGTAGTCGGCTGCCCTCATCTCATGTGGGTAACCATCCTTGAGCACCCAGCCTACGCCGATGATGAAGATGGCAGGATACTTCTGCACGATTGCTGTCTCACGCTGTTTGCGGGGCAAGTCTGGATACATGTCGAGGATCTCTTCAGCATGCAGAAACTTGAGCTCATCCGGCAGATTCGCATACTTGCTCGTCTTCAGCTGCGGAAACTGTTTCTGGACGTGGGTCTCGGCACCTTTGAGCACCTTCCAGATCTTCCTGACAGTGTCCTTCAAGTACTCAAGGTTACGTTGGTCTGCGGTGATGACCTTCTCCCAGTCCCACTGGTCTACATAGGCACTGTGGTCGTGATCTAGGAAGTAGTCCTTCCGGACAGCGTGCATATCAGTACAGATTCCCTCACCAACTTCCATATCGAATTGCTTGAGAGCAACTCGTTTCCACTTTGTCGCGGCTTGCACGACCTGGGCGTCCACCGGGTGCTTATTGTAGTCGTTGGAGATGTGGAACTGGACCGGTGTCCGTGAGCCATCACGGTCGAGCATATCATTCACGCCGCTCTCAACATCCACGATGAGAGGAACCTGAACCATCATCAGGTTCAGTTCCTTGCACAGGTTCTCCTCGATGTACTGCTTGGCCGCGAAGATGGCCCTCTGTGTATCCTTGCGGTCCAACAGCGAAGTGTAATCCTGCGGTAGGGTTCTCTCCAGCTCCTCATAGTTTCCGATGCCTGGTCCGGCCAGGTCTGCTTTCTTACTGCTCAAGATATGCGCCTCTCCGCTGAGAGCCAGAGAGGGCAGATTAAAAACTATCTCAAAGATACTGAATGCATGATCATCTCGTTAAACTCATAGTCGAGATCCTCTAGATACTGCAGAGGCGCGAGTCCATGTGTGCAAAGGGGGTTCCGCAATTGTGGAAGGGGTAATGTCGTTTGTCTTATCGGTGTTTGGTGCGCCACGCCTTGATCCTAGTGAGTGCTTCTTGTATGTTCTGTCGAGAGGATGCAAACGAAAACCTCATGTATCCCTCTCCTGCCTTGCCGAAGCCGTCGCCGGGTATGCTCGCTACTGCTGCTTTGCCTAGGAGTTCCTCGGCGAGTTTTGCTGAGGGAATTCCTAGCTTGCTTACGTTGGGGAATGCATAGAATGTCCCCTTGGGCAGTGTGCAGTAGAATCCTTCGATCTCATTCAGTCCTGTTACGATCTGTTCTCGTCTGCGGCCGTATTCTTCCACCATATCGGAAACGCAGTCTTGCGGTCCCGACAGTGCTTCCAGGGCGGCTTTCTGGGCGCATGCTGGAGCACATGAGACCATGAAGTCGTGTATCTTTCGAATCTCGCTTGTCGTTGTTTGATTGGCAACGACATATCCGATGCGCCAGCCGGTCATCGCGTAGGTTTTCGAGAACGAGTTCACCGTTATTGCAGCGTCCTTGAATTCGGATCGTGAAGCTATACTGAAATGCTCATTGCCGTCGAAGACTATTTTCTCGTATACTTCATCTGAGACAACATACATCGAGTGTTCCTTAGCCATTTCTGCGAGATCCAGAAGGCAGCTGCGCGAGTACACTGAGCCCGTGGGATTATTGGGTGAGTTGACTATGATCATCTTTGTCTTCTCAGTCAAGAGTGGCTCTACGTCCGCCCGACTGGGTTCGAACTCAGGGCCCTCAAGAGGCACATGTACTGGGACGCCGTCTGCGAGCTTGACGTAGCTTGAGTAGGGAGGCCAAGAGGGTTGGGCTATTACCACTTCGTCACCTGGATCGATTGTCGCCTGGATTATGGCAAACATTGCCGCATAGCCCCCAACAGTGACGGTGATTTCGGTCTCCGGATTTGCTTCGATCCCATTATCTTCAAGGAGCTTGCGTGAGATCGCCTCACGGAGCTTCAGTATCCCAGCCCCGTGCGTATAGTGCGTGTAGCCATTCTGCAGAGCTAAACTTCCAGCCTCTACTATGTGTCCCGGTGTTGCAAAGTCAGGCTCACCAGTATGAAGCCCAACTATGTCGGGCCTAGATTCGGCAAGGTCGATGGTCTTTCGTATTGGTGACGGCTTGATTGACCGTGCACGTTCGGAAGTGCGCAATCTCTCACCCTCATCTACGAGATTCAACGGATCGAACGGCATGGGCAGTTGTGAGGAATATGCTTTTCTCCAAGATCTCCAGGAACGGGTTTTGGGCCGTTCGTTGACACGACCGTTACAAGGCATTTGCATCCTAGTGGGCTC
Organism: Candidatus Bathyarchaeota archaeon; assembly: GCA_022865625.1. Next base: position 21,771 of record JALHTB010000169.1, read on the forward strand.
GCACACGGAGGCTGCGTAGGGAGGAATGCACGCAGCGCTCACAAATGCACCGGAGGGCAGAGATGATACTTCCGAAAAGCATGTGTCCGATACGATCAGCGACTTTCCGGCAGATGAGGACGCAATCGAGCTGATGACGAGGATAGCGCCCGAATGCATATTCGAGTTCGAACCTTAGGGCAGCGATTCTGGTTGTAAGATTCGACATGACAAAGCCGGTAGATGGGCATACCTTAAAATCTCGATCTGGGTAGCTTGCTTTCGGTGTGACGCATTGGGTGTTCATATTGCTCAGATTGGCACGGGACGGGTCGGGAGGCCTACCGCTAACGCGATCCTGTCAGCAGGGCTTGCAAGCGAGCTAACCGTCTGTGATACCAAAACCGGATTGGCGGGAGCTTTTGCTGAAGAACTAAGACATGCAAATGCGAGCTTCAGGTTAGATGTTGATATCTACGATTGCGACAAAGATGAGGATGTCTCAGGAGCTGACATCATCCTGATCGCGGCCGGGATGCCCCGCCCCCCTGGAACAAAGGTGACACGGCGAGAACTTGCGGCGACCAACGCCAAGATCGTGAGAGACATTTCGCAGATTACCAGCCCGAATAATCCCGGAGCCAAGTATGTAGTAATCACGAATCCTGTCGACGCTATGACTATGGTGTGCAAGAGGTTCTCCCGTGCAGACTTTGTCATAGGCGCTGGGACGAACCTTGAATCCTTGAGGTTCAGATCGCGTCTAGCGGCGGAGTTGAAAGTGCCTGTGTCGAAGATTCAGGGATGGGTTGGGGGTGAGCATGGACAATCGATGGTTGCACTTTGGTCAACGGCCAAGGCCTATGGAAAGCTCATTGACGAGTATGCGTCAATTAGGAAAATCGCGATCAACAAGAAGGATGTTCAACAGTATGTGATCGATGTAGGTATGTCCATCCTCGATCAGATTGGAGGAACGGAATTTGGGCCTGCAGCCTCGTTTAGAGACATAGTCAGAGCAATCGTGAATAATACTGATGAAATCCTTCCAGTAGACGTTCCAATGGGTTTTCCGAGCATTCCGGAACCAGGATATGTTAGCATTCCAGTTGCGATGGGTTGGACCCTTGGCCCAACCTTCTACAATTTCCTCAGCGAGCAAGAGAAAAAGAAGATCGAGGACGCCGCGAGAACCATCTACACAACATACGAGGAGGCAGTTCGCTCACTCGGTGACTGAAAACTCGGCCTCGGCTTCCCAAGTCGATCGTTGCCCTCGGCCTTTTGTGGATTATAGGCATTCTGGGCATGGTGAAGAGGCCCTGAGCAGTTTCATTGCAGATCTCTTAGATCTGATTTGAGAGGTTGGTCGGAATGTGTGATTTATGCGGGTGCAAGACCTACCTAGACTCTGGTAAGCAAGCTGTCGTGAACAGAGCGCAGGAGATCATCAGGCGCCTCGGTCTCACGGCTGAGAACATAGAACTATACGAAGACTGCGAACGGATATCGCACGAGGTTTTTTCCTATTCGTCTCCATCAACTGAGGAAAGCGAAATGCTTGCTGTATCCAAGTGGGCCCACAGCTTACATGAACCGATCTACAAGGAGAGATTTCCAAAATATATCGAGGCGGCAAAGGATGTGTTTGCTCGGCTTCCAATCAGCGGTGACGCAAAAGGCATAGTGACAGCGTATCATCAACTGGAACAGCTGGCAAAGGAGATCGGAGACAGAGAGCTTGCATCGATCAAAGACACTAGCATCAGAGAAACCATAAGGGCTGTCTGGGGGGTCCACGACAATAACCTCGCGAAGAAAACGAGGCTGAGAGAACGCTACGGATTGGAATGATCGGGGTTCTAGGGCCGGTAACCCGGCATGTCGAGATGACGCGATCCTCCAACTCAGTCGCGGTTTCTCTTGGGTCTAGCGCTGGCCACGTAGGTTTGTATTTCTCGATCGTGATCTATTTCACGTCGTGAAATACTCTGGTCGTCTGCCAGCCTCCGGAATGGGTTGAGAGGCATTCGACGGAGTGGCTGTTAGTCTACAGTTTGCATCCGAGGTACTCGTCGTAGATGTCTGTTCTTCGGTTACTGAGCAGATGGTCGTACTCGTTGATGTACTTTGCCCGGACGGCGTCGCTCGCGTTCACTTCTGCTATCTTGATTTCTTCCTTGTCGCTTGATGCGCGAGCTAGAATCTCGCCACTGGGTGCAACTATCATGCTCAGGCCCACGAAACGTATTCCACGCTCCTCACCGTACCGTGTGGCAGTGGCGACGAATATTCTGTTTTCAGCAGCACGGGCTTGAATCAGAACCGCGTTTATAGGCCTTACAAACGCTGCTGGGTTGACGAGTATTTCTGCGCCTTTCAGCATGTATATACGTGCCATTTCCGGAAACGACATTTCATAGCATATAGTCAGCCCAATTCTTCCTATGCGCGTATCGTGAAGTGCTAGTCTCCTGTCTCCAGGCTGGAACCACAGATGTTCCTCGTAGAATAGATGCTTCTTCCGATAGACGTCAATGAAACCTTCGGGCCCGACAAAGACAGCGGAGTCGTAGAGGCGGTAGTTGTCCCTCTCGTTGATGCCCATGGCCACATATACGTCCTCCTTTCTGCAGAACTCCACAAGCTTCTGGGTTGTGGGGCCGTCTGGCACGGGCTCGGATAGTCCGTAGGCTTCGCTCTTGGATTGGAATCTGTAGCCAGTATTGTAGAGTTCTGGAAAGACGATTAGCTCCGCCCCCATCTTCTTCGCCTCCCGAAGACATTTCATCGCCTTGTCCAGGTTCTGTTCTTTCTCGCCTACGCGAGGCTCCACCTGAACTACAGCTATCTTATGCTTCTCAGATTGTGACAAGACCGATTTCGTCCTCCGTAGATCCAAGAATTGAGAAACGGTGACCTGACACCTACTTCAACGTGATGGTTTTGCGACCGCGCCAGCGCTTTCGATGGATCAGTGGGATAGAGTCTTACGTCATACTATCGGCGCATGACATGTCTGCTGATGGGCAGCCGTGGCCGCAGGCTCTACATTTTCTTATGTTTCTTGAGGAAGTCAGTTGCTACTTCCGACAGTGTCGTGAACCTTGCTCCTGGATGTCCCATGATGTATTGAATGAGCTTCTCAAGTCTCAGTATGCCCTGTACTCTACCGCTTACGTCGGGGTGTATTGTGATGTTCAGCACTCCCTGACCCTTCCTGTTGTATAGGTAGTCGAAATGATCCTTGAACAAAGTCAAGTAGACTATGTCGGGATGCGTCCATCCATAGTTGTAGATGGGATGCTTTATGAACATCTGAGGGGGCAGGTCGTCGAGGTACCAGCTTACAGGTATTTCTACCAGATTTGTCTCCTGTCCGAATTCATACGGCTTCATCCAAGTGTCAGGATCCTTGGAGTAGTCTATGGGGTACCACTTGTCGCCTTTTCGCACGAAATATGGATCGAATTCGTCTCCCATGAGGCTGCTGTCGTAAATGATTCCGTGTTTGATCAGGAGATCCAAGGTGTTTACACTGTATTCCCACCACGGGGCTCTGTAACCGATCGGTTTCTTACCGTTCAGTTTCTGAACTAACTGGCTAGTCTTCACCAGTATCTTCTCTTCTTGCTCTCTGCTCAGCGCGGTGGGGTTTTCGTGCGTGTAACCGTGGGGTTCGATTTCGTGCCCTGCATCCGCGACTCTCTTGATGTTTGCGTAGAAGGTCTCTATCGAGTGGCCGCATAGGAACCAAGTAGTCTTGATCCCAAACTTCTCGAAAGTCTCGAGGAGCCTAGGAACTCCGATCTTTCCAGCAAATTCTCCTCTGGAGAGATCGCAGAGGGACTTTTCGCCTCCGTATGAACCCAACCAACCCGCGATTGCGTCCACGTCAATTGTTATTGCCACATCAACTTGTTTGGATGATGTTGATGATGTCATGCTCCCTGCTTGACTCAGTCGTGGGGATATATGTTTTTCCACGAGAGAATTCTGCGTGTGTTATCACACAACATATGGCACACTATCGAACTGAGCAACTAGAGTATACTTGCATGAAGAAACTCGGGCAGAAACCTGCTTCAGAGAATGCCCAATGGCTCTCTTTTCTCGTAGAACACATCACAGGACCATGACGTGCCAAATGTCCTGTGATATCACAACGAGAGAATTCTGCGTGAGCTGGCTGTCGTCACTTGTCCCGGCCCGTACGTGATTGACGAGCGTTCGAGACATGCGAGTGGATCAGGCTCTGGGAGAGGTATGGATCGCTAAGAGAAGACCCGAAACAATGAAAGTTGACGAGATCGCCTCCACGCTGAGAATCTGTGAGAAGAGTATATGTGTGCGTACCAAGAGACCCACATACGCGAAGGAAAAAGAAGTCACCCCAGCGAACAGCAGGACGTGATGACGTTGAAAGCGCTTTACGTGGACGAGACTCCCTACGAGGACAGAGTTGGCGGCGTCTTTGAAGGCGGAGCGGTCAACATGAAGACGCTCATAGACAAGCACGTCGGGGCAGAGGAGACGACCGTTGCTATTGTCACTTTTCCTCCGGGCGTCGGAACGAAAGCACATGTTCACCATCACGAACAGATTCTCTACATCCTGAGCGGCAAAGGAATCGTGGCGAACGAGCGGGAAGAGCACATAGCTACGCCAGGAACAATCTTCCTGATACCCGCGGGAGAGAAGCACTGGCATGGAGCTACCCAAGAGAGTAGCTTCTCACATCTATACATCCTAAGTTCGGAAACAGAGACCAGTTACTAGGGCACCGTTCGTCGGATACTTTGCGTCGCGATTTGAACTCATTGTTTGTGTGCGCACCAAGAGATCACAAGATCAGTCGCATTTGGCGCGCTATTCACGCGCTTACCGAGAATCGTTTTCTAGGATTCCAGTCTTGACATGATCTCTTCTCGTCCGAACAGCTTCACCTATGTGGAATAAGAGTACGTCGATGACAGCGAACAGTACTAGCAGTGCTCCTACACTATGGGACAAGAGACGATTGTGCCCGCTGTCAGCAACTTTCGTGAGGCTGATCTGAGCCAGATCAAACGAAGTTTGGGAGTGGTGACGGCATGGAAATGCCATTGCCGCCGAACGTGCTATGACCGCTAAGCTCTGAAGGTCGCCTGTTCTGGCCAGGCTCGGCGCCCGGTTGAACCGCATCAGGCGGTTTGGGTTGGTGAATGGGCTGCTCTCGGATAGGCGACTAGTCGAAGTAGGCCATGCGCCTGAAAT
>JALHTB010000170.1 GCA_022865625.1 Candidatus Bathyarchaeota archaeon
AATCACAGACTCGTATGCTGATTCCATCCGTGTGCCCGAATCGATAAGCCCAGAGTTCGCTCCCCTGCTGTTCATGATTCCGATGCAGATCTTCGCATACTACTACACTATCAAGAAAGGCTTGAACCCAGATCGCCCACGGAACCTGACGAAGTATGTGACCACGGAAATCGCGCCATAGTTTTCTTAGCAAGTGGCGTCTGCTTCGAGTGAAATAGACGCCATGTTCGCACAATGGCTTTGCAGTTGCCTAAGGCTAGCCGTGTCACTGGCGATTGGGGTACTATGCCGACCTAGAGGAGTTCTTTGGCGTGTCTCCGTATCTTCTGTATCGCTTCCACGACTTTGGTGGTATCTTGCTCTGTGCCGAGTAGGACCGGGTGCGGCAGCCAGACAGTCTGCCATGCAGCGCGTCTTGTGTTCGCGAACTTGCTTTTCAGGATAGATTTTCCTGTCTCGCGTCGCTCTCGCGGAAGGCGCTTGAGGTACTCTTTGCTCTTGAAGAGTTCCAGCTCATGGATCGGCGGGTAGCTTGCTTGGGTGGGAATGCCTTCCGCTTCTAGTGCTTGGATGAAACGTTTTGTGGGTACGCCCGCAAAGGCTCGACTGTTGTAGTGGAAGATGTATGCGTAATGTCCATTGCGTGTGCATCGGGGATCATGTTTCTGGGGAGTAATGCCTTCGATCTCTGTGAGTGCTCGATCCAAGTAGGTCGCGTTTCCCGTGCGGATGGCTGCTTGCTTGTCGAGGCGAGACAGCTGTTGGGTGAGAACTGCTCCTTGCCACTCGCTTAGTCGGTAGTTTGATCCGTAGATGAAGTGGGAATAGAACCATTCTCCTGGCATCCTGCCACAATCGTGTACTGATCGCGCGCTCCTCTCCAACTCGTCATCATTCGTGATTATGATTCCGCCTTCTCCAGCTGTCATCAGCTTGCTCGCTTGGAAACTGAATGTCCCGATGTCACCGATCGCGCCGATCTTGTGGCCTTTCCATTCCGTGCCATGAGCGTGAGCGCTGTCCTCTACTAGGCGGACACGATGTCGATGTGCGATTTCCAGCAATCGGTCAAGGTCGGCAGGGTGGCCTCCCATATGCACCGCGATGATCGCTTTTGTGCGTCTGGTGATTCTCTTCTCGACCAGATCTGGGTCCAGACAATACATATCCGGGGTCACGTCGACGAGGATAGGCAGTGCTCCTGCAGCAAGAACCGCACTAGCCGTAGCGATGAATGTGAAATCTGGGACTATCACTTCATCGCCTGGGCCAACTCCGAGGGCTGCCAGTGTGACTTCTAATGCTGCTGTACCGTTTGTTACGGCGATTCCATGCTTTGCCTGATGATATGCAGCGAACTTGCGCTCGAATTCCAGTGTGCGTGTTCCGGGTGTGCGCCACCACGCGCGGCTTTCCAATACTTCCATTAGTGCTTGGCGTTCTTTCTCATCGTAGTACGGCCACGGTGGGAAAGGTGTAGCCTTCACCGGTTGGCCACCGAGCGCAGCAAGCTTGTCCTCGCTCAACACTCAATCACTTGCTCGCAAGTTCATACGTTCTGATAGTAATGTCCAACTCTCAAGTGCGCCGCGGACATTATGCGATCATTCTCCCATGATCTGAACTGCCAGTCCCCTAGTCTGTGGTCCGTCGAACTCAGCCAGGTAGATGTTCTGGCGCGCGCCAAGAACCATCTCTCCCCCCTGCAGCGGGATTGTGACGTTTGAGCCTAGAAGGCTCGCCCTGATGTGCGAGTAGGCATTAACTGCCATCCTGCCGTCTCTCCTGTAGAAGCGATGATGCCCGTACGAGTCGTCTTCAGGCACAGTCTTCACCATGAACCGTGCTATATCCTCTTCCAGCTTTGGATCATTCTCGTTGATTGTAACGGCAGTGGTTGTGTGCAATGTGAAGACATTGATGATTCCGTTCTTCAGTCCGCTCATCTCAACCGCTCGTCGCACCTGATCGGTTATGCGAATGAGTTCTGTGGACTGTTCCGATTTCACGAAGATCTTCTCGACAACGAACCTCAACAGAAGTCCACCTCCTAAGGCTCTCCCAAGAACGTGCGAGCATTCCTTTCCAAGATGGCCTCGAGAACATCCTTTCTTAGAGGAAGCCCCGAGACTGCTGCGTACATCTTGTTAATCTCAATCCTGGGGTAGTCAGATCCAAACATCAGTCTGTCGGCGAGCACATTCTCAATCACACGAATCGAAACAAGCGACGTGATCTGGCGAGCGCTCTCAACTGGGGTCCCTGCGAACGAGCCTGCGGTGTCAAGGTAGACGTTCGGATTCCTGATCGCAACAGTCACAGCATCCCAGACCCAAGGCCACCCAAGGTGAGCCAGACAGATTCTCAGCTTTGGAAACTTCCTCGCGACATCATCTAGCGGCAGTGGCTGATTGTACTTGACTGGGAAACGGTTGGAGAAGGTGATGCCGGTGTGGATGAGGATCGGCATCTCCAAGCGTTCGGCCTCTCTGTAGACCTCCAATGCCGCCGACCCCGTTGGGTCGAAATCCTGCAATGCAGGATTCAGTTTCAGTCCAATCAGTCCCAATTGGTCATGTGATTGTCGTAG
>JALHTB010000028.1 GCA_022865625.1 Candidatus Bathyarchaeota archaeon
CAAACCTGCCTCTTAGGGATGGATCTCTAAGCATCTGATCTATCAGTGCCAGTTGCGGGGTTGCATAGAATGAACGAGTAACAGACGTGAATGAAGCGTTCACATACGATTTGCCGAACCCTGTCGGAGCTGTGAGGATCACACATTTCTTTCCGGACTTGAAGGCTTCAACCATGTGCTCTACGGTCTCTTTCTGATATGGTCTCAATGAACTGCTTGGGAAGCACTCGAGGACATCCTGAACAGTAAGCTCGGAGGGTCGCAGCTGTTTCAGTTGCACCTCGAGATCTACGTCGGCTCGACACTTGGGGCATGACTTGCGTCCAATCGGTATGTATGTGCCGCACCGTCGGCAAAACTTCACCAAGGTCGATCCGCTCTAGTGAGGCTGACTACCTTCCCAGTGCCTGCATCGCTTCTGCGAACGGGCAAATCGGTCTTCGACCAAGTCAGGAAACTTCCCATCTTCATTCGTGCGGGAATAAACGGGAAAAAAGTCACTGCGATTACGCTCGCTGGGTCCTTGGGGAGCATGTGCGTGAATTGCATAAGAGTCCAAATTAACTGTATAACAATTCAGACGAATCGTACGTATGATTGGAGTGGTTCCGCGGCCTTCTGAATCGGTTTACCCTGATTGGATCTGAGAATAGGGATGGTATTGATGGCTACGGGCGTGGAGTCCCCTATAGGGAGGTACCCCCGCCCTTCGCTCACTGAAATCGCAAAACGAGTGTGTAACACACTGCGTCCCACACCCTTGATTCCAGCACACAGAACAAGGGTGGGAGTCACCTGGACAAGGGTGGCAGTCACCCTATTTTTCGATCCCACCGTCAAGGGTGACCTACACCCTAGTTTTTTTGCTGCTCAGCTGTCTGCGCAGCAGGCGCTTAGGGCCCCTTCCCGGACCCAGAGGACAGCGGGAATCCTCATGTTACGTTTCAGGCGAACAGAGGTAGGATCTTGTTCTCAAGATAGCTGGCCACGTCAACGCAGATCTTTTCCCAGTCACTTTTCTTCAGATTGAAACCTTCCCGGCCCCGCGCGTAGAGTAGGCCCATCATTTGAGCGAGCGCTTGTGCGGACAGATCGGACTTGTCTAGGGCGGTCTGACGGACAGCGTGGACGATTCTAACCGGCGGTTCTATCGGGTGAGGTTTTCCGTTCGCGTCAAGATGAGACTTCGCCCAGCTGGAAATCATCCGATGCGCTGCATCAAGATTCAGTCCGTCTAGCTCGCACAGGAATTTCAGATCGAGGATGTCTTTGTTCTCATCTCTTGCGCCGTAGCCTTGACCTGAAAGTGCAATGATCTTGTCCGCAAGCAAACGTGTTCTTGATGCCAAGTTGAATGTTGCGTCTTTCACTGCATACTCTGTCGAGACCAAGGAAAGCCTCTGATCGCTATACTCTGGCTCTGTATCATAGAGGAAGAACTCTGTCTTGACGAAAGCTGCATTATGGATGTTCAGTACTCTGCTGCTCGTCCTGTGACACTTGATCGGCTCGAATAGTCTCGCTGACAAGCAGATTGCGCTGAAATTAGACTGGATCTCCGGGATCTTGAGCATTCCATGATTTGCATTCCAACCGTCTCTAAGCAGCTGATCGTTGAGCCTCTGCAGATAGCTCCTTACGATCGACGGCTTCTCATCTGCTTCAACGCCATCTTCAAAGCATGTCGAGAGGTCCAGATCGATGCTGAACCGCTGCTTTTGATGTGGCAGATAATGTTGAACGCAGGTTCCGCCCTTAAGATACACTCTGAACCCGTCGGGTGGAAATCTCTCAATGCAGTCCAGCGTGTCCAGCAGCCACATCATCATCTCGCATTGATGCGGAGCAAACCTCGACTCCTCACTGGCTTTGGTTATCACGCGGGCTAAGTCATCGGCTGCTCCCCAGATGGGCAATTCCTCAGTCACCTAGTGATCGAGAGCTATCAGACCCTGGTCTTCCGCCTGCATCCTGACAGATTCGTATTCTGAATCGGACATTTGCTGGCGAATGTCGCGGAGCAGGTACTCAATCTTCTCAACATTCCTGCCCGCATATTTGCCCTTTTCACGTGGCCTGTAGCCGGGAACGAGCCGCAGGACGGTTCCATATTGCATGGCTTCCTGAACTAGTTCCCACGGCATCTTGTCCGGAACCACAGTGTACCACTCTGAAAGTGCGGTGTTCAGATTCTCCGCCGCTTGGGCTGCCAGCTTGCGAGGTACCTTGACTTCAACCAAGTTCAGGTTGCTGAATCTGTCGTAGAGTTGGTAGATGTATCTCGCAGAGAGGCCGGTGTAGTAGTAGCGATTTCCAGCTGCGTCTCGAAGCGCCAAATCAATGTCGTTGCTTAGCGGATCCTCAGGGTACGGCTTAACAAGTGCCCTGACTGAACCGTCGACGAGCTTGTAGGCATAAGCGCCGGGTCCTCTCGAGGGGTCGGGCTTCCAGTGGACCTTGCCGCGGCTGAGCATGAAGTAGAGGTATTTGCTGGCTGAACTCTTCGATACGCCAGCTTTCGATGCTATGTCAGGAAGATCATGCCAGTCTCCGTCAGACAGCACGTCGAGTATCAGACCCTGTATGCCTGCCACTGCAACCGAAGCTGCCTGCATCGATGCCACCCACTTGCATCATTGTGCTTGTTTTCCAGTATATCGTACTGAATTCCGAACGACTATATAAATATCTTTTTCCGTCAGCCCAAACCCTCAAACCACCACACGAATGGAGCGAGCGCAGTGGCAGTGTGTCACACCTTAGTTTCCATCGAGTCGTTCAAACGTTTCTCCCTACCGCGATATCAAGAGCTCAATTCTACAATGGATCGCATCAAAACTAGACGGGTAGGCCTGCTAGGAGCTTCTTGGTTGACGATACGCATGCGCGGTATGCGATAGCTGAGATCAGGGCCGTCAAGGTCAACGATGCAAAACACGCGACGGCGAAGTACATGTTATTGTCCAACCACTGGAGTTTGAAGAGTACGTACAGTCCGTAAGGTGCCAGTATGGCACCTGCAATAGTCACGCCGAGTAACATGCCCGTTAGCATTCCGGTGAGGCGGATGAAGCGGCTTCTTATCGTCTCGCTGAAATCTGGATACTTCACTCCCAGCGCCAACCCTACGAAGGATTCAGCAAGGATCAGGGCTGCTAGAACGAGTAGGATGGCCAGTGAGGATTTGAAGCTCGTGTGTCCGAGCAGTGTAATGCCAAGCCAGAAAGCGATCGCTATCGGTAGCGACAAGATAATGTTGGCAGTCACTTTGGCTCTAACGAGCTCTCTCGGCAATAGTGGAGAGGAGTAGAGGTTCCAGACCGCTGAGCCTTCCTGCCCGACGCTTATCATCGAAGTGAATAGGGCGAAAATTGTGACGCCAAGGATCAACGGGAAGAACCAGAACATGATGCCCAGGGAAGAGGCTGGACTCTGGCTCGTGGACACTAGCGAAGGAATCAACAATGACGCGACAATGAGGATCGGGATGGCTAGGAATCTCGCCATCTCTCTGCGGCGGCTGAGTGATCTGAAGTCCTTCCTGACGATGGCGCTCTCGGCGGGATTCAAACCCAATCTGCTTAGGAAGCCAGCGCTAGGTGCGTATGTGGCTGTTGATAGTTTGACCGAGACTGGCATGGGCATCCAGTAAGCCTGTCTCAACCTCGCACATGCCGAGAAGAAGAATCCGCAGAGAAGAAACGTGAGGAATACGTACAGGGACGCTGATGGAAGATTGTCTTCAAGATAGCTGGCTACGGCAAGTGACGGCCAGACCAGAGGGAAATACAGTGCCCCTTGGACGCTGCCGGCGATACTTCCAAGAAGGGACAGCATGATTGTCGGGTTGAAGACTAACTGGAAGAACACGAATACTACTATGAGCACGACCAGTCTCAGGATCATCACTGCTCTTCCGCTACGCTTGTAGAGGAGCGATGAGGCTCTATTCGTGAATGCTCTCAACGCTTCTATTCCAAAGGCCCCAATGAGCACTGCAACGAGGCTCATCAGAACCGTTATGATCCATGCGTTGAGCAGCCCAAACTGCAACGCAAGTCCGAGGGCGCCTCCTAGCCCTACTGCCACGTAGATGGAGTAAGAGAAGGCAAGGGAGGCTGAAGACGCTAGAACATACTCCGCAGCGGTGATGGGTAAATGATTGATCATGTCGGTTGACGTGAAGCTGAACGAGTAGCTCAGCTCCCATAACAGCCCTGAAAGCATAACCAGAAACATCAGAAAGACCGGCAGGTCGACCATTGCTTGGACGGCAAGCGACGAACCCGTAGAAGTCGAGATCGTGGTGGTGAAGATTGAGGCGAGCTTTTGAGCGACGGCTAAGGCTCCTACGAAGGCCGCGGCGTCGATGAGCAGTATTGCGGATGGCCGTCTCAGGAAATCTAACCTACCTCTTATGCGGCTGGTCGCTCTCAACTGCGAGTAGGTAAGAACCTTAGTCAGGTGGTACGCGGTCCAGAGGTTCATCTCGCCAAAGCCTCAACGATCTCTCTTACGTCACCTGTCCCCGTCAGCTTGAGGAAAAGCTCCTCCAAAGTTGAGCCAGGCATCCCAGCTTTGCTTCGGAGTTCCGCCACGGACCCTTCGGCCAGAACTTGTCCCTCGTGCATGATTGCGACTCTGCTGCAGATCGCCTCAGCGATCTCTAGGACGTGTGTGCTGAAGACGGTGCTCACGCCTTCATCCGCCAATTTGTGGATTAGGTCTTTGAGGATTTTAGCGGATCTTGGGTCCAAACCGTTCAAAGGCTCATCCAGGATCAGCAGTTTGGGTTTATGCAGCAAGGCGGCGATGATTGCGGCTTTCTGTTTCATCCCTTGGGAGTATCCGCTGAGCATCTCGTTCTCTCTTCCCTCAAGCTCGAAGGCTTTCAGAAACTCCGTGATTCTCTCCCTCTTGGTCTGAGCAGTGAGCTTGTAGAGATCTGCGACGAAGTCCAGGTACTCGATGCATGTTAGAAATTCGTAGAGGCGTGGTGACTCGGGCACGTAGCCGACCATTCTTTTGACATCGATCGGGTTTCGCTGGACATCGAATCCGCCCACCGTGATGGAGCCGTCGTCGGGCTTGAGCAGGCCAAGCATCATCTTCATCAAGGTTGACTTGCCTGAACCGTTCGGTCCGAGCAGCCCGAAGACCTCCCCGTGATCCACGTTGAGGCTTACTTCGTAGACGGCTCTCGTGTCCCCGAAGCGTTTGACGACCGATTCTATCTCGACGGCATGTGAGCTATTCATAACGACCATTCCCCGGAGGAGCGCTTGTGTTGAAAAGTCCGCTTGCTCATGAACCTTTCACGGGAGACTCACTGGATCGCATCGGAAACTCACAATGTATTGCGAACGCTATCAAGAA
>JALHTB010000171.1 GCA_022865625.1 Candidatus Bathyarchaeota archaeon
CAATCACGAGTCTGGACTTGACCTTGAACGACCGGCCTCGTTTCGTTCGTTGGTCTTGGCATGCGACGCCTGTTACGAAGTTTCCCTTGGTCAAGAGGCCGACAGCCTGAGTTCGGTCGCGGTATTCGATTCCTTTCTTCAAGGCCTCTCTGAGTAGACGACGTGCGAACTTCGGCCTATCAAGCACGAATCCAGATCCTTCAATCGGGTGGCTAACCTTCTTGTCGGGTGAACAGACCATGACCGCTTTGACTTTGTTCTCAATCTCCGGCGGCCCAAATCTGATCCCCAGTCTCTCCTGAACGAACTTCGTATGGTGCTCACTAACAGCATCGCCGCAGATCCATCCGTGCGTTGTCTTCTTGCCGACTTCCTTGCGCGGGTTTCTGTCGATCAGGAGAACTCTCAATCTCTTCCCTCGTGCTCCGAGCGCAGTAGCAGTCATGCAGCCGGCAACACCCGCTCCGACCACAACAGCGTCGTACTCAGATTTCATGGAAGATCGTCCCTATGTGTATCGGCGATATTGAGGAAGATGTCATTTTAGCCTTTCTCGAATTCCGAACTAGATGACCGATGGGGTTCTTCCTGCCTTCAAGGTTAGGAGCGAACTGCACACAAAGAGACCTCAAACAGGACACCTTGTGCCTCCCGGTTTGGTCAGGGTCTGAGTCCGGGTGGGTGTAAGTACTGTATTCACTCCCCCTTCCTCATCATAGACAAGAAGAATATACAGAGCTTCCGCTCTTGAAGAAGCGGGCAGAAGAGAGGAAGTAGACGTCATGAGAACGATCACGTTTGACACGATCGCCGAGCAAACAAAACGAATGTGCATTGAAGCGACGTACAACCTGAGCGAGAAAATGGTGAAGAAGTTCCAATCCGTGCAAGAGACTGAGGCATCGCCGCTGGGGAAAGAAGTCCTTCAACAACTGATCGACAATGCACGCATTGCACGAGAGGGAGACTATCCGATATGTCAGGACACTGGAGATGCAGTGTTCTTCGTCGAGTTGGGACAGGATGTCAGGATCGAAGGTGGAGGACTGATCGACGCGATAAACAAAGGGGTGGCCGAAGGCTACCGTGAAGGATTCCTCCGCTTCTCGATGGTCGCAGACCCCTTGAGGCGAAAGAATACAGGCGACAATACTCCAGCGATGATTACGCTGCAACTTGTGCCGGGTGACAGGCTCAAGCTTTCATTCTTGGCGAAAGGAGGTGGCTGTGAGAACATGAGTGCGTTCAAGATGCTGACACCCGCTGACGGAGCGAAAGGCGTGAAAGACTTTGTTGTAGGCACGGTCAGGAATGCGGGGGGAAATCCTTGCCCGCCCGTTGTTGTTGGTGTGGGCTTGGGGGGAACGTTTGATCAGTGTTGCATGCTCGCCAAGAAGGCACTTCTGAGAGAAGTTGGCGAGAAACATTCAGATCCTTTCTATGCACAACTGGAGGGAGAGCTCTTGGATGAGATCAACAAGCTTGGCATAGGCCCCATGGGGCTCGGCGGGAGAACCACCGCCGTGGCGGTTCATATCGAGACCCTAGGGTGTCACATAACGAGCCTTCCTGTTGCCGTCAACATGGACTGTCACGCCCATCGACAGAAGAGCATGGATCTCTGAGGAGTGGATCGCAATGTCAGCCAGTGTAAGAACGATCAAGCTGAGACCACCCCTGACCGACTCCGACGTGTCGAGCCTACAGATCGGCGACAAAGTCGTGATTGAGGGCACGATATACACCGCACGTGACGCAGCACACAAGCGCCTTTTCGAGTTGATCGACGCAAACAAAGAGCTCCCCTTTCCGTTGAAGGGACAAGTGATCTACTACGTAGGCCCCACGCCCCCGCGTCCTGGAAGGGCAATGGGATCGGCCGGCCCGACAACATCCTACAGGATGGACACGTACACTCCAAGGTTGATGGAGCTTGGAATCAAGGCTACGATAGGGAAGGGTCCTAGGACCCCAGCGGTGATCGAGGCGATGAAGAAGTTCAAAGCTGTCTACCTAGTTGCAATCGGAGGCACAGGTGCACTACTCGGCAGGCAAGTGATGAAATCAGAGACGATCGCTTTCGAGGACCTTGGGACAGAGGCAATCAGAAGGCTAACCGTCAGGGACTTTCCAGCGATAGTGGCAAACGACGTGAAGGGAAGAGACATCTTCACTGAAGCAGTGGCAAAGTACGCCGTCAAGTGATGTCGTGATCCTAAGAGACCGGGGAGTACACTAACCCCAGTTCGTCCGCGAAGTGATACGCTTCTCTCATTTCCTCAGCTACAGGTCTTCTCGTGATTTCCGAGTACTTGGAATGCTCAAGAGGGACTTTGTGCTCCGGGCGATACTGACCCATTATGTTCACAAGTGCTCTCGGGCAGTGCTCTGATATCCAATGTAGCACAGGCTTCGTACAGCACTCGACATGGTTGGGCATGACGAGATGCCGTATGATCATGTCTCCATTTGACTGAGCAACCTCGTGATTTCTC
>JALHTB010000172.1 GCA_022865625.1 Candidatus Bathyarchaeota archaeon
AACGAAAGCACCGCCGCGGTCGTCTATTTCGTCTTTGATCCACAAGAGGGGGTTCTGCCGTTAGACCGCGTTTTGGAAGTATCTCATGAACGCAGAATTCCTGTGATAGTCGATGCGGCAGCAGAGATACCTCCAACAGAGAACCTAGGCAGGTACCTCCAGATGGGCGCTGATCTGGTGCTGTTCTCAGGCGGAAAGGACATCGGTGCCCCCAACGATACAGGCATCATCCTTGGCCGTCGCGAACTTGTCAGAGTATGTGCGCGGCTTGGGCCACACAGTAGCGAGGTTGTGGATTCGAAGCCGAGAGGGTACATAGGGAGACCTATGAAGACAAGCAAGGAGGACATCTTTGCAGTAGTTGCTGCCATCAAGAGATACGTCCGGACTGACCATGATCAGAGATTTCGAGAATGGGAGAGAAAGATCGAGTACATGGTCTCGGAACTCTCGAAATGCAGCAGAATAGGAGCCAGGAGGGCTTCTCCAAGCAAGTTCGACCATCCAAGACCTGTGTCAATTCCTCGAGCTGAGATTGAACTGCGGGAAGGCAGGACTACAGCGGATGACCTTGTCAGGGAACTCCAGAGAAGTGATCCACCCATCTATGCATATGCCAAGGATGGACGACTTTACCTCAACCCTCAGTGCTTGCGTGATGGTGAAGACCAGGTAATTGTCTCTAGACTGAGGAGCATCTTGGCCGAGATTCCCTGAAATCCGCAGTGGAGCCGCGGACAGGCATATTTATTCCTCATTGGGATCCGACTCGACTGTATCACTGCACGAGGACACGGGTAGACCATGGCCACTATCGTGGAGACGGCGATCCAGCTAGTCAAATTGATGGCGGTTGTCGCAATAGTCGCCTACTTGGTCACAAGAACGAATTGGTTCTTTGACGTCTGCAACCGCAAGATCAGCATCAAGAGTGGCATTCTCGTGGTGCTCATCTTCGGTGCACTCTCGATCTTCGGTAACTATAGCGGCGTAGAAATCCTTGGAGCCTTGGCTAACATTAGAGACCTGGGACCAATGATCGCCGGACTCCTAGGCGGTCCAGCGGTTGGCTTAGCCACAGGGGTAGTCGGCGGGGTCTACAGGTACTACATGGGTGGATTCACAGCGGCTCCATGCTCACTTGCCACCATATTCTCAGGAGTCCTCGGAGGATTAGTCTGGGCTTGGAGGAAGAAACTGATTGGTGCCATGTGGGCGACGGTGTTCGCATTTCTAATCGAAACACTTCATATGGGTCTGACGCTTGCAATCGCTCAACCGTTCAGTGAAGCCCTTGAGGTTGTAAGACTCGTCTATCTCCCTATGGTGCTTGGGAACTGCGCAGGCATGGCAGTCTTCGCGTTCATCGTGGACAACGTGATCAACGAGAGGAACACAGCCCTCCAAAGGGATCGACTACAACAGGAGCTTGTGGAGAAGGAGATAAGAATCCGAGAACTTGAGATCGGCAGGCTGAAGAAGTACTCATCAGACCTTGAGGATACAGTACAGAAACTCGAGATAGTCATCGACGAAGACAGCGTAAGAAGAGAAGCTGAAAAAGTCATGGGAACCGAGTTCTTCCAAGGCTTGATGACTCAGCTCTCGACGGTGAAACGTCTTCGGACAGCTCAAGAGACTCAAGCGCAGTAACGTCCGCTTCCGATTCAGTTTGACAGCATGTCCTGCAAAGTGTTTTACACTATTTCGCACACCAGAACTGATTGAGATGTCAAAATGGGATCGGTAATCGCAATCCATTCCTTCAGAGGCGGAACAGGCAAATCCAATCTGACTGCGAATCTGGCTTACTGCTGCGCGAGCACTGGAGCGC
>JALHTB010000029.1 GCA_022865625.1 Candidatus Bathyarchaeota archaeon
CGGCGGGTACGCTGTCAGGCCAATGGTTTGGCCTATGCTTCTACACTGGGATGGATGCAGGTGGAACCGCAACAACGGAATGCCCACCCAACAGAGGATCAGAGTGGAAGCATGAATCTCCCGACTTCAGTCGCGGAGAGAATCAATCGTTCGACAAATGTCTCGAGTTTGGTGGGTGTGCGGCCGAGCAGATGAGATAGCGCGTGCGGGTTGCCCCAGAAGCCATGGCGGTCGTAGTAGCAGAACATCCTAACCAGTGCCTCAATCTGATATTGCCCCACACCTGAGGTTTGGGCTTGGCGGGTCCATGCCTCAATCGTTACCTGCTCAGCGCGTACGGGGCGTTTCAGATGTTTGCTTAGGATCTCGGCAACCTGTGTCTGTGTTAGCACTTCTGGGCCAGCCAGCTCATACGTGGCACCCGGATGACCCGGCTCAGTCAAGACAATAGCCGCCGCTTCAGCAACATCCTCAAGATCAACCATGCTCATGCGAGCCTCCACTGAATACGGCACCGCGTACACTCCACGCTCAACAATCGCCTGCCACCCCCCCAGCACATTCTGCATGTACGAAGCAGGCTGCAGAATCGTATACGCCAGACCAGACTCAAACAAGGCTTCCTCAACACGCAACTTGTTCCAGTGGTGCGGCATGGCCTCGACTTGCGGATGCAACACAGAATGAAACACGAACTGCTCAACCCCGGCCGCTCGCGCCGCGGCGATGACTGCACGACCAATTGGGATTTCATCTGGGCTGACGTTCGGACAGATATGGTAGATTGCACGCACGCCACGGGCGGCCTGTTTGAGTTTGTTCTCGTCACGCATGTCGCCAACAATAGATTCTCGAGCGCCCACCGATTCAACCAAGCGCGCCTGCTCGCCCCGATGAACCAGAGCACGCACAGGCTGTCCTCTCGCAGCTAGTGCAGAGATCACGGCCCGCCCGGTCTTACCTGCAGCACCAGTAATGAGAATCATACACAATCACCGAGTCTGCTTGTTCCTCTCACAAGTGATCATCAAGTTCGCCGCGCAGGATTGTCACTGCTTGTCCGCTCAGATACACGCGGTCGCCGCTCACGCGGACACGTACAGTTCCACCACGCCTTGAGGCCTGATAGGCTATCAGCTCATTCTTGCCGAGCCGTTTGCTCCAGAACGGGCCGAGGCAGCAGTGAGCGGAACCTGTGACTGGGTCCTCATCAATGCCTGATCCTGGCGCAAAGAACCGAGAAACAAAGTCGAATCCGGGAGATGTTGCGCGGCTCGTGACCATGACGCCCCGGACCTGTAGTGCCCTCAGCAAGCCGAAATCAGGTTTCAGGGTCCGCACAGTCTCCTCCGTGTCCAATTCCAGAAGATAGTCGAACCGGCTCTTGCCTACATACCTTGGCTTCACGCCAAGCGCTTCCTCGAGTCGAGGAGGAGTGGTCGCTGGCTCGTCAGGTGTGGCCGGGAAATTGAGCTCGATCCAGTCACCCTTGCGCTTCGCCATCAACAACCCGCTCTTGGTGTGGAACCTCGCCTCCTCCTGCGGTGCAACCAGTCCGGTTTCCCAGAGGAGGTGTGCGCTTGCGAGTGTTGCGTGGCCGCACAGCGTAACCTCAACGGTGGGCGTGAACCAGCGTAGACCGAACCCGTCCGCTTGTTTGTGGAGGAACGCCGTCTCGGAGAGGTTCATTTCCCGTGCCATATTCTGCATCCACGTCTCGTCACGCGGCTCCGTCAGGATGCACACGGCAGCGGGATTGCCTGCAAATGCTTTGTCCGTGAACGCGTCGACCTGGAAGATCCTCAATCCCATAACTGATCCTCTTGCTCATTCTATTCTGAGTTCTGGAAGAATCCGAGACAGAGACGCACGGAGTTCCACCAGTTCATCCCGGTTCATGGAGCGGAGGGGTGGCTTCACGAGTCCGCTCTTCAAACCCCGAAGTCTCAACCCTTCTAAGAGAGGAGCGATCGGGGGCATACTCGTGACCTTTCGAAGTGCATGTATCTTCAACTGCAACGACGCTGCTTTGTCGTATTCCTTCCTGCGGAACGTGTCGTACATCTCGACGAAGAGTTCAGGAGCAAGGTTTGAGGTCGCTGAGACTCCCGCATGGGTGCCTGCACATAGGGCCGCGAAAAGGTACGAGTCAGTTCCGTTTATGACGCCAAATCCAGCAGGAACTATCGACAAGCAATCCACGAGCTGCACGAAATCTCTGCTACTGTCCTTCATCCCCACAACGTTCGGGATCCTGCTAAGCTTCAGAAGCAAGTTCGCGTCGACATTGTTCCCCGTATGGCGAGGAATGTTGTATACGAACAGTGGTAGCTTGGTTGTACCCGCCAGTTTCGTGAAGTACTCGATGATGGCATCCTCTCCAGGCTGGTAGTAGAAGGGGGTCAGGCTCGCAATCGCGTCCGCGCCCGCTTTCTCTGCGTGCTCGGCAAGCTGAAAGCTAGCTTGTGGGTCGGAGGCACCAACTTGAACCACAACCGGAATCTTCCTGCCCGTCTCTTGAACCACCACCTCGGCAACTCTTCTTCTCTGATCCGGACTCATTGCCGGGCCGAGTCCAGTCGTTCCACACACAAAGAAGCCATGCACTCGGTGCTTCAGCTGGAATCGTACAATCTCACGAAGCGCATCCTCATCCACTTCGCCTGCGTGAGTGAATGGTGTGACAAGGGCCGTCACAATCCCTTCCAGAGTAAACTTCCCCGTCATCGGATCTTGCCCGCTGTCTCGTCCTTCTGGCCCCGCACTATAATTCTTCCTCAGAACCTGAGCTGAAACCCAGTCTTGCCCGGTCTGCGCAGTTTGATGCCGACGGTGACGAAAAACGTTTGTCTTCAAGTCAGTGATGGTTCAAATCATGTTGCCCGCATCAAGAGACCCACACACACGAAAAATCATGTCACTCTCTAGGGGTAGCTCGGGGGATAGTCTGCAATGTTGTTGAGTATCCCGTGTCTCTTATCGGTGTGCTTGCATCATGATGTGATTAAGGCATTTCCACATTGTGTACAGTGCGTCCAGCTTGGCTCAACATTCATTCCGCACCTCGAGCATGTTGAGCGCTTGGTAGTAGGCATCATGATATGGAGTGTCTCCCATTTCACCTTTCCAGCTTCAGTTGATTCCTTGATTTTCTTCTGAGTTCGGGTCAGTACCGGTTGCAATCCAGCTTTGACATCCAAAAAGACAATTTCCAGAGGCTCATCGGCACCTTCCGCAACTTTCGATAGGTTTTTGAAAATTACATAGTCGACAGGGCTTCCAATGAATCTGGCCTCAGCCGGGTTGTATTGCGATACGAACTCAGGTAACATAGGGGCCATTTGCTCCGCAATCTTGCCCTTGAGGACTGTTCTGGCTTGATCCAAAGCCTCACCACGTTCCTTTTGGATTGTCATCGTCAGTTCAGTCGCCTTCCATTCATCTAGCTTTGCTGCGTAGGTTGAGTGAATCGCAGATTCGAGCTGAGACCTCTGTTGATTGAACATGAACGTGGACATTTCTCTGGCCCTGGACTCAGCTACCGAAAATATCTTTCTGTTTAGAATTAGATAGATGATGAATGCTCCGATTAGGATGCCCACCAAAAGTGCGAAGATATCCAAAGCATACACCAGGGTCACAGAGTATCTCTATGCCCTTTCGGCTAAGAGCTTGACCCTTCTGAGTCAAGAACGTTTTCGTTACCCAGTAAGAACCCTTCAATCCGCGCAACAGAGAGGGGTTGTTAGGGGAAACCTCCCCTAACAGGGAGGATTCTTTGTGTGTGTGGGGCCCTTGGTGCGGGCGTCCAGATTTGAACCGTCATGAGGAGAGTGTTTTTTCGTCGTCGGGTTGGCACGGTTTGATGCGAGGATCCGCCTTCGGATCTTGTCAACGCAGGTGCCGTTTTTCACCACGCTCAGAGCCCAAGTAGAACCCCAGTGTCTCCAAGTCTGGTGTGTTCTCATAGTCGCCCCTTACGGTTGCGACAAGAGATACTGACACATTACCCGCATGCAGGGACTCCTTCAGACTCCAGCCCTTCAGTTGTGTCGCGAGAAACGTCGCAGCAAGAGCGTCCCCAGCACCTATGAGATTCTCAACATTCGTAGGAATGAGCGGCTCAGTGACAGTTTCTCCTTTGGAGCTGGCGAAGAGTCCCTTCTCTCCGAGTTTGACAACAACTGTTGAGACCCGCTATTGTGAAGTGAGTCAGCGATCTTCTCAGGATTGTCTGTTCCAAAGATGATGCTTGCGTCTGATCTGTCGGTGAAGACGATGTCAGCATCCTTGCACAGAGGAAGCAACGTGGCACGGGCCGCACTCTCTCTTAAACAGACTCACATGTCTGATAGGTCCACGTGTAAGCGCGTTAAGTTGAACCATCACTTCTCCCATACAGACTACATCAGGCAAGTCCGCGACCTTCGGAGAATAGCTAGCGCTCGAAGACGCTTAATTACTTCACCAGAATGAGCGAGTCTGCTGGTCGAGACGGCTTCAAACTAATGCGGAATCTGCTTTGTTGACATAAATCAAGCGTCGTAGCCTCTTCGAGACCTAGCGTTAGATAGAACCAAAGCTGTCTAAGCAGACGCTGCCAGGCGACGGTTATTGACGGTAATTGTATGTTGAATTCTCAAATGAGCGCCACAGGCCCTATGGGTTTACGAGGAAGGTCTAGATGAGCAAGAGAAACGCGTTGACAGAGCAGAGCATCGTCGTTGATGATGTTCTTTCTATGCTGACGGGACACCCAAGAGGAACACTCACAAGCTTCACCGAGGTCACGAAGGCTGTTCACGACTACATCAAGACAAACGGCCTGCGACAGAGATTCTGTCCGCACTGCAATGCACCCCTGAACGCCCCAGCAAAACCACAGCCAGCAGAGGTTATACTACCTCCTACGTAGACTCGGTATCTGCCTGTTCGCGGCTGGAACAGGCCGTTCCAGCCCGGCGAGACCCAACAGTTTCTGTTCATTTCTCAATTGGAATTCTGCAGGATTCTACGAAGAGAATTAAGAGAAACCCAGCCCTCCTACGATTAGAGCTAAGCTGGGGCGGCGCGGGATGCTCAAGGCCACGCAGGTCGGAGACGTCACAGAGATCAAGATGGGCAGATCCCTTGACGGCGAGACGGTCCTCTACTGGGTGGCCGCCTACCTCATAGACGGAATCCTGATCGACACGGGCTGCGACTACACGAAAAACGAACTCGCCGAATTCCTAGACGGCAAGCAAGTCTCGAAGCTGATCAACACTCACTACCATGAGGATCATGTTGGCGGAAACGCGATCCTTGCCAAACGCTTTGGGCTGAAAGCAATCGCGCATCCAGAAACAGTCCGTCTCATGAGTGGCAAGCACGATTTGTATCCCTTCGAGCTTGAAGTCTGGGGACCCCCCGATCCCTGCACCGCCGACCCGATGGGATCCTCAATCAAAGAAGGAGAGGTCAGCCTGCATGTCATCGAGACCCCAGGACACTGCAAAGGACACGTGTCCCTATTCGAGGAGAACCACGGAATCCTGTTCTCTGGCGACATATGGGTTGGAGAACGTCCCAAGACCGCGAGAACCGAAGAAAACGTGCATCAACTGATCAGGGATCTCACGAAGTTCGAAGAGCTCAAACCGAAGATAATGTTCGCTTCCCTAGGGAAAGCCGTTCCGAACCCACTCGATGCCATCAGAGGAACCCGAGAATACCTGGAAGAGACGCGAGACAAGATCCTGAAGCTTCACTCCGAAGACAAATCCCCAGAACAGATTCGGGAGCAACTATTCGGAAGAGAGAGCACACTCGCTGAGTACACGCAGTATCAACTCTCGATCAAGATCTTCGTCGAGTCTTTCCTGCGAAGTGAATGAGCTTTCTCGCGATTCCGAACCGGTAATGGTTTATAAGCGCCATGAAAGCCTAAACTGCAACCCTACCAGAACCAACTAGGGATAGAATAACAGAAGGTCATGCGCGTCATGGAGGTTGAGATCCTCGAAGAAAAAGGGGACTCGCTCAGGTTCATCCTGCGCGAAAGTTATCCCGCATTCGCCAACGCCCTCAGGCGGGCGATGCTTGCCGAAGTCCCCGTAATGGCAATCGAGGACGTAATCTTCCTCGAGAACAACTCAGTCATGTTTGACGAAATCCTCGCGCATAGACTCGGACTCATTCCGCTAAAGACCGATCCGGACGCGTACGTTCTGCGGGAAGAATGCGACTGCAAGAGTGACTTGGGCTGCGCGAAGTGCACAGCCTCTTTCGTACTTGAGGCTGAAGCAACAGACCAAACCACCACAGTCTACTCTGGCGATCTGAAGCCAGCCTCAGACGTCGCTCCCACATCAGATAAGATACCGATCGTCAAACTCGCACCAGGACAGAAGATCAGACTGGAAGCCTATGCTCGTTTGGGAAGAGGATCCGAGCATGCAAAATGGCAGGCCACCTCAATCGCCGCCTACAGATACCTGCCAAAGGTCACGCTGCGACCCGAGAACCTCTCGAACCCGGAAGATGTGATCAAGTGCTGTCCCACGAGGGTGTTTGCAGCCGACTCCGACCGAAAGATCTTCGTTAAGAACGAACTTGACTGTATCTTGTGCATGGCCTGCGTGGAGCAGGCAGTCCCCGCGGAGCAACGCAAGGGTTCGCCTGTCGAAGTGAAAGGCGACGACACGACTTTCATGTTTCATATAGAATCCACAGGTGCGCTTCCTTCGAGGAAGATTCTCAGGGAAGCAGCAGTTATCCTCGGCAAGAAGGCCGAGGCAATGACGATGCTGGCATCAACAGCACAGAAATGATAGGTGGCAATAATGCGTAGAATACTCACAAACCCCGAACTGAACGATACGATCGCCGCCCTGAAAAGGACGGGAAGGAAGAACAAGTCGCGCATATGGTTGCGAGCAGCAGA
The DNA here is from genome assembly GCA_022865625.1 of Candidatus Bathyarchaeota archaeon. The sequence goes on from JALHTB010000029.1 coordinate 6,926, forward strand.
ACTGCTCAGCAAACCTAGGCGGTCAAGAATCGCCGTCAATGTGAGCAGAATCTCAAGGAACACTAAGAAAGGCGACGTAGTCGCCGTTGCTGGCAAAGTGCTGTCCGCCGGCTCTATGAGCCACGCGGTTCGCATCGGAGCATTCAGTTTCTCGCAAGCTGCGAAAGCGAAGATCGAGAAGGCAGGCGGCTCATGCGTCAGCCTGACCAAACTGGCTGACGATCACCCCAAAGGGAGCAAAGTGAGAATCCTTAGGTGAGAATTGAATGTCGAAAGAACCTGTCATCATTGATGCCTCGAATCTGGTACTGGGCCGACTCGCAAGCTTCGCCGCCAAACACGCACTGCAAGGAGACGAAGTCATCGTCTTCAACGCAGAGAACGCGGTCATCTCCGGAACCAAAGCCAACATTGTTGAGGAAGCGAAGCGTAGGCTCAAGACTAGGACTCTGGCGTCCCAGTGGAAGGCGCCGACGCATCCGCGAAGGCCTGATACCTACGTTCGCCGCGTCATTCGCGGCATGTTGCCACGAAGGAAGCCGAAGGGAAGCGCCGCGTTGAAGAGAGTTCGAGTCTACATAGGCACTCCTGAAGAGTACCGTGACAAGTCTACAGTCAAGATTCCGGAAGCTGAGGCTTCAAAGTTACGATGTTCATACATTACAGTTGGTGAACTTTCAGAGGAAATAGGAGGACCGTGGAAAGTATGAGTGAACGAAAAAGGATACTTCTAGTCACAGGAAAGAGAAAGACCGCGATCGCTCGGGCCGTAATCAAGTCTGGCCGAGGCAACGTCACTGTGAACGATTTCCCGGTGAGCATGGTCTCGCCAGAACTGGCTCGTGCAAGGATCTTCGAGCCTCTTACGCTGGCAGGCGAGCGTTTGAATGCAGTGAACGTGCGCGTCAAAGTTCGCGGAGGCGGCGTCATGGGTCAAGCCGAGGCCGCACGAATGGCGATCGCCCGTGCACTCGTTGATTGGTCAAGAAGCGCTGAGCTTCGAAGGCTCTTCACAAGCTTCGACAGAACGATGCTCGCTGGAGACCCCAGAAGAAAGGAACCCAAGAAGTTCGGTGGACCCGGCGCAAGACGCAGGAAGCAAAAATCCTACCGTTGAGCTGTACAAGCTGGAATCATAATGATAATTCCTGTGCGATGCTTCACTTGTGGAAAAATGATAGGTGATCGCTGGGAAGAGTTCTCCCGCCGCACAAAACAGGGAGAAAACCCTGGTAAGGTCCTCGACGATCTCGGCATGAAGCGCTACTGCTGCAGACGGATGTTCATTTCTCACGTTGAAGTGATCGACGAGTTCCTCAAGTACGGCGAGGTCGCCGCACAGAAACATAGCCAAGCCCGATAGGTGTCTGGTTTGGCAGTTCCTGCCAAGATCACGAGCCTCACAGCCCGCAGAGTCCTCGACAGCCGTGGCGAATCCACCGTCGAAGTTGACCTATTCAGCAAGGGCATGATGGCGAGAGTGGCGGCCCCCTCAGGCAAGAGTCGAGGAAAATGGGAAGTTCAACCATTTCCTGATGGCGGCGTCGAGGAAGCAGTTGAACACGTCAGAAAGCTCTTGGCGCCTGAACTCTCCGGAATGAACGCTGACCGTCAACAGCAAATCGACAGCAGACTGCACGAAGTGGACGGGACCGAACGGTTCAGCAAGATCGGCGGAAACACCGCCTACGCTGTCTCCATAGCTGCCGCGTTGCTGTCATCGATGGCTCACAAGAAACCGCTCTACCAGAAGCTGGCTGGCTCCGCGAAAGTCAAGATCTCTCTGCCGCTAGGAAACGTGGTCGGCGGCGGAGCACACGCCAAAGGAAAGCGAACAGACATACAGGAGTTCTTAGTCGTCCCGACCAAGGCGTCGTCGGCGATTCAGGCAGCTGAGGCCAACATCAAGACACACGCCGAGGTCGCTCGTCTCGCCGTACGGAAGGGGTCACCGATGATCGGGAAGGGAGACGAAGGCGGCTACGTCCTCGACATGACAACCGAGCAGACACTTGACCTGATCGCAGAGGCATGCCGAACAGTTTCGCTCACAACTGGAGCAGATGTCAGGATTGGCTTGGACGTTGCTGCCTCAAGCCTGTGGGACGAGAAACAACAAGCCTACGTATACGAGCGAGATGGACGAAAACTCAGCGAAGGCGGACAGATCGATTTCATCCTCAACCTGATAGAACGATACGAACTCGTGTACGTCGAAGATCCATTGCATGAGGACTCATTCGAAGCATTTGCAGAACTCCGCAAGAAAGCTGGAGGAGCCCTGATCTGTGGCGACGACCTGCTTGTGACAAACACCACTAGGATCCAGCAGGCAATCAAGTATGGTTCTGCTAACGCGATCATCATCAAGACCAATCAGGTAGGAACACTGTCCGACTCCAGAAAAGCGGTTGAGAAGGCTCAGTCCGCCGGGTACGTCACCGTCATGTCACATCGCTCAGGAGAGGTCTGCTCAGGCGAGCTTGCACAAGTAGCGGTCGGTCTGTCCTGTCCAATGATTAAGTGTGGAGTGATAGGTGGCGAGCGCATCTCGAAACTGAACGAGCTTGTAAGAATAGAGGAAGATGCTGAGAAGAGGAAGATCCTCTCCGGCATGGCACGAATACCAAGCTAGCAACTGCCGGTTTCGGGTCGACTACGCCTGGATCATCTTCATTATCTGGTCGACAACAGTCTCCGGATCAACGTTCGGATCTTCGTTTCTGATATCCTTGAGGAGATTCTTCGACCGGTAGAAACCTATCACAGGTTCAGACGCTTCTCGATAGACCTTGAGGCGTTCTTGGATCACTTCCGGCTGATCATCCACACGCTTGAATAGTTCCCCGCCGCATTTGTCGCATTTCCCAGCAACCTTGGGCTTCAAGGTTCTCTCATTGTAGATCGCTCCGCACGATTTGCACTGCAACCTCGCGGATAGTCTATCCACAATCACTTTGTCAGGAACGTTCAGGTTCACCACAACGTCAACCTTTGTGATCTTCTCGAGTTCTTTCGCTTGGTTGACGGTTCTCGGGTAGCCTTCGAGGATGAACCCCTTCGACAGTCCGGTGCTTAGTCGCTTCTTCAGTATTTGCGTGATGATCTCGTCTGGCACTAGTGTGCCTGAGCTGCTGTACTTCTCAACGGTCTTTCCCAAGGGTGTCTTGTTGCGTATCTCGTCTCTGACTAGGTCGCCGGTCGAGATGTGCGGAATGTCAAGCCTCTGCATCATCCTTGAGGCGTAGGTTCCTTTTCCTGATCCTGGCGGCCCAAATATCACGATCTTCATCCACTCAACCTCTGCGTCTTCGCTTCACGGTATCCGCCCAAGAGTCTGACTTGCCCGCAATAAGCCCTGCTCTGCACGGACAGCTCATGTTTGAGATCCGTGCAAGCATATCCTCGGGAGGAAGCGCCCTGCTTTCTGCCTTGTGTGCTGTTGAATGGGAAGGTAGCATCTTACTATCCAGGTGATGTAAGAGAAGTCAAGGCAGCTCTCGCGGGGACCAAGCGAGAAGAGCGAAAGCTGCATCTGGATTGCGAAATGGCAGAGTCCAAGAGTCAAGAACTAGGAGGCAATTGCGTTAGTAGATCTCGCGAAGTTCGTTGAAGCTGTTCCTCCGACAAGACGTGTGTACTTGGAAGACTCGTACTCGCAGTCAGGCGATAGTGTCGTTCTGAAAGTCGCCGAGGATAAGAGCAGCGTGTATCTGGCACTAGACCAAACCATCTTCCATCCGAGATCTGGAGGCCAGCCCTCTGATCGAGGAGTGATAGAGGGGGCATCGTTCCGAATCGACGTGAAGAGGGCGATGCTGCAGAGTGAGGTCATAATCCATTATGGAAAGTCGGAAGGAAAGCCAGAGACCGGCCCTGTGACTTGCAGGATTGACTGGCCGAACCGATTCCTGCTGATGAGGAGGCACACAGCAGCTCATCTGCTCGACTACTGCCTCGCAACTGCGACAAACTCTCGGGTTGAGACCACCGACTCGTGGCTTGGAGACGATCCCTACGTCGGATACGGAGGCTCCGCTCCTTCCACACCGGACCTAGGGAGGATCCAAGACCTCGCGAACAAGTTCATCCAGCAAGCACTGAACGTCGAGATCAAGACGCTGGACAGGGCTGCAGCTGAACGCCTGATCGCGGACGCGCCCAACATCTCAAGGCTCCCGAAGACCGAGAAGCTCCGTATCGTAACGATCGAAGGCCAGCTTCCAATTCCCTGTGGGGGCACACATGTACGGAAACTCGACGAGATCAGGGCCCTAGAAGTCCGAAGGACTGAGCCTGCCGAGGAGGGATTCAGACTGCATTTCGATGTGAAGTAGGTGGCTAGGCTCCGAGTCTCTGCCCCGTCGAAAGGGCAAGAGAGTGCTATCCTTAAATGAGCTGTTTGCTTGTACGGTGAACCGAAATCCGGAATACCGCACCATAGAGGAATAGCGTGTGTCTAGCGTTGAAGACAAAGAGGCAATGCCGAAGGTAGAGAACCTTCTCCTGCCTCTGGAGGAGTTGCTTGCAGCTGGCTTGCATATTGGAACCCGCATCAAGACCGGTGACATGGAGCAGTATATCTACCGTGTCAGGCCTGACGGGCTCTTCATCTTGAACATTGGCAAGACTGACGAGAAGATTAGGTCGGCGGCGAAGTTCATCGCGAAGTTCGATCCTGATCGTGTCCTCACGGTCTCCTCTAGGATCTATGGCAAGACGCCGATCGAGAAGTTTTGTGAGCTCACGAGGACGAGGTCGATGGTCGGCCGCTTCATGCCAGGCTTGATCTCTAATCCGCTTCAGCGGAGACACGCTGAACCTCAGCTGATTATGGTGACTGACCCTCGTGCCGACTTTCAGGCAGTCAGGGAAGCGACCAGCGCAGGTGTGCCAGTCATAGCACTTTGTGACACTGACAACGCGTTTGCGGGAGTCGACCTCGCAGTCCCTGTCAACAACAAGGGCAGACGCGCATTGGCCATGATCTACTGGCTTCTGGCGAGGCAGGTGCTTCGTGAACGATCAGAACTCCCAGCCAACGGGACGATCACAGCAACCGTTGACGACTTCGAGACGAAGCTGGCTGCGATCGCGCCCAGAATTGGCGGCGAGCTTTGAAACTTAGAAAAGCCCGGGTCGCAGGTTCATTCTACTCAGGCACGAAGACGGCCCTCACGAGTGAGATCGAACATTGCTTCACTCATCGTCTAGGCCCTGGACAACTTCCTACACTCGCCAAAGTCGGCGAAAGAAAGCTGGTGGGCCTCGTCTGCCCGCATGCAGGCTACATGTACTCAGGACCCGTTGCCGCCAAATCGTACTTTGAACTCGCCAATGACGGGAGACCATCAACGATCGTGATCATCGGGCCGAATCACACAGGCGAAGGAAGCGGGGTCTCGATGATGCCTGAAGGTGTCTGGGAAACTCCTCTTGGCCAAGTTGAAGTTGACGAGGAGACTGCCAGCGTGATCTCGAAAGCGTCCGACATGATCGATCTCGATGACCGTGCTCACCTCTACGAACATTCGATAGAAGTCCAGCTTCCCTTCCTACAGTATGTTCTCAAGACCGGGTTCCAGTTCGTTCCGATCTGCATGATGATGCAGGATCAGGAGACAAGCGCTGAGGTTGGAAAAGCCGTCGGGGAAGCCCTCAAGGGGAGAGACGGCCTAGTGATCGCTTCCTCCGACATGACCCACTATGAGTCGGCTGATTCAGCAAAGCGCAAGGACCGCCTTGCGATCGATGCCATACTTGCTCTGGATGACGCGAGGTTGCAGGAGACAGTCGAGTCTCACAGGATTACGATGTGTGGTCACGGCCCCGTCGCGAGCGCCATTGCTGCCTCAAAGATCCTCAACGCCAAAGCCGCTCGGCTTCTCGGCTACAGCACGAGCGGCGACATCACAGGGGATGACAGCGCGGTCGTAGGATATCTCGCCGCCTCGATCCACAAATAGCAGATTCTCAGTTCGGCTCCTAGTTCTTGCTGCATCCAAGTGCAACGATTCTCAGATTCCGGATACAGCGACCTCAGATACATTCCGGCGGCTAGGCGCTTATCTTTTCTAGCACCCCAAGGGTAGCTAGCGGAAGGTGCTACGTTTTGGGAATGGGCATTGGGTTCGGGAAAGTGATACTGTTCAACGAGCACTTCGTCGTCTACGGCCTCCCCGCGATAGCCTCGGCGATCGGAACAAAGACAACGGCACTTGTTGAGAAGCGCCCCGGGTCAGGCGTCGAACTCAAGGACAACAGGCCTGAGACAAAGGGATACAAAGCTGAGAAGTTCGCTCAACAGAAAGAATCCCTAGATCGCATGCTGAAATTCATGAACATTGACACCAAAAACAATGCCTTCACAGTCACTCTGGCTGGTGACCTCCTCGCCGCGAGCGGAGTAGGAGCGAGCGCTGCGTCATGTGCTGCAATTGCCAGAGCGTTTTCTGAAGAGCTCGGCCTGAACTATTCTGACGAGAAAGTGAACGAGGTAGCCTATGAGGGGGAGAAAGGATACCACGGCACACCCTCAGGCATCGACAATACTGCCGCAACATTCGGCGGCCTGATCTGGTACAAACGAGAGGGCACCTCGCACCTAATGGAACGCATGAAGCTGAAGAAGCCCGTAGAGATCGTGATGGGCAACACCGGCCTAGTCGCTGACACAAAGGTCGTCGTTGCAGATGTGAAGGAACGAAAAGAGAAGGAACCTGAGAAATATGCTCGTATCTTCAAGGACGCGGAGCAACTCGCACACGACGCAAGGAAACAACTTGAGGCCTTCAGTCTCGAAAAAGTAGGCCGCCAAATGGATGCAAACCACACACTTCTCCAGCAAATCGGGGTTTCATGCCCTGAACTGGATACGCTTGTAGATTTGGCGCGCGACAACGGAGCGCTCGGAGCGAAGATGACTGGAACCGGCAAAGGAGGTTACATGGTCGCCCTAACCCCAAGCATAGGCCTTCAAGAACGCGTGGCGAAAGCGATCGAGAAGAAGGGTTTTCAGGCACTACGTACGACCATTGGGGTCTGAGGCCTAGCAGGCATTCAGTTAATCGTTCTTGGTGAATGTGAATGGAGTTAGCGAAGTTTGTCAAGGTGCTTGACGAGAAAGGCATGCTGACCAAGATCAGCAAGCCTGTGGATCCGAAATTCGAAGTCTCGACTTTGATGAAGATGCTCGACGGGCGGGTCCTGCTCTTTGAGCATGTGAAAGGATCGACGATGCCGGTCATTGCGAATGTTTGTTCAACGCGAGACCTAGTCGCTACAGGATTGGGAATTCGAAGAGAGGAGCTCATAGCAAAGCTGACGGATGCGATAGATCATCCAAAGAAACCACGCGTCCTAGACGCCCAAGGATACGAGGACGTAGGTACGGATCTCGGAAGACTGCCTATTCTAACGCACTATCCGAAAGACGAGGGTCCCTACATCTCATCTGGTATTGCTGTGGCCAACGACAAGGAGTACGGCATCAACTTCTCCTATCATAGAGCTCATGTCCTGGGAAAAGATACGTTCGTCATGCGTATCCTTCAGAGACATCTGGACACGTACATTCAGCGCGGACTGAAGGAGTTCGCATTCTGCATCTCATCACCCATACAGGTGCTGGTAGGCGCAGCCATATCTGTGGACGCCGGGATCAGCGAAGCCGACATCGCGAACGCGCTGGAAGAGACGCCGCTTCTGCGGCTTGACGGACACTTGGTGCCACCGTCCGATATCGTGATCATAGCAGAACTGACCGGCGAACTGCACGACGAAGGTCCATTCCTCGATCTGACTGAAACCTTCGACATCATACGGAAGCAAAGAGTTGCCAAAGTGAAGACGATCTACATGAGAAAGGGCGCGATGTATCACGCCCTGCTCCCAGGTGGACTCGAGCACAAGGTTCTGATGGGCATGCCTCGAGAACCCACAATCTACAGAGAAGTCGCAAAGGTCTGCGATGTCAAAGACGTGCTGATCACTCCGGGCGGATGTTCCTGGCTCCACGGAGTCGTGAGCATACACAAGAAGAACCCCGATGATGGCCGCAAAGCCATTGAGGCTGCCTTCAAAGGCCACAAGTCAATGAAGCACGTCTTCATCGTTGATGATGACATAAACATCCATGACCCGAACGACATTGAATGGGCGATGGCGACACGTTTCCAAGCGGACAAGAACATGACCACGAAACGGGAGAAGGGGTCATCTCTCGACCCATCCTCGGACATGGACACACAGATGACGTGCAAGGCCGGGTTCGATCTCACCACACCTGAGGGTGGAAAGAAGGAGTTCAGGCGCCCAACTCTGCCAATGAAGCTGAACTTGGACGACTACCTTTCTAAGAAGTAGGTTGGAGCTGAAGCGAGCGATGCATCTGACGAATACTGAGGAGCGGATCCGATCCGGCGAGAACGGTGAAGCCCTAGAACGCATGTTTCGTCTGCTCGTCCAACTCGGCGACATCTATGGCGCAGACAGAATGATTCCAGTCAGCTCTGCGCAGGTCGCCGGAGTATCCTACAAATCGATAGGAGATCCCGGCGTCGAATTCCTCGAGGACTATGCAGCTAAGGATGCCAAGGTCAAGATTGTCACTTTCCTGAACCCGGCAGGAATGGACATCGAAGATTGGCAGAAACTCAACATCCCTCAGGGCTTTGCTGAGAAACAACTTCGCATCATGAGTGCGTTCAAGAAGATGGGCATAGTTGTCAGCGCGACATGTACACCGTACCTAGCGGGGAATCTTCCGAGATTCAGAGAGCACATCGCCTGGTCTGAATCCTCCGCAATCTCGTTCTCGAACTCAGTGATAGGAGCAAGAACGAACAGGGAGGGTGGACCATCAGCCCTCGCCGCCGCACTTTGCGGCGTGACACCGAACTATGGACTCCACCTGGACGAGAACAGAAAACCCCAGATGCTCGTCGAAGTCAACGCCAAGCTGGAAGACAACGCGGACTTTGGAGCACTCGGCTACGTTGTCGGAAAACAGGTCAAGAACAAAATACCGTACTTCAAGGGCATCAAGGACGCCGACACTGATCAGTTGAAAGCGCTTGGTGCAGCGATGGCGGCTTCAGGTGCCGTTGCACTCTATCATGCTGAGGATCTGACTCCTGAAGCTCACCTGATGGAAACCAAGGGCTTGGAGAAGCTGACTGTTACTGACAAAGACATCGAAGAGACCTTCTCGAAACTCTCGACCGGCAGGGAACCCGACATTGTGATTCTCGGCTGTCCCCACTCCTCACTCAAAGAGATAATGACAGTCGCACGAAAGCTGGAAGGGAAGAAGTTGAAGAAGCCTCTGTGGGTCTGCACGTCCAGAATGGTGAAGGAAGCGGCCAACCGGATGGGCTTCACACAAACGATCGAAGCAGCCGGCGGCAAAGTTGTCGCTGACACATGTATGGTCGTCTCACCAATCGAAGACATGGGATACAAGACCACCGCTGTCAACTCTGGGAAGGCAGCGAACTATCTCCCTGGATTCTGTAAGCAGAACGTGATCTTCGGCAGACTCGACACCATACTCGAGAAGGTGACTGCGTAGAGATTCGAGGTGGTTGAGAATGGAAATCATGAAAGGAAGAACAATCAGTCCTGGTAAGGTCGAGGGCGAAAGCCTCGTCTCAAAGGAGCCGATCGGATTCTATGGCGGAATCGACGCCAAGACAGGAATCTTCATCGAGAAAGGACACGAGCTCGAAGGCAAATCCGTCAAGGGAAAGATCCTCGTATTCCCCTGCGGGAAAGGCTCCACAGTAGGCTCCTACGTCATCTACGGACTCGCCAGGAACAACCAAGCACCGCTGGCAATCGTGAACAAGGAAACTGAAACAATAGTCGCCACAGGCGCCATACTGGCCGGCATACCCTGTATTGACCGAATTCCAGTCGAGAAGATCTCGACGGGCGACCGTCTTACAGTTGACGCCACAGCTGGAACAGTATCCATAATCAAGAAAGGACAATAGGCCCTGACCAAGCTAGCTAGCATTTGGCGCAACCAGGAATCGAGAATCTTGACAAGCGAGACAGTGGCGCGAAAAACAAGCCACATCACCACATCTCTTAAACAAGATGTCCAAGCACACGTGGCCACAGGTTTCGACGACATATTCTTGGTCCACAAGGCGGTGCCTGAACTTGACCGTGAAGAGATCAATGTTTCCTGTGAGTTCTTCGGCCACAAGATCAGCGCGCCGGTCCTGATAGAGTCGATGACGGGCGGGACACCAATCGCCGCCAAGATCAATGCATCTCTCGGGAAGATAGCAGAGGAACTGCAAATTCCGATGGGCGTTGGGAGTCAACGAGCTGGAATCGACGATCCTAAGCTTGCGTACACGTTCAAAGCCGCAAGAGAGAACGCGCCATCAGTTCCGATTCTTGCGAACCTAGGTTGCCCACAGATTGTGAAAGAGGACGGAATCGGTAGAGCAAGGGCCGCTGTTGAGATGATCAACGCTGATGGGTTGCTCGTTCACCTCAACGCGCTTCAAGAGTCAGTTCAATTTGAAGGCCAAACTCGTTTCAAGGGAGCACTGGGAAGGATTCGAGAACTTGCCTCCACGTTGAGTGTTCCGGTCTTGGTCAAGGAGACTGGCGCTGGTGTCTCCAGGGAGACTGCCATGTTAGTCGAGAAGGCTGGTGTGAAGGGTATTGATGTCGCGGGTCTCGGAGGAACGAGCTGGGCAGCAGTGGAGTATCACCGTGCCAAGGAGAGAAGACGCACTCGTCAGGCTCGTCTTGGGATGGTCTTCTGGGACTGGGGGATTCCAACTGCCGCAAGCATCGTGGAGGTCTCGAGATCAACAACTGTGAAGGTAATCGCTTCGGGAGGCGTGCGAAACGGGCTTCACATTGCCAAAGCGATAGCGCTCGGCGCACATTATGGAGGACTAGCGATGCCGCTTCTGAAATCGGTATCCAAGAGCGGCAAGGAAGCAAAGGAGAGTCTCCTGTCAGTCATTGAGGAGCTGCGAACGGCGATGTTCCTCACGGGCCACAGGAACCTCGAAGAACTCCACAGATGCCCAGTCGTCATCACCGGAAGGACTCGAGAATGGTTGGCAGCTAGGGGATTGCTGCCTTAGCCCAGCCGTGAGCATAACTCTGGCTCTGACAGGCCGTGCAGCAACGAGTTGCTATGCATACGTTTTCTTCGGTAGCTCATGATGCCCCTGATACAGGCTCCGATACTCACACTTGTCGCAGTGTAGTTGGTCGATCTTCGCGTTGAAGAGCGCGCACCAATCCCACACATCCTCACCGATCCGCAGTTTGATCTGTTGGATGCACGGGTAGGTCTCTTTTGCCATGGTCTTCCGGCTATGCTAGGACTTCGGGATAAACCTAAGCCCCTGACTTGATATAGGGTAGGCAGGAATTAGCTCGCCTTCACGTCCTTGGAAGATGATTCTCTTGGCTTCTTCTGAGTTCGCAGGATTCTACAAGCTGACGCCGAAAGAGAGGCTCCGTTTCGTCGGTGAGTATGCTCACTTGGACAAAGCGGAATTGGATCTTCTTGAGGCTTCGAGTGCGCTGAAGATCGAGACGGCCAACCGTATGATCGAGAACGTTGTCGGTGTCATGCCGGTGCCTCTGGGAATCGCGATGAATTTCCTGATCAACGGGAAGGATCGTTTGATCCCGATGGCTATCGAAGAACCCTCAGTTGTTGCCGGCGCAAGTCACGCCGCCAAGATGGCCCGTTCCAAAGGAGGGTTCCATACATCCAGCACACGGCCTGTCATGATCGGGCAGATCCAGGTAGTGGGCTGCGCGAACCCAGACGAGGCGAAGGAATCCGTTCTAGCATCCACAGAGGAGATTCTGCGGAAGGCGAACGAACAGGATCCAATCTTGGTCTCGAAAGGGGGAGGAGCACTCGCCCTAGAAGCGAAGATCATCGGCTCAATCGTTGGACCCATGGTGATTGCGGAGCTTCTGGTGGATTGTGGAGACGCAATGGGAGCCAACGCCGTCAACACTATGGTTGAGGCCGTCGCGCCAATAATCGAGAGACTCACCGGTGGCCGCGTGTGCTTGAGAATCCTCTCGAATCTGGCCGACAGAAGACTAGCACGGGCCAGTGTCACAGTTGCGAAGGAAGCCGTTGGTGGCCCCGAGGTCGTGGACGGCATAATCAACGCATATGCTTTCGCAGCCGCCGACCCGTACCGTTGTGCAACTCACAACAAAGGCGTGATGAACGGCGTCACCGCCGTGGTCTTGGCAACAGGAAACGACACACGTGCAATTGAAGCTGGAGCACATGCATACGCAGCTAGATCTGGAAAGTACAGTCCATTGACCAGCTGGAAGAAAGACGCCAACGGCGACCTTGTTGGCGAAATTGAGTTGCCAATGGCAGTCGGCTTGATCGGGGGTGCGACCGCGGTTCACCCAATCGCTAAGGTCACAGTCAAGATTCTCGGGGCGAAGTCGGCTCGCGAGTTGGCCGAGACAATAGCAGCCGTGGGGCTCTGCCAGAATCTTGCTGCTCTCCGCGCATTGGCTGCCGAGGGGATCCAACGAGGCCACATGAGACTTCATGCCAGAAACGTCGCAGCCACAGCCGGTGCAACCGGCGACCTCATCGACAGAATAGCCGAAAAGATGGTTGAAGAGAGAAAGATCAGAATCGACAGAGCAAAGGAGCTGCTTGCTGAGCACTCAAGAAGCGCCTAGATCCGCTCGATGAGAGCGATCGACTCCATGTGTTTGATCTTCGGAACCGCGTCCTTCTCCATCCAATCGGAGACGCTATCATAGATCTTCTGATAGTACTTCTTCGTCGAATGCCTAACCAGGCCGAGTCGTTCCATCCTTCGGACATATCTCCACTTCATGCTTCTCGAGATCCTGTCACCAAGAAGCCTGTCAAGATCCACTTTCTTGAAGACTCTCGGGAGACGCACGAAGACTCCAACAATCTCCTTGGGAAAGGCTGTTAGGCTGTCCTTGGACAGCTTACGCTTACCTCTGGATCTGATGAAGCGAACCCCTTCCCTCGCTCTTTTCACAGCGGCACACCTTCAGCCAGTCCTTCTTAACCGCCAATCATGCATTAAAAACATTCTTCGGCCTGTTCAAGAAGACCTTGCACAGCAACTGCTTGGTTCTCTCACGAACTCAACGTCGTTCGATCAGTCTGAATACTACAGGGACGATCAACACCACGAACAGACCACGAATCACCGAGTTGACGAAGCCAGGAATCAGGTACGTGTCAGGTAGGACTGGGCCCATCGCCAGAACCAAGACGCCAGTCAATACGCCGCCAACGACAACTCTTACGATTCTCCGCATCGTACTGACATTGACCGTGAAACCTACGAATCGGTCCTCGGCTAATGCTCCAAGTGAGAAACCAAAAAGGTAACCTGCTATCCGGCCAGCATTGACCCCGCCACTAGGGTCAATTGAAACAGCAGCAGCGACAGGAACCAGCATCGCGGCGGCGAAGAGCATTTGGGGCACCCACCTGACCTCTCTGCCTCGTGGCGGAAGGTATCGCAAGACGAACATTCCCAAGCCGGCGACTGCGAGGCCGATAATCCAGCCGCCGATGACCTGTGCCGGATAGTGCATGCCAAGGTAGACTCGTGATATCCCGACCATGAGAACCACCACGGCCCCGGTGACAGCTAGGATTCGTCTTCTGAAGTTGAGCGATAGCAAAGCCCAGAAAGTCGTTGAGTCTTGCGCGTGGCCGCTAGGAAAACCGAGTGAGGTTTCGCTCTTCTCGACTATGCGAAGCTCAACTGGAGGTCGAGGCCAAGGAATCAATAGTTTCACAAAGTAGTTGAGATAGGCGCCCAAGAGCAGTATGTAGGTGATCAGCCTACCGCGGGGTTTGTCAAAACACCAGTAGACAACTGCGCTCAGACCGACGAGCACCTCGTCGCTGCCCAACATCGTGATGGCAATGAAGCCCCAATTGAAGTCAGGAGAGAAGAGACTCTGAAGGGCCTCAATCAGCTGTGGTCCAAGAAGCAACTCCTCGGCTGACAACGATCTCTCGGTCTCCTGGACGAACCTTTGAGCTTCAAGCAAGGTCGCACCGAATATGAATGGTTTGGCTCTGCAGATCTAATCTCTCAGCAAGTTCCTACAGAACTAGCCGAAGTTCAGTCCCCCGGCGATGAACGCTATCAGGCCAAGCAGCATCCAGACCAGGGCTTGTTTCTTCGATCTCAGCGCGTTGCGTGGAGACGGGTCTCTAATGATCATGAAGGCTGAGTAAAGGAATCCTATGTCGCAGACGAGAACGATTGGCACATAGAGCCACGAGATCATCTTCAGCGCGATAGGGGCGATGCTTAGCAGAACTGCGATCACAAAGAAGAATGCGCCCACCTTCGAGGCAACACTCAGACCCCTTGTTACTGCCAGCGTCCTGACACCTCGCCTAGAGTCACCCGCAACATCTGCCATGCCTTTGATAACTTCCCGTCCCATCCCTGCAAGAAACGCAATTAGCGCGAACACCTGCAGTGTCGTGTTCACGCCACCTATGGCTCCGCCGAAGATGAATGGGATCGCAAGAGTGGCGCTGACCACAGCATTTCCCAAGAGTCCGGTCTTCTTGCCGAACCTGTTGTAGTAGAGCATCAGACCGACTGCCACGATCGCAATGAGAAGATTGAGTGCGCTCAACAAGAATGCAAGAGATAGACCTACTATGAGTGTGATCGCGGCGAAAGCTCCGGCCTCGGTCTTCGAGACGCGTCCTGAGGGGATAGGTCTCCGCGGGCTGTTTATGGCGTCGATTTCTGCGTCTAGGATGTCGTTGATTGGCATTGAACCTGCAACAAGAATGAATCCGACTAGGAATCCAATCACTGCAGAGTAGACTGGCATAGTAGGGCCTAGTGACATGAATTCGCCTATGATCACGGCGAAGCCCATCATGAAGCAGTTGGGAATCCTCATGATCTCAATGAAGCCGGACGCCTTGTCGGCTGATGAGATAGTGCTGGTCTCCATCGTGTTCCTCCCGGTTCGCTTGGGCTTTCCCACGGCTCTAGTGGGCGCGGGTCCGGGCACGTGTTGGCAGGCGCACTTTTAATAACGATTCTCCGATTGTCACTTTAGGGTAGTTTGGCGAGGTTTGTCTTGCATGCTTGGCAGGGTCGAGCAATACCTAGTCGACAGCATTAGGAAACGAGGCGCGATCCACCTGACCCTGCTCGACCCTGAGAAGGTGACCCGGTCCAGTGCTGGATCACTGGCGAAGGCGATAGACAAGAGCGGTTCCTCCGGCATCATGGTCGGGGGATCAACAGCCGTATCGGTCTATCATACCGACGAGATTATCTATGCAATGAAGAGGCGAACCAAGCTTCCCGTCATAATCTTCCCAAACGATCTCGTCGGGGTAAGCAGAGAAGCAGACGCGATCTTCTTCATGAGCCTGATGAACTCCCTGAACCCCTACTACATAACCCACGCACAGGCTCTAGGTGCACCATTGGTGAAGCGTTACGGCCTTGAACCGATCCCGATGGGCTACGTCATCGTTGGAGATAGAGGCTCTGCAGCAGCATTCGTAGGCCAAGTCAACCCAATCCCGTTCGACAAACCATCATTAGCCGTAATGTATGGCATGGCGGCTCAGTTCATGGGCAAGCGATTCTTCTACTTGGAGGCGGGTTCCGGCGCTGAGAGGCCTATCTCTCAAGAGATGGTGGCCGCAGTCGCCAAGTGTACTGAGATCCCGCTTGTTGTAGGTGGCGGTATTCGCTCTCCCAAAGTAGCCCGTCAGATCGTGAGAGCTGGAGCGCGGGTTATCGTGACAGGGACCTTGGTCGAGAAAGCCTCTCCCGAAACGCTGCGTCGGCTTGTGCGCAGCATCAAGAAAGCCGCTTGAAGGACACGAGGTTCAAGGAGTGTCCGAGGACAACTATCTTAGTATCAAGAAGACTACGCCGTACTACAACGCGATTCGACGTGTTGCCTTTCCATCCACCAATATGATGGTGGTCTCAATCATTGCGGCAGACGTCCTCGGCATTGCCATAGCCTTCATCATAGCAGATCCTACAGTGACCGGTTTTCTCAGAGGACTCATGGCAGGCTTCCTAGTCTTCCTCGTTCCGACCCTCCTCTCAAGCTTCTTATCCACCCGTGTAATAGTCCGCAGAGATCCGCTGTTCTTTCCGAGACGTGTTCTCGCACTCTCACTCTTCGGTAGTATCATTTGGGTTATCATAATGCTACTGGGGGCGACAGTGAACAGAATCTCAGGCAGCCTGCTGTTTCCGGCACACGCTTTCTATCTGGGTCTATTTGTCGTGTTGCCGTTGCGATCGATGGCAATATTCTCAATGTCAACTGTCAGCCTCACTAGACGCATGGTATTTGCAGTCGCCGATCCTTTGGCCTGTTGCGTCGGGTTTGCACCGATTCTTGGTTCGTCGCTGACCGGACTCGTGACGAGTTTCACGCTAGCTGTCGTCGTATCATTCGTTTTCTCATTCGTGTTCCTGACTTATGTTGAGCAGAGAGGCATGCAGACGCTTGGCGCCTCGCCTCTAAGAATTTTCCGAGCCTTTCTGAGAGACTGGCTTGACGGTAGTTTCTCCACATTCGAGAACTACCTCGAGATCTTCGGCGTAGACAGCACGATCAACCTCTCCGTTCTGAGTTTCCGATCCAAGTCATCAGGAAGGGCGAAGGGGACCCTAGTTGTGCCAAACTTTCATCCCGGTCCTTTCCTCAACGTTGGAAGCAGCGCCTTGCCATACATGATCAAGCGAGCAGTTGAGTCAGCCACAGGAGGGATCGCCGCGGTAGCACACGGCGTCTCAGGTCACCAACTCAATCTCGTTAGCCAACACGAGAACAGGAAGGTCATAAAGAAGGTTAGATCGATGCTCACCTTGCCGAAGTCAGGATCCAAGGTTAGCCCAGTCTTTCGCTCAACGGCCGGGAGCGCCACGGCAACTTGCCAGGTCTTCGGAAGATCAGCGCTTGTGACGATGACCGTTGCCCCGAATGATACCGAGGACATAGATTTTGAGGTAGGCGAACTCCTCCGCAAGAGTGCCCGAGGTCTCTTCAAGGACGTCGCCCTCGTCGACGCGCACAATAGTATTGGGGACGTGACTCTGATGAGTCGGGAGAAGCTCAACGATCTTGCGCAGTCGGCTAAGCTCGCGATGAAAGCAACAAGACACGCGAGGCTCCGTTCTCTCTCGTTAGGCGTTGCATACGACAGGCCAAGCGGAATCACCGTTAGGGAAGGTATGGGTCTTGGCGGGATTGTTGTCTTCTGGATGAAAGTAGGGAGCCAATCATTCGCCTACGTAGCTATTGACAGCAACAACATGGCAAGAGGTCTCAGAGAAAGGATACTCTCCGTGTTGAAGGAGATGGGTGCCAATGACGCTGAGGTAATGACCTCGGATACGCACATGGTCAACGGGATCGTCTCGGCGAGGCTGGGATACTATCCAATCGGCGCAGCCGCAGATCCCGAGATCGTTGTCAATTCCGTGAAGAAGGCTGCAGAGAAAGCTAAGAGAAACGTAACACCCGTGGTTGCCTCCGTCAGGTGCTCTGACCTAAAGGTCAGGACTCTCGGTCTGTCATCTCTGAGTCACTTGACTAGTTTCGTGCTAAGAACCGCAAGGCTCACATTTGCGACACTCTTTCCTGTAGTACTTGTGATCGCAATCGCGTCGTTGATCTTCCTGATCTAGGTCGAGTCCCATTGCCCCAAGAATTCCATTACATGCAGCTGCCACGAGAAGTGATCGTAGGCGACGATGTTCTCCGCCGAGTCGGAGAAACATGCACGCGCTTGGGCTTCGCGGGATCCGCACTCGTTGTCACAGGACCGAAAGTACAAGCGATAGCCGCAGTGCCCGTTACCGAGTCTCTCAACAGTTCAGGATACAAGGTTCAGCAAGCACTTGTCAAAGGCTCATCACTTTCGCAATCCCGCGAGATCGAGCGAGAAATCGCGAAGTTCAAGCCGAGCGTTGTTGTCGCGGTTGGCGGAGGCAAAGACATTGACATCGCTAAACTGAGCTCCGCCAACAAGGGCGTGCAGTTCCTAAGTATTCCGACCGCCGCGTCTCACGATGGAATCGCGAGCCCGCTCGTCTCAATGAAGGGATACAGCAAACCGTACTCATTCATGGCACAAGCTCCCATCGCGATCATGGCCGACGTGGGTGTCATAGCGCGCTCGCCGTTCCGGCTTCTCGCGAGCGGATGCGGCGATGTTGTAGGCAAGTACACAGCCGTTAGAGACTGGCGGCTTGCACATCGGATAAAGAACGAGTACTATGGCGACTACGCCGCCGACCTCGCATTGATGAGCGCTCGCCTCGTCATGAGAAACGCAAACGTCGTCAGAACCACGAGTGAGACAGGCATCAGGACAGTCGTCGAGGCGTTGATCAGCTGCGGCGTTGCGATGAGCATCGCAGGCAGCAGCAGGCCATGCAGCGGCGCTGAGCACCTCTTCAGTCACGCGCTTGGAATGGTTGCACCTCAGCCGGCTCTCCATGGGGAACAAGTCGGTGTGGGAACGATCATGTGTGCGTACCTACACGGTGCGAACTGGCAACTGATCAAAGACGTACTGCACAAGATCGGAGCGCCAACAAATGCTCGCGGGCTCGGAATTGAAAACAAGTACGTGGTGAAGGCGATGACGATTGCCCATAAGATAAGACCGGATCGCTACACGATCCTAGGCGAGAAGGGCCTGACTCGTGAAGCGGCTGAACGCGTTGCCCAAGTTACCGGCGTAATCGAGTAAGCTTAGCAGGGAAAGTGACAGCCTCGGAATCATTAGAGCCGGAAGCGAGGAAAGCAGCACTCCTGAATGCTATCAAGCATGAGGGTAAAGCAGACGCGGGAGCGGTCATAGGCAGACTTCTCGGTGCTCACCCAGAGCTGAGACAGAAAGCAGCAGAGGTACGGGTTCTTGTCACAAAGGTGATCGATCAAGTCAACGCAATGAGTCTCACAGATCAAGAGAAGGTCGTACAAGACAGTTGGCCCGAAGAGCGGGCCAAGGAGAAACCGAAAGCTGAACGCGGGCTTCCACCGTTGCCGAACGTTGACAAGTATTCGAAGATTGTCACACGGTTCTCGCCAAACCCGGACTCGGTCCTACACCTCGGGAATGCACGCGCGGTGATTCTCAGTCA
>JALHTB010000173.1 GCA_022865625.1 Candidatus Bathyarchaeota archaeon
GGACATGAATAGGTTTCTGTCAATCTGAACGAATAGGATCCTTCGCAAGGGCGACTCGGTTTGAACTCTTGGAGCTGCGTCGCAGTCTGGATCCCTCTTGAGGAATGGCGTCACGTGCATGGCGAGGCGGGCACTGAAGACTCTAAAGCAGGCCCAGACCCCCACCAAAAACCTAACGAAACGCCTCAAAAGGGCCCCAAGGCCAAGGCCCGCAACAGACCTCGAAGCGCAGGAATAGGCGAGACCAGATTCCAGTTTTTCACCAAGACACGTAGCGCACAATACTGTGAGAGATGGAGGTGAAAATGGTGCGGCCGCCGGGACTCAAAACGCTAGCGACGAGTCTTTCAGACTCAAGAAATTGATAGTGGCCCGGGGGGTAACAAACAAGTATTGTTTGTAGCTCATGATTGACGTGCGATGGAGCCTAAAAACCGATTACGCATACGAGTGGGTACTTGTGTTCACCGGCAGAGACATTCGCGTCCCGCCTTCCCGTTGTGACAACTCGCAATGGTGTTCCACGTGACGCATACTTCCGCGTTTTATTCTTCGCGTAGCGTTTAAAGTGTTATATCCCAACCGCTGGCAGTGCCTACGTTGTGTATGGTCACGGCACTCATCCGCCTGCGCGACGGATACGACTTCTACGGACATCACAGGAGGGCCGAGGAGGGGCCCAGATGACAAACAATACCCAACAGAAAAGGAGAGATGAAAATGAAAAGTTTGATTCCAAACAGAAAGGTACTTGCAGTCTTCGTTATCGTCATGTTCACACTATCAGCGCTCTTGGTCGTCGCGCCTGTCAGAGCAAGTTCGGGAACGCTCTACGTTGACATCGCTGGTGCTTGTGAGGGAAATACTCCATGTTACACGCATCCTCAAGATGCAGTGAACTTCGCTAACCCAGGCGATACGATACTGGTCTATCCTGGTACCTACGATTCGCGACGCTTCACTTCGCCCGTGCCCCCGCATTGGGGTCCTGGCGACCAATACGCACCGGCACTAATCGTCTGGAAGAATGGCCTGACAATCAAGGCCGTTGACCCTGATCCATCGAAGACCGTGATTCAGACAACGTACAATTTCTGGGTCAACAAAGCACTTCCCGGAGGCGGCGGAGGCGGTTCTATCGAACATTCAACAGGATGCATTTGGAATCCGACCACCAAGGTCTGGGATGACGATCCAGCAACTCCCGGAGACTGTGTACGGCCGACTTCCGGCACAGCCCCCAACGGCATAGCAATCATTGCTAACGATGTAACAATTGACGGGTTCACCATAATCTCCACCTACGGTGGAGATCCAAAATGCCCATCGGGTTACCCGAACACCGGTGGCGTATTTGTTGGCGCGTTGTATGCTGGAGATAAGACCGTTTCTGGAATTTCTGGCACAACCATCAGTAACAGCATTATCAGAGGTTACAGTGGGGTGAGAATATGGAAAGCGCCCCACACAACGTTAGAAAACAACGAAATCGATAACAACATTTTGCCTCCAACGCCAACACCGCCTTACTATGCTGGGTGTACAGCTGATCCGACTCCTGCCCAAGTGGTAGTTGAAGCTTGGGAAGGTTGGAACGAAGGAGCGAATATTGGCTCGACCTACCTGCGCGCAGTGAATAATCACATAATCGACTACAAGAGAACATCTGGCATTGCCGTCGGCGGCTTCTACAACGGTCCGGTCGACCATAGCGGACTCTACATTCATGACAACGCGATCGAGGGAGCAGCTTCGGCTATCAAGCTATGGAATTCACAGAGTGGAAACATCGAAATCTCAAGCAACACTATTACGGACTCTAAAGGAGGAATAGACCTCGGTAGTGGAGGAGTTCACGACTCGCTCATTGATGCTAACTACGTGCGGTTTGCCAGTCTCGGTCCTTGGGGTCACGGGATCAATGGAGACGGACTAAACAATGTGATCCTGTCGCACAATGACATTCAAGGCAACCCCAATGGATGGGCAATCGCCATCTTCAACTCTCTCAGCGTGCAGATACTAAACAACAAAGTCATCAACAATGTCTATGGAATAGCCGTAGTAAATTCTAAAGGCGTGGTGGCTCACTGCAATGACATTGTCGGCAATGGTGCGGGCTTCCTACCCGCAGGACCATACCCGGCAATGTTCAATTCGCCCGGAACAGGGGATCCAACCCAATACGTAGTCGACGCGACCGTGAACTGGTGGGGAGACGCAACAGGACCATATCATCCAACGTTGAACCCTGGCGGTCTTGGCAACCCGGTATCGGACAACGTACAGTTTGTTCCATGGAAAGGTCCTGTGGCTGACCCAGACGGCCCATACTCTGGTTATGCATACATGCCGACAACCTTCGATGCGTCGGGATCGCACGTCGTGCCGTCCGGAACAATAGTGCTGTACGAGTGGGATTGGGATAGCAACGGCATCTATGAGAATTCGACCACAAGTCCAACGATAACTCACACATGGTACAGCGACTTCACAGGTCCGGTCAAACTCCAGGTGACGGACGATTTAGGTCGACAGGCCACCGCAACAACCACGGTTACAGTCGTCAGCGCCAACACCTTGAAGCAGGATGTGCTCGGTGATCTGACAGCGCTGCGTGAAACTGTAAGCGACAAAGAGGACGGCAAGAAGCTCGATGAGGCTATCAAGCATCTGACCAAGTCGCTCGATCCAGAACTCTGGGTCGATGCTACTCACTTGAAGGCAAAGCATGGTGACAAGGTCTTCCAGGAAGAGAAGGATGCCGTAGTCAAACTCCTAGAGCTGATCAAGGACAAGAAGAGCAATGTTGACAAGGCGAAGTTGCAGGATTTCATCAACCGTCTTGTCGAGGCTGACAAACTACTCGCACTTGTCGCTATTGAAGACGCTGTCGCTGCAAGCGGAGATGCAAAGAAGATCGACAAGGCAAACGACGAACTCGGCAAGGGTGACGCAAGAGTAGCGGACGGCCACTTCACAGATGCGATTGAACACTATCGTAACGCCTGGAAACACGCAATCCAATCAGTATAGTGGTATGGGGGGATGTTCCCTCCCAAACCTCTTCTTTTTGTGTGAGCTTGCCGATTGAGATTCCATTTCAGGACGAAGTGAAAGCTATGTTCCCTGAGTTGCGACGATGCTTCTTAGTCGCGGCGATCATGTGCGGGCATCGTAATTTGAACCCTCGGTTAGATGTGATTTTGTGTGTGTGCGAACCAAATCTCTCGACGACGCACGATGGGCTAGGGGGAGGAATCCTCTAACAACCCACAACCCACAAAGCGCGCAGTCCTCAATTTGCTGACCGCTGCTTCATTCTCTTGCTCCGGCTCTTGATTGCACTGATGATCGATAACAGAACCCCAACTCCAATGAATGAGTATCCTATTAGAGGGTCATCACCAAATATGATTCCAAGGACTACAAGAGTCGGTCCAAGAGTCAAAAGAACATAATCTTCCTTTGTTCGTTCTTTCTTCCTTCTTAGGAGAATAACGGCAACGAAAATGACTGCGGCGGCGATGGCGATCAGTGGCCATAGCCATTGGTCCATCAATTCACGGTCTGCTCCAAACATCAGAACTGGTTGCGGATCAGCTCAGCAAGCGGGATGACTGTCCTCAACTCGACTGGTCACCAGTGGTAATAGGCCTGTGCAAGGCGGTCGAAACCGAGTTGATTGAACGACTCAGACGGACTATGTGGACTACATGATGGGTCATACGATCTCAACCTATCATGACATCCAATCCAAAGGCATAGAGTTCCTTCGCAATGTGTACTCTAACGCAGGCTTCAGCATTAGGCCCAAAGCCCAGACTTCCAAGATTGAGATGGTGAAGGAGTTCGTAAGAGGTCTGGGACTGAATCCGGAAGAGGTCCTAACCAGAAATGCACTTGCTGAGCCTCACAGAATCTATGCGACAAGTCAAGAAAGAGAGGATGATCAGATCAGAGCCCTCTCCCGAGCCTTCATGGAGAATTTGAAGAAAGAGCTCTCACTCCGCTAAGACCCCAGAATGGGTCAGGGAATCCCTGCATCCTGTCCAGTAACCGCTAGAGTGGTGCGGCCGCCGGGATTTGAACCCGGGTTTCTTCCCTACGGGTGTAGGTCAGAAGCGGTCCGCCTAGTGTTGGCAGGCTTGCGGCGCGCGTGTTGCGCGCGTTCCCGTCCTAGACCAGACTAGACTACGGCCGCAC
>JALHTB010000030.1 GCA_022865625.1 Candidatus Bathyarchaeota archaeon
GTCAAAGTATCGTTCAAGTTCTTCTGGGTCATCTGTCAGCAGTTGCTCGGCGATACGAACCTGATCCGACTCTCTCACAATCTTAGTGAGTTCTTTTCGTCGTTCCAAGTAGGGCGTGATCGTGAAATCCCGACCCTCGGCGTACAGGAGGTCGAACAGAAAGACCGTCACCGGAACCTCTTCTGCCATCGTCTCTATCTCACGCTTGCGCCCTCTCCGTTGCGAAACTACCTGAAATGGAAGCATGTCCCCCGTGTTCGAGTCAACGGCGACACATTCTCCTTCGAGAATTGCCTGGTCCGCCTCGATTACCGCTCTCAAGTTCTCGGCAACATCGGGGAATTGGCTAGTTATGTTCTCGAGTCGTCTTGAGAACAGCTGAACCTTCTTCTTGGAGACGTGTGCTTGGATCCGAAGGCCGTCGTACTTGTATTCAGCCGATCCCTTACCTTCGAGTTTGGCCAGAATCTCTTCGGCAGAAGAGAGACGTTCACAGAGCATGGGCCTTACAGGGCGGTCGAGTGAGATCTTGAAGTCCTCTACACCATCGACCCCGTGCAGTGCTACCCTCTTTGCCACATATCCTAGATCTGACGAGAGATTGTAAGCCCTCTCGAACAGATCTCTGAACTCCTTTCCTCCGGCGTATGCGATCGCAAGTGCATCAAGGATCGTCATGTCTGCGATTCCGACTCGCAGTCTGCCGAGAGCCATTCGAGTGACGAACTTTGCCTCTTGTGGGCTTGCATCAGTCAGGAGACTCGAGAGGAGTTTGATCTTTGCGTCAACGGAACGATCACCTGTTGCGTGAGCGATCTTGTCAAATGTATCGTACACTGACTCGACAGTGAGCTGTTTCTTCATGAGGGTAGACTGTTTTCTCTTCTTCAGCATCTCCTGTGCGGCGAGGCCCAAGTCTCCACTTCGATTGAATGTAGACTCGACCTCAGGCTCTGCTCTACCTGAAGCGAATGAGATGGCTTTCTCGACGAGTTTCTCCGCCATCCCGAGCTCGATGCCGACATAGTCAGGATAGAGCTTACCTTGAGTCAGATACACGACCTTGTCAACGAGCTCTTTTGGGGTCTCCTTGAGCAACTTGACTAGGAGATCTGTCATCTCCAGCCTCTTTGAGGTCGCCTCGATGCCCTCAAAGACTTCCGCAAGCTGCTCATATCGCACGTGGCTCTACCAGTCCCGGCTGACTCTGAACAAACCTCCCCCGAAGTCCTTTAAGGGTTGCCCGCAATCCGCAAGAAGAAGAGAGCACAATCAGCTCAAACAATGTGAGTAGGCGATAGGATCCGTGGAAAACCCTGAGAGACCATCGACACCTGTTCGACTTGGATGTGCTGGCTGGTCCTACAAGGAATGGATTGGCCCTCTATACGACCCTGACAGGAGCATGCTCCAACAGTACTCATCGATTTTCGATACTGTGGAAATCGACTCGTCTTTCTACAAGTTCCCAGAGAAAGGAACCATACTCGGAATGACAAGATACACTCCTCGAGGCTTTCTCTTCAGCGCGAAACTGAACAAGAAGTTCACGCATGAGCTGCGTCTTAGACTTGATGAAGATGCGCAGACTGAGCTCGACTCGTTCTGCGAACTCTTCGATCCTTTACTCCACCAAGACAAAATGGCGTGTATGCTTGTTCAGTTGCCACCGTCGCTAAAGCGGAATGACGATCTGCTGGAAGGATTCCTCGCCGCGCTGCCAAGAAGATACGATTACGTGGTGGAATTCAGGCACCCATCGTGGCTGGAGTTCAGCACATGGGCGATCTTGAGCAAGTACAACGCTGCCTACTGCATTGTCGATGAACCTCTTCTCCCCCCTGAGGTTCACGTGACTTCAGATATCGGATACGTACGATGGCACGGCAGGGGAGACAGACTATGGTACGACTACCGTTACACACAAGATCAGCTTACTGACTGGTTGCCGAAGATAGAGGAAGTGCGCAACAACACCAAGCAGACTCTTGGTATCTTCAACAATCACTTTCGCGGTTACGCCCCAGAGAACTGCATCCAGATGATGAAGATGCTCGGACTTGCAGAGGAAAAGCATGACGTGGCTCTAAAGAGAATACGGGATCATATCGAGGGTATGGTCACGCATTCAACAGAAGAGAAGATGACGCTCGATCGATTCACTAATCCCTCGCAATGATTAAGAGAGGCCTTCTGGATTCAGCCAAATAGGATGATCAAGCTTGACGGAAGAGCTGAATCCCTTCAAGATTGCGCAAGAGCAGCTAGACATGGCTGCGAAGCTGTTGAAGTTGGATCCTGCCACCCACAGCCTTCTGAGAGAACCAAAGCGTGTCCTAGAGGTTACGTTTCCTGTCAGGATGGATAACGGGCAGGTCAAGGCCTTCAAGGGTTTCAGAGTTCAGTACAACGACGCTCGTGGTCCATGCAAGGGAGGAATCCGGTTCCACCCACAAGAGACGATCGACACTGTGAAGGCTCTGGCGGCGTGGATGACGTGGAAAACCGCTTGTGTCGGGATACCTTTCGGCGGAGGAAAGGGAGGGGTGATCTGTGATCCGAAGCAGATGTCTGGCGGTGAGCTCGAGAGGCTCAGCCGAGCGTATATCGACGCCATCGGTGCCATGATCGGGCCTGAGTTGGACATTCCTGCGCCCGACGTCTACACAAATCCGCAGATCATGGCTTGGATGATGGATGAGTTTGCCAAGATCAGAGGATACAACGCACCAGGCGTCGTCACCGGCAAGCCAATACCATTGGGTGGATCACAGGGAAGAGGAGACGCAACAGCCCGCGGAGCCGTATACACGATACGTGAAGCCTCAAAGAGACTCGGAACCCCGCTGAAAGACGCGACAGTCGCGATCCAAGGCTACGGAAACGCAGGATCATATGCAGCCATTCTCCTGCAAGAGATGGGGGCGCGGATTATCGCGGTGAGCGACTCGAAAGGGGGAATACTGAGCGAGAAAGGGCTCGGTCCAAAAGGCGTCCTTGAGCATAAGCAGAAGACCGGAAGCGTGGTCGGGTTCCCGGGTGCGAAAGCAATCACAAATGAAAGCCTGCTCGAACTACAATGCGACATCTTGGTTCCCGCCGCACTTGAGAACGTCATAACCGGCAAGAACGCGTCTCGGATCAAGGCGAAGATCGTGGCTGAAGCTGCTAACGGCCCTACCACACCTGAGGCTGACGCTGTCCTCTTCAAGAAGAAGGTCTTCGACATTCCTGACTTCCTGTGCAACGCGGGAGGAGTGACCGTTTCCTATTTTGAGTGGGTCCAGAACACCTATGGTCTCTACTGGCCGGTGGAGGAGATCCACGAGCGATTGGATAGGATCATGACTACGGCATTCAACGATGTCTATGACATGCATGTGAAACATAATGTGAACATGCGAATGGCCGCGTACATGCTCTCAGTCCAACGAGTCGCTGAGGCGATGAAACTGAGAGGTTGGGTCTAGCCCACCTCTCACAACTACGCATTTTGAAACCCAACTGGTCCCATTCAGGACAGACCTGGAGTTTCTTCACTGCTTCGTGCTGCTCCCGATTCCCCGCGGTATTCATGGTGAGGGAATCCCCTTGACTCGTTCATTCAATTTCTTGTCTTTCGGAAGGCAATTCCGACTGGGAGGCAAGAAGGAAAAGAGAGTGCTCGACCTTGTGGCTGAACATCTCGCCATGGTTCAAAAATGTGCCAAGGAACTGAAACAGATGGCCAGCTCACTGGAACACATGAACTGGGTCTTAGTCAAGGACCAGACTGAGATCATCTCAAGGTACGAGAAGATGGCGGATGACATCCACCGAGAAGCAGTCATCCAGATCGCACAAGGGGCGTTCTTCGCGGGGATGAGGGAGGACTTTCTAGACCTGATCGAGCAAATCGATGAGATTGCAGACGCTTCTCAGGATGCTGCCCGCATAATCTCAGAAGCTCCAGTTGAACGTCGAGCTTTGGACTGTCTCTATGAGGGAGATTCCACGCTGCGCACCTTCGTTGAAGGCATTGACACGTGCGTTGCAACTCTCGCCGAGTCAGTCAAGTCTCTTCGAACTGACGCAGAGGCTGCGGTAACCAAGGCACTTGAGGTTGAGAGCATCGAAGAGGCGGTTGACCAGATCAAGGCAGACCTGGTGTCCAGGCTTTCCGCACGCAGATCTCAGATCGATGTGTTCTCGTACCTGCAAGTCAGAGAACTGATCCTGAAGCTCGACGATGTCGCGGACGCAGCTGAGGATTGCTCCGACCTCGTCATAACAATCGTTGTGAAAGCAGTGTCGTGAAAAATGCTATGGATTTACATTGTTAGTGCAAGCACTACTCATTCAAGGAAAGCTCTATCAAGACAGCAGTCGTGAGATACTGCGGCCGAATGGTAACTCGATCTTTGCCGAATCGAGAGCTCGGTCGACCACAAATGCGATGTCCCCTCTGCGGATGCGAAATGACCAGACTCTCCGGGTCGAACAAAAGGAGAGTCAACGAGCTCGTTTACTACTGCGAGAAGCATGGTCTACTGAACAAGACGGCAGATGCGAAAGTCAAGGCGACTGAAATCACGAAACGACCCGCGTCGCTTCGGACAGAATGATCTTTTGCGTCAAGCATCATCCGTCAAGCGATAGGCAAGTCCAGGGCGAGCACCTTTGACCCCAGATCTCTATACGTACGCAGCGTTGGTCTTGGCCATGTTCCTTTCTGCCGCGTTGGGAGGAAACAACTTCTCGACATGCCTCGGTGCTAGCCTGGGTGCAGGAATCGTCAGGTTGTCGAACGCGATACTGATAGCCACCGCCGGGGTCATTCTGGGCACGCTCTTTGAAGGGCACAAACTCTCGAACGTAGTGGCTGGGCAGATCCTGCCGACACTTTCCGCTCCTGGCCTCGTCGTGATTCTCGTCAGCAGCCTACTGGTCATGGCGGCCGTGACACTTCTCCATGTTCCTCTCTCGTTATCTCAGGTCATGGTCGGCGCGGCGTGGGGACTCGCGCTGGCGACAGGCACCCAAATCGGCAGCATGTTCTCTATTGAAGTGACAGCTTCCTGGATCTCATCACCGATCCTAGCATTCTTGATTTCAGCAGCGGTCGAAATCGCTGTGCTGCGACTAGGAAGGAAAGCCAAGGATGTCTTTGCTCTGAACCATCTGTACGCAATCCTCACACTGATCGCAGGGTTCTATGCAGCGTATACTCTTGGCGCAAACACGCTTGGCCTTGTGGTCGGGCTATTTCCACAGGGCCTTGCAGATCCCCTGATCCTTTCTCTAGTATTCTCGGCTGGGGCCGTGGTCGGAATAGCCTTCCTTAGCACAGGCACGGTGAGAAGTGTGGCAGACAATCTGGTGGGGTTGAGTCCCTCAACAGCTCTGTCAGCCCAGTTTGGTGGGGCCTTGTCCGTGCATCTCTTCACGCAGTTGGGGTTACCGGTTTCCATATCACAGGTGGTAATTGGAGGCATGGGGGGAGCCGCTTCGGTCAAGCGAATTGCGATCACAAACAAACGCATCATACAGCAAATCATAGCTGGCTGGACAATCGGACCACTCGCTGGCGCAATAGTGTCATTTCTGCTCGCGAAAGTCATCTGAAAACGTCAACATTTCGGCAAACTGACACGAGACCTGCCGGCTGAAAGCACAAATGACACCTCTTGGCATAGGTAGGCGAACAGCTTCCGGCCGGACGTGAAGTCGAAATGGAGCACGAGAAGTCCTGTGGCGCGGTAATATTCAGGGTCGGAAACAGTGCCAGGTATCTTCTCCTGCATTATGAGGCGGGACATTGGGACTTCGTAAAGGGTCACGTGGAGAAGCAGGAATCAGAGGAGGATACGGTCAGAAGAGAGATACTTGAGGAGACCGGGCTAAAGAACAAGAGGTTCGTGAGCGACTTCAGAGAACGAATCAACTACTTCTATCGGAGACGAGGCAGGACCGTGTCCAAGGAAGTCATATTCTATCTGGTCGAGGCATTAGGAGAGGAGCCGGTCAAGATATCCGGCGAACACGTTGGATACGAATGGCTTCCATATCGTGAAGCTCTCGAACGGCTCACCTACAAGAACGCGAAAGACACACTTCACAAAGCAGAAAGCCACCTGCGACAGAGGAAATCGGTCTTGGTCACTCCAACTCTCGATCCGCAGACAAAGGCACCAGAGAACAAGTGACCTACACGACAAGACAGGGGCCTAATCTAAACCCCACAAGTGCTCTGTAAGTGAATTTTGCGAGACGAGTTGATAATGAGTGACAACGAGGAATTGAAAGAGAAAATCATAGACGAGATTCGGCAGGCTCCGCAAGAAGGCCTTGCCGAACCTCTCCGCTTCATGGGCGAACAGCGGAAGAAACGCGAGCGCGAAAAACGCATCGCAGCCGGTCTCGACCCGGATCCCTAGGCTAGTTCTCACGTTTCTTCCAAGACGCCACAACGACGAACGCAACGAATGAACTACACGTATTTCCTGATCTCGCCTTCGAGTTCCTCCGGAGCAGTGACATGAACATTCGGTCCGACATCGCCCAGCAGCTTCTTGGCCTTCTCACGATGCGACGTCGGGACGACAAGCACGACAGGTGTGCCGAAATTCTTGCATGCGTACAGTAGGTCGGTTGCTTTCGTCTGCTCCTGTCCCACTGGCATGACCTTATGTAGATAGCCGACTACGACGTTGACTTCGCCCTTGTTGAGGTGGTTCACATACTTGCCATGGCCGTCCCACGTGTTGGCCACCGGTAAGGTTTCTATTCCTTCAGACGCAAGTTTCGCCAGCACGAGCGGATCGGTTCCTTCGAAATAGCCAATTCTAGCCATAAGTATCAGCCTACTGGAACAGTTGCCCCCTATCCCTGATAAACAGTTCTCATTTCTCAGATGACGACACGCGACGCGACGACGAAGAGTCATGACCACAACCCAACTGGAGCAATAACGAACTTGGAAGCGAACAAGACGACAGTGAAATGGTGCAACTGGTGTCAGAAGCGGCTAGGAATGGACTACAAGCTGGCGACCTGTCCGGCCTACATCGAGCAACTAGCCGAAATGCTCAGGCGCTGAATCATCTCGTGGGGTACTGCGCGGTAAACATTGAATACCACACCCGCCCTCAGAATATGTGCCGCAATGATAGCACTCTCAGAAACGACAAAGGATGAGATCACCTAGGGTATTTGAGCGGCAAAACACTGGAATCTGAGCCCCCGAGCCTGCATTTTCAGCGCAAACTCTCAGAAATGAGAAAAGACAGAATAGCCTGGGGTGGCGGAGCCAAGTTGTCAAACGCATAATTACCGAGGCTGTAGAGTCTTCTCGTACATTCTTCTGACGGTCCACCGCATGGCATTTCTGAGCTCGTTGAGTCTTCTCTGATCCCCGTAGTTATGGACCCGTAGAGTCCTCAGGGTGCCGCTGTCTTCTTCCAGCTCGTAGGTCAAGACATTGTTCGCGCTCAGTTGACCGTTCCGAGCTGCCTCTTGGTCCTTCACATGCATCGGATCTAAGACGCGCGCAACAAGGAAAGCCCTCAGAGGCGGAGACGCCACCTCGTATCTAATACCCGGATCCGGAACGAGCGTGATTTCTGATCCTGTGATTTGAAGATCTGCAAGGTGAGTACCCTCAGGAGTGCTTATCGGCCACATTTCACCAGTCTCTTTTCTTGCCTCCTCGATCATCTCCGGCCCCGGGGCCACTTGTGCATCCGCAGGGATCTTCACACGCCTGAAGCTCTTCTCCACGAGCTGCGAGTCAACGATCTCAAGAAAAGATCTCAGCCGTTCCGCTTCTCGTTCCGACTCTGCTATCTTCTTCTCAAGGTATGCCTTCATCTCGGCGAGACGCTTAAGGTCCGAATCCTCTTCCTTCGTCAACGCAGCCACTCGCGTTCTAGACTGTCTGTGCCTGGAGGCTATTAACAGAGCGAGTCAAGGTGACCCCTCCAGTCGTAGCAGGGCAGGAAACCGGATCGATCAATCTTCCTGATGCCAGATTCTCCGGGGAATCGCGTCCTTTTACCACATCACGGTTTAAATACCGTCCTGAATGCAGGTGAATCTTCGTGGGCGCAATTGACAGGTGAGCCTTTTAACAAACGCTAGTTCTGGCTCATCTGTGACGACACTCCCACAACTACACCAACCTCACGGAGAGAAGATTGACTTGGATGATATCGTGAGAATCGCAGCGATTCTCGCAGGACGCTCCGAATCCAACGTGAGACTTAGAGGATGGCTTCACAACAGACGATCGAGTGGAGGAATCCTCTTCCTGACCGTGCGAGATGGCACAGGCTTTCTGCAATGCACCGCCAAGCGGGATCAAGTAGGCCAGAACAAGTTCACGGAAATTGAGACGGTTCCACTGGAATCAACTGTGGAACTGGAGGGACAGGTTGCACGAGACGAACGAGCACCTCGAGGTTACGAGCTCCGAATCACCAGATTCCAGACGCTTCACCGTTCACATGAAGACTTCCCTATTGCCAGGAAATATCATGGCCCTGAATTCCTTCTTGACAACCGCCACTTCTGGCTTCGAAGCAAGAAGATGCAGACGATTCTCCGAATCAGGGCTCTCTTTGTGGAAGAGGCACGCCGCTGGCTAAAGGAACACGAGTATCTGGAGGTTCAGGCCCCAACGCTCGTCTCGGCCGCAGTAGAAGGGGGTTCAACCCTCTTCGAGGTGAAGTACTTCGATCAGAAAGCATACTTGACGCAAAGCTGGCAGCTTTACGCCGAGGCAATGATAGCCAGTCTGGGCAAGATCTACACAGTGGCCCCATCTTTTCGCGCAGAGAAATCCAGAACCAGGCGCCACCTGACTGAGTATTGGCATTTGGAGCTGGAAGAGCCGTGGCTTGATCTTGAGGGACTCATCAAGGTTGAGGAAGAGCTTGTCCTGCACATCGCCCACCAGGTAGCAGCTCAAGCAACGGAAGACCTCAAAGACCTTGGACGTGATCCCAAAGTGCTGGCCGAGCTGAAGGGTCCCCTGCCGAGGATCACCTACGACAAAGCAGTGGAACTGATCCATAGTCACGATTCGAGTTTCAGCTGGGGCATGGATCTTGGTTACGAACAGGAGAAGATCTTGACAGCCAACTTCACTACACCATTCTTCGTCACTCACTATCCCAAAGGAGTGAAAGCATTCTACCACATGCCCGATCCACAGAGACCGGAAGTGACTCTGTCAGTTGACATGCTTGCACCGGAAGGTTACGGAGAAATCACCGGCGGCGGCCAACGCATTCATGACTATTCACAGCTCATGAAGCGAGTCGAAGAGGAGCACTTGAACCCTGAGCAGTACTCATGGTATCTGGACCTGAGGAAATATGGAACAGTTCCCCATTCGGGATTCGGGATGGGTGTCGAGCGAACCATTACCTGGATCTGCAAGCTCAAACACATCCGTGACGCGACAGCCTTTCCAAGACTCATGAATCGAATCTACCCGTAGCGGAGCCGACGACATCCACTTGCTCCGAATCCGACGAATGAAGACAGCCGATTTCCAGTCCGTAATCAAGCTAACAGATCAAGAGCACTGGGGTTACGGAATACGCGACATTGAAAGGGTACGAGCGCTTGAACATCGCGGCTGCCTAGTTGCTTCCCTCAATGGTCGCATGATTGGACTAGCGACGACCATCACCTACGGGAAGAGACTGGGATGGATTGGAAACGTCGTGGTGCAGAGAAAGTACCGCGGTTCCGGAATTGGAAGTACACTCGTGCAGTCTGCCATGGGGCATCTTCTTTGTTCGCACGTGAAGAGTATCGGTCTCTATTCCTATCCCGAGAACAAGCCAATGTACGAACGATTGGGTTTCCGGACGGAAGGGGGATTCGTGAGATTGGCAATGTCCCGTCGCACCCGAACCCTCGTCCGTCAAGATCGAGCCCCCCTGCGTCAGATTCTCGGACTCGATAGGCGTGTCTTCGGGGCCGACAGGACGAGGCTCCTACGTCACCTCTTCAAGGAGTTTCCGAAAGGCTGGGCTTGGACGATGAAGAGATCAAAGCTTACAGGATTCTCAGTCGTCAAGCGGTACAAGGATAGTTCAGAGATAGGCCCCGCAATCTGTGAGAATCAAGGCCCGGACGAGATCGCAGATCTCCTGGAGTCCTCTGTCGCTCTCGTCACGAAGTGGCCGCTTGAGGTGTCCGTTCCTGAGATAAATCGAGCTGTCTTGAAGGTGGCCGATCGATTAGGTTTCCGTGCCGAGAGGAGAGGAGTTGTGATGAGCCTTGCAGACTTGGACAGAATAGGGACTAATCCTGCGATCGTGGCCCTCGGCTTTCTCGACAAAGGCTAGATGTACCCTCCAAAAGCTGATTCGCATGTTTCGCGCGATAGAGTCGGAATCAATCTTGCCTCTGGGAGCTTCGAGCATGACTTCTCTTCTTCTTTGATCGAACGAAATCCAATGCTTCTTGGGCAGTAGTTGGCACGCGATAGCGCTTGACGAAGAAGTTCACAATGTTTGCTACATCGCGGGTCAGAAGCTCGTCAGCTCCAGGATCGTTTGCCGCAACACTCTGGGGCCAATCGATGAAGGCGAATCGTCCGGATTCGGTCACTAGGATGTTGTACTCGCTGAGATCACCATGAACGATATGGGCGTCACAGAAGAGGGTTCTCAACGCAAGTAGAATTCGTCGCAGCGTGTCAGTGGGGTGCGGCAGCATTGCTCTTGAGAGTTCAGAACCGTTGAAGAACTCCATCGCCACAAGATGCCTATTCTGTCCGATGGGCTTGGGTACCGGAACCTTCGCTCGACGCGCACACCTCATCGCCGCAAACTCACGTGTAGCGGCTATCCTTGCTTGATATATCCAAGACGTGTGGGACCTGTCAGCGACGTATGCCCTTGCTCGCCTGGTTTGACGGAAACTTATCCTGCCTAAGCGATAAAACTTCAGAGCGATCCTAGTGCCTCTTTTCCCTTTAGCGTCGTACACGTCAGACTCCTTCCCGACGCCAAGGGGCCTGCCAAGTGCCTGGACAGTATTTCGCTTGACCAGAGCGTTCAAAGCCAAGCAATCGTAGCCGAGAAATGTCAGTCGGAATCCGGCATACCCTAATGTGCGCGTGCTGCCCGAGGCCAAGAGACGTTGGTCTACCAGATCCGGTAGACGCTTCATGACCTCCTCCTCAAGCAGGTTTGCATAACGCACGATTCGTGAGACGGGAACATATTCACGGCTTGCCATTCCTAACTCTGCACCGAGCAGGATGCGAAAGTCAGCTGGCTCAAGTGCTCGAAAAGTCTGAGCCACATGTCCCGCCGACATTGCCTAGTGACCACTGGAGTCTGAGGTCGTGGCATCTGTGTTCGGCATTACTGCTTCGCTCTCTGAGTGGCATCTGGAAGCTCAACGAGGGGCCTACCCAGTTTCCTATCAAGCGACGCTTTGACCAATCCATAGTACGGGGGAGATGGATTTGTCGGTCTGGAACGAAACTCGCCATGGAACTGCGTCGCCATGAAGAAGTAATGGGAAGGAAGTTCGAGGATCTCCATGCGGCGACCATCGAGGCTTCTGCCAGAGAAAACAAGGCCTTCCTGTTCGAGCCTTTGGAGGTAGTCTGGATTGACTTCGTATCGATGTCTGTGCCTCTCCCATGCTCGCCGACGGCCGTACAGACGTTCGGCCAATGTGCCCGGCTGTATTCTGACCTCGTGTGCCCCCAGTCGCATTGTACCTCCCTTAGACTCGACTCCAAGTTGTTCAGGCATCAGGTCTATCACGCGGTGTCGTGTGGCAGGATCGATTTCTGTGCTGTTCGCTTCTTCCAAGCCGATGCTTCTGGCAAACTCCACAGTTGCGAGTTGGAATCCGAAACATATCCCTAGGAATGGAAGGTCATTCTTGCGTGCATAGTGTATTGCCTGTATCTTCCCTTCGCTCCCACGTTGGCCGAAACCGCCAGGAACAAGAATCCCATTCGCTCTCAAGAGCGTCTCAATCTTTGGTCTGTCGCCTTCCAGTTGTTCTGTTTCGATCCAAGCGAGGTTGACTCGCGTGTCTGCTGCGGCGCCAGCATGTCTTAGAGACTCGTTCACGCTGACATATGAATCCGCAAGCTCAGCGTACTTGCCGCAGACCGCTATCGTAATCTCGTTAGTGGGGTTTGTGAAACGCTTCACTGTTCGACTCCATGTGTCCCAGTTCGGAGTCTTCTTCTCAAGCACAAGCCTCTCACTCAGAAAAGTGCCCATGCCCTGATCTTCGAGCAAGAGCGGAACGTCATAGACGCTCTTCGAGTCTGGAGACGAGAATACAGCGGCCTCATCAACGTTGCAGAACAAGGCGATCTTCTTTCTCGGTGCGGACTGCAATGGATCCGCACTTCGGGCGATTATGAGATCCGGTTGAAGTCCGATCCTTCTTAGCTCTTGGACACTGTGCTGCGTGGGCTTGGTCTTCTGCTCGCCAACAACTCCGACGACCGGCACCAGGGTAACATGTGCAAAGGCGACATTCTTGAAACCGTCTTCTAGTCGCATTTGTCTGGCTGCTTCGAGGAATGGGAGGCTTTCTATGTCTCCCACGGTTCCTCCTATCTCTACCAAGACCACGTCGGCTTTGGTTGACTCTGCAATGTTGCGCATCCTGCGTTTGATCTCATCGGTCATGTGAGGTATGATTTGGACGCATTGACCAAGGAATGTGCCGTTTCTTTCCATGTCTATAATAGCTTGGTAGATCTGACCTGTTGTGATGTTGTGCGTCTTCGAGAGATTCACATCAAGGAATCGTTCGTAGGTCCCGAGATCCATGTCAGTCTCGCCGCCATCCTCGGTTACAAAGACTTCACCGTGAACAACAGGATTCATTGTTCCGGCATCAACATTGAGGTATGGGTCAATCTTGAGTGCCGTCACTTTGGCTCCTCGCGTCTGGAGGATCTTGCCGATGGAAGCTACGGCTATCCCTTTCCCTACGCCAGACATCACTCCGCCAGTTATGAAGACGTATTTTGCCACTCGAAGAACACCGAAACAGTTCAGTCGCTTGCTCTGTAATGAATTAAAGCTTTGGACAGCGTCCACTCGGTCAGAGAGGACGGAAAGCAAGGAAACGGAATGAGAGAGAAGTCACTTACTCTTTCTGGACCATTCCTTGAAGTTTCTTGATCTCTTGGTTGATGAGTTCAAGTGCCACCTTTGCTGAGGCGAGCGTCTGTTGAATTGTTTCACGTTGTGATTCTCCCCAGATCTTCGTTGCTCCACGTGCCGTAATCGAGCCCATGGGGGTGAGGTTTAGTTTCTCGCCTTGCCTTTCGATCAGACCCGCTGAGGCCAAGCTTTCGATCAAGTCAAGCTCTGTCTTTGTGAGCCTCATGGTTGACAGTTGGACGGCAGATGACTTGTCTGCAGCGTTGAGCTCTTGAAGTTTCACTAGAATACTGGCATTTGGAGGAAGTTCCTTTCCGAATTCCGCCTTGGCGAGCTTTTCGACTTGCCTGATCTCTTCGATTCTTCCTACTGCGCTCGTCACGGAGGAGAGGCCTTTGGTTATGTTCATGAGGGATTGGACGATTGAGCTCTGTGGGTTTAAGCGATAGAGTGTGACCGCGCCGACGTGTCGTGAAGGCGCTATTGCCTTCATCTTCTCCAGGTCATCCCAGACTCTGTAGAGGGTTGTACGGCCGATTCCTGCCTTCTGCGCTATCTCGGTCTTCGTCAGTTCCTCCTGTGGGCGTTCAACGAGAACGCTGAGCACTTTCAGTTGTGGGGAACGTGTCAGCGCGTCCAGGAAGGCTGCGGTGTCTTCGCCTGAGGCCATCTGCGGGTACCTGTTGCGATACGCCCCATGGGAGGCATATTAATGTTCGCATAATAGTACACCAGAGTTTCGCATGAAATCCATAAGAAGCACATGCGGGGTGACCCTGAATGTCCCCACCATGAGCCTAGGCTTCTCCGACAGTGAAACCCTGATCCTCCTGACCCTGTGGCAGTTGAAAGCACTGGGAACTCGTGGAGTGACTATGGACGATCTTGCCAGTCGCCTATCGAGCGGTCAAAAGGGAGAAACGCTCGACATACTCAAGCGCCTCGAAGCGCGAAGTCTCGTCACAATCACAAGCCGTGCAGGAAATGAACAGTTTGCACTGAGTCTGCTCGGTGCAGCCTTTGTGAGACAACTCCAGGACAAACAACTCGGGGACGCAACCCGCGAATTCTGAGCGGACAAACAACCAAAGCAAAGCCTTTAGACAGCCAGTTCTCGAACACTACACTGATGATGAACAACAAGCGTCTGAGCGCTCTCAGCCTGCGCAGTGAGGACTTTCGACGGGCGAACTGATTCATGTTCGCCCATCGAACCCAAACCAAAGCAAGATCATTTGCCGGGCGCAGTTGGTTCGAAAAAGGCTTAAGACGCGACCTCCTCGCCATGATGGGGAACTCACGTGGCGTGCACGGTCGTCGTAGGCGGTTTCTTCGGAGACGAGGGCAAAGGTAAGCTTACTGCATATTTGGCTCTCAGAGAGCGCCCCGCAATCGTCGCTCGAGGCGGGGTTGGACCGAATGCTGGACACACGGTACAGATCGAAGGAAGGACGTACTCACTCAGGTTGATCCCGAGCGGATTCGTTTCACGAGAATCACGACTTCTCATCGGACCTGGGGTCCTAGTGAGCCCGGGCATTCTTCTGAAGGAGATCGAGGTCACAGAGACCAAGGATAGATTCGGCATAGACCGCCAGTGCGCAATAATCGAGCAGAAGCACATAGACCAAGAAAGCCAGTCTGAGCATCTGGTCAAGAAGATAGGGGTCACAAAGAGCGGAGTCGGAGCCTGCAACGCTGATCGCATCTTCAGATCTGCCAAATTGGCAAGAGATGTGCCAGAACTGTCCGGTTTCTTAGCTGATGTGCCGGAAGAAATCCACAAAGCTCTGGATCAGAATCGACATGTTCTGGTCGAAGGATCCCAGGGCACATTCCTATCACTCTACCATGGAACATACCCATACTGCACAAGCAAGGATGTCTGTGCCTCCGGCATCTGTTCAGACGTCGGCATCGGACCCACAGATGTCGACGAAGTAATCGTCGTCTTCAAGGCGTTCGTAACCAGAGTCGGAGAAGGCCCTCTTGAAGGCCAGCTGAGTGAGGACGAGACCCAGAAAAGAGGCTGGCAAGAATTCGGCACAGTCACTAGGAGGCCACGCAGAGCAGCCCCATTCAATTTCGAGTTAGCAAGGAAAGCGGCTGATCTCAATGGAGCCACACAGGCAGCAATCACCAAGATGGATGTGGTGTTCCCTGACGCGGCTGGTCTCAAGGAGTTCGAAGACCTGCCAAGCAAAGCAAAAGAATTCGTGGAAAAGGTGGAGCGGGCAACAGGCGTTCCCGTAACGCTAATTGGAACAGGCGCATCAAATGAAGATCTGATCGATCGCATGCCCAAGAAAAACCTGACAAGCAAGGAATCACGTCAATAGGTTCATCATTGCCGCATACAGCCCTAGGCTGCAACTTCGAAGACAACGAAATGATGAATCTCAGCCTTCAGCCTGACCCTGTGATCAGGCGGCCGACGATGTCACGCCGCTTGATCGCTTCCATGATGAGAGCGATTATGCCTAACTCAAGCCAAGCCTTTGACAGAACAACCGCGACGAAGCCTTGAGTGATGTATTGCCCTACGTCTGGAAGAAAGAATGGAACTACGAGCATGAAGTAGAGATATGTGGCAACACACTCGGGCACATAGCCCAACAGAGTCGCAAGGCCGGGCCTCAGTTTCTTTCCCAAGAACCCGGCAGTGATTCCTGTCAGTGATTTCAGAGGAATGATCAGGAAGCCCACGACTGGTCCAAACCATCCCGTGACTCCGAACCGATAGAATGGCACGATGCTCACCATTGCACCTGTGATTCCACCCAGCATGGGCCCAGAGTACAGAGCAACGATCAGCGTCGCGACGTGCGACAGGTCTGGAGCGACCTGACTTATCGGTGTGGGAATGGACACCGTCAGAAGCGCCAGAACATTTCCCAGAGCACCCATGGAGGCCACGAAAGCAACCTGCCTCGCGGAA
Source organism: Candidatus Bathyarchaeota archaeon (assembly GCA_022865625.1). The sequence goes on from JALHTB010000030.1 coordinate 16,087, forward strand.
ATGGCCGTTGTTAGGTGCATGTGATGTTCCCGACGGCAGTACCTCAGGTCTGCTGATAAGGCTTACGCGAAAAAGCGTATTTACGCGAAATCTGGTAGAAATCTCGCCCTCCACCCGCCTCCGCCCTCGGCGGCGCAGCATATGCACATCATGTGGCTCAAGCATCCGACGTTCATGCACAGACCAGTCAAGAAACGACTTTAGTATTCAGGCATGGAGACACTCGATGGTTTCGATGTCCTACTTGGTGCTAAAGGACAGGCGGGGAGGGCAGCCTATCCCAGTAAAGGTCTACGAGGATCCAGCACCGGCCCAAGCCCTATTGCAGCCAACGCGTTGGAAGATCCTCCAAGAACTCGTGAGCGCAGAGCAGTGCGCAAGGGAACTTGCAAAGAAGCTCAACGCGAGCCAGCAGGTCGTATGCTACCATCTCAAAGAACTTGAGAAGACAGGATTCATTCGCCTTCAACGACGAGAACGACGAAGAGGCGCAGTAGCAAAGTACTATCGAGCCGAACACAGCGCCATCGCGGTCATCGCATCAAAGCTCGGAGAAGCGAGCACTCAGGCGGAAGAGGCTGACCTCTCAGAGGCCAGTACAAGGCTGCTGGCACCATTCGTCACTAATGGCGTCTTCAATGGCCACGTCGTCATTGGAAGCCCTGACCAGCACGGCATTTTCAGAGAAAGAGACTTGGGCGGTTACCACGCAGCGTATCTCACCCTTTTCCTCGGGTCTCTGCTCCCCCTTGCAAGGACGAACGTGATCAGGCTTGACACAGAGCTCACTCAGCAACAGATCATGAACAACCTGATTCTGGTCGGAAACCCCAGATTGAACACAATCGCCATGATGATGAACGAGTTTCTATCGATCACCTACGAGCTTGCCGGCCCAGACGTGATGATGTCCACGATCTCAGAGCGAACATACGCAGAGCCACATGACGGCGCTGTCCAGATGATCCAGAATCCAATGAACCCGAACTCGAAGGTCATTGTTCTTGCTGGCAATGAGATCACAGGAACTCAGGCTTCGATAATGGCTTTCGTGAAATACACGGAGGACATTGCCGCAGGAAACGTGTTCAACCACGAGATCGTAGCGCGAGTGGTTTCAGGAGTAGACGCCAACCAAGATGGAATAATCGATGACGTAGAGTTCCTTGAATGAACCTGTCATCTTACTGCAAGCCTTTCAGACGATGAAGCGCAAGCATTATTATTCCTACGTCATGCACATATACGATCTGAAGGTCGAGGTTCTTGGGAGAAGAAAGATGGAACACGTGGATGACATTCGAATGCTCAAACATTGACAACCATCCAGACGACAGCCAAGTGGGAGTCACCATCCTCACAAACGGTTTCTACGGACAGCAAGTGATGAACAAGATGAATGAAATGGTGTGCAGTGTTTGTGGAGAGCCATTCCTTGAAGGATACAATGAGACAGCTCTTACTCTCTTCCTACAACACGACGTCGAGCGGTTCAAGCGGCTCGGATTCAATGTATTGAAAGACGAAGAGATACTCTGGAAATAGTAGAACCGCCTACTACAGTCACTTCTTCTGCGATTTGTCTGCGATTCTAGCTTTGACTATGTTCGTCACTGTTGCGGGGTCTGCTGAACCCCGGACTTCGCTCATGACCATGCCCATGATCTTGCCGTGCGCTGCCTCCCCTTTCTTGTCGATGAGACCATGATTCGCGTCAATGACACGATCCACTATTCTGCGGAGTTCATCTTCTGAGAGCATGCGGAGCCCCAGTTCCTGGATCCCATCTTCGACAGTTCTGTTCACGTTCTTTGACAGCCAGGACAAAAGGGAGGCCGCAGCCTCCTTGGCCACCTTCCCTTCACGGATAGATGCGAAGACTGACTCCAGATGATCAGAGGTGAGCTGGTCAACTGGAACACCGTCTCTGTCGAGACTCTTGAGGTTCTCAGTCAGAACGGTGGCCACGAAACTCGGCGCAACTCCGCCTTTCGAGCAGACATGCCTAAAGACTTCCAGATATTCTGACTCGATCAACTGATCTGCGAGTTTCTTGTTCAATTGGTAGTCAGTCAACAGTTGCTTCATGACTGTTTCACGCGGAGGAGGCAGTGTGGCTTTGATTCTGGCAAGCATTTCCTGTGTTACTTCTACAGGAGGGACATCTGTCTCAGGGTACATTCTGGATGCGCCGGGTCGTGGCCGCATGTAACGTGTTGTTCCGTCTGCCATAGCCATTCGCGTTTCTGTTGGAACTCCCACGAGTGTCTCGCGCGCCCTTTCGACAACCGCGGTCAGAGCATCGTTTGCTTTGTCCTTTGAATCGGCAACCAAGACCGCAGCATCATGTTCACTGCAGTCAAGCCTCTGGCGAACAGAGAGAACTTCCTCGTCTGAGATGCCGTATGCAGGAAGTTCGTCTGTGTGAAAGATGCCTCCGACGCGCCCCCAAAAGGTGGCTCTGCTTGCCATCTCAGTTCCGAGACGAAGTCCGGGCGCTAGTTCTCTGCCAAGGAGACCATGGAATCCGTGCAGCTTCACGGCAAGCGCGACTCCTCCAGAACTAAGCGCTTCACGAACTACCTTGGACTTCGTTCGGGCGAAGATTGAAGACACGTCAACGAACTTGTCAGAAAGCTGGGTTTGCTTGATCCCACGGGATTCCAGTTCGCCCCTGATTCTCAGTAGTTGTAGCTGTCTTGAGACCTCATAGCTGATAGCCTTGGAGAGTAGATCCAGTTCTTGGACCCCCTTGATTTCGATCAATGCTCCGTCTCTGAGCGAGACATTGAGGTCCTGCCTGATCGTTCCCAGTCCACGCTTGACTCGACCAGTGTCTCTAAGTATGTTCCCGATCGCCTTCGCGACACGTTCGGTCTCTTCAGGGGATGCAATCACGGGGCCAGTTGAGACCTCAACCAGAGGAATGCCCAATCGATCTATTCGATAGTTCACTGTAAGGCCGGATTCACCTGTCTTTCTTGCAGCATCCTCTTCGAGGGAGATCTGTTGAATGGGTACGTTCTTTCCGTCTACGGTGATCCATCCATTCACAGCGACCACGCAGGTTCTCTGAAATCCTGTTGTGTTTGACCCATCAATCACAATCTTTCTCATGACGTGGATCTCGTCAACAGGTTTCGCATTCGTCAGGATTGAAGTTGCAAGGGCGATCTCCACGGCCTCAGGGTTCAAATCCTTTGGGGGCTCTTCATCCATCTCAACCAAGCACGATGTGGCCTCGTCAGCCTCGTACACTATGGCACGCCCCTTCTGGAACTCGAAAAGAGCGGCAGGATCCACCTGGCCAAGTTCGCTCTGAGTAGGGCGAAGCCGCCTCAGAAAACGGGTAGACGATTCTGTCGCTGACATTGTGGTGGGACAGTCGCAGAACAGTTTCCGCTTAGTGTCCAATTGGCGATGGATTTCTATGCCCACTTTGAGTCCTATGGATTCGTAGTCACTCGTGTTTGCCATCGTCTTCGCCTTCTAGTCTTCTTGGGCTGATCTCGCCGACCAGATTGGTTCGCATCATCTCTGCGATCTTCGCAGGATCATCTGTTTGGCCAAGCACCCACATGAGCTTCGCAAGCGCGGTCTCGGGCAGCATGTCTTCCAAGGGATGAACTCCGATCTTCTGCAAGTCAATGCCGGTCGAGTACACATTCATGTCGACCCTTCCCCAGAGGCATTGTGAAGCCATGCCGACGAAGATTCCCTTCTCAACTGCCCGCGCAATGCTCGGATAACAGCTCGTGCTGACGTGACCGAGGCCCGTCCCTTCTAGGATCATGCCGCGGTAGCCGTTATCTACATGCCAGCCGATGACGCCGGCATTCATGGCCGGATAGAACTTCAGCAAAGCGGCGCGATCGTCAAAGTCTGGCTTGCAGACTAGTCTGGTCGATCCGCGAGCAGGATAGTCCTTTTCCAGCATCTCCAGCTTCTTCGTGACCAGATGGAAACGTGCGATTGGGTTCGTACCTATCGACTTGAATGCGTCGCGTCGACTAGTGTGACATTTCCGGACCTTCGTTCCTTTGTGGATGAGCAGGGTCTCGTCTGACATCCATTCATGCATAACTACAACCACACCGGCGAACGGAGCCTTTGCTGCACCACTGACCGCCCCGATCAGGTTTGAAGCTGCGTCTGAGCTTGGTCTATCGGAGGACCTCTGAGCTGCTACGAATGCTATTGGAACCGGGCTTGACTGGAGCGCAAAACTGAGTGCGGCCGCACAATAACCGAGAGTGTCGGTGCCTTGAGCGATAACAACACCGGACACCCCAGATTGGATCTCATCACGTACTGATTCCGCTATTTCCTTCCAATGCTTCGGAGTGAAATTCTCGCTAAAAACACTGCAGAGAACCTTTGCGGTTATGTCTGCTTCAGATGCCAACTCTGGGACGAAACTGTAGAGATCTTCAGCTGTTAGGGCAGATTCAACTGCACCTGTTCGGTAGTCGACCCGACTGGCGATCGTCCCGCCTGTACTGAAGATCGTCACTCTCGGGAGACTCTTGGAGGACGTTGGTCTCGGTGGCTTTGAGAGAGATGGTTTTGTGCCGGCGCCGATGACATGGATTTGTGTGCTCTCGCCTAATGCAACCCCGACATTGTAGCCGGTTGCAAGCTTGAGGACGATGTGTGTGTCGTCCCTTCCGGATGCCCGGGGCATCAGTAGGCCGTCGATCGCTTCACCGTTCTTCGTCAGTTCGACTTTGTCTCCGATCGATGCGCCCGCGGCTGTGATCAGATCGAGGGCTCGGCCTCTGTATCCGCCCAGTTCCTTCATCCGTTGTTCACCCGAGGTGATTGTCTAGCTACCTGAGGAGTAGACGGAGAGTTAAAACCTGCGTGAATGATCGAGCTCTACCGTAAACGCTTGCTCATGTATGGGCCATCGTGAACGTAGCCTGCCCGTGTGTAGTATTCCTTGGTGCCAAGCGCACTGAGGACAAGAATCTTCCTTACGCCGTACTCGTCCTTTGATACTCTCTCCGCCTCTCTGAGAAGCGAGGCGCCGTGACCTTTGTGTTGCCAAGAAACCGGATCGTGTTCGCCTACGGGGACAACAGGCCCATACACATGAAGCTCCCTCACTATGGTTGATGGCTCGGAGTTGATCTCCGTCCTGTGAGCTGATGGAGAAGGAACTCTCAAGCGGAGACACGCGATCAGAGTATCAGTTATGAGGTCCTCTTTGGATAGAAAGACCTCAGTACCGGCCGATGATTCGTAGTATGTCCTTACTAGCCTCACTTCTTCAGGGTCAGGTTCCACGCCGTCCTTGATTCTTCTGTGCCCAACCTCCCTGCAGCGAATGCACCTGCATCGTCTTCCCTTTCCTGCCAATAATGTCAGCGCGTGTTCCCGTAGGTTCCCCTTGTTCGGCCCAGCGAGGATGAGTCTGGCGGGTATTTCACGCTGGACCCTCATTATCCGCATCCATGGAGGAATGAGCTCTTTGACATGAGCAATGAAAGTTGCAGCCTCTTCAGAGTTGAGAGGCAAATACGCACCATTTCTCCACCAGTCGTAGGCCTTGGTTCCGTGGACTACGAGGCATGGGTAGATCTTCAGCATATCAGGTCGGAATTCAGGATCAGAGACTAGCCTCCTGAATCCTTCCAGGTCTTGTTTGGGAGTCGAGCCTGGTAGTCCCGGCATCATGTGGGCGACGATCTTTAGCCCGGCATCCTTGGCGATGCGAAATGAGTCAACGACCTCACGTGTTGAATGACCTCGTTCAACTAGTCTGAGAACCGCTTCGTCAAGCGTCTGGACCCCGATCTCAACGCGTGTTGCACCGTATGACAGCATCAGGTCCACGTGTTTCTTGGTCGCCCAGTCTGGTCGAGTCTCGAAGGTCAGTCCAACATTTCTGATCTTGCTTGACTCAGCCTTGACCTTCGCCTCCTCGAGAGTGAGGCTCTCGCTGCCGTTTAGGGCGTCCAGACATCGTTTCACAAAATACTGCTGATATTCCAGAGGGCGGGCGAGAAAGGTGCCACCCTGGATAACGATCTCAACTTTGGATGTTCTGTGACCGATGGCATGCAGTTGTTCTAGTCTGCTTGTGAGCTGGGCGTGAGGATCGAAGTTGCTCTGTTTTGCTCGCATTGCGGCGGGCTCGTATCCGGTGTAGCTGGTCGGTGCGTCGTGCTCCTGCGGACAGTATGCGCACCTTCCATGCGGGCACTGTTGCGGAGACGACATTACTCCAATCACGTGGACCCCCGAGACACTCCTGACACGTTTCAGCCTGAGTCTCTCCAAGAGAACTTGTCTCTCCTCAGCTGAAGCGACGGAGAGGAGGTCCGAGTTGCGAGGGATTGCGCTTAGGTGATAGCTCCTAGAGACGACTAGCTTGATCTCCTCTGCGCCTTCGGCTTCATCCTGATCTGACAGGAGTCTACGGATGATTTCCTTGCACGCTTGCCGCTGACGTTCTGCTTCGGGCAGAGCTGTGAGCATGTTCCGTAGGCTCCGATTCAGCCTTTGATCGCTATCTGACGCAAGTGGAACTGTTTAGGATTGCTAAAGTCGACTGCAAGAACACGGTGCGCATCAAGTAAGGTAACCCACAAACCGGAATCAGAAACGAGGCGGATGTCTCGTCGATATCTTCCGATACTCCATGTCGCATCTGGCTGCGGAGACCCAACACAATGTGGTTACTGACGTGCCTGATCTACGCAGACGTAGAGAATGTTGCTTCCACGCAGGATCAGGTTTCCGAAGTTTGCAGTGGGCGCATTGCTTCTGTACTCGGTGGCTCCGTCAAGGATTATGTTCATGTGACTGTCGCAGTCGATCATCTTGCCGTGGTACTCAATGTCATTCTTCAGTCTGATGCAAATGTCAGAGTTCAGCTTCTTCACTAGGAGGTTCAGTGGCTTTCTTGATGGTTCCATGCTGACCACGGGAATGAGAGTCCAGACATCTTCTGGACTCTATAAAAGAGTTGCCAACCGCCTCATATATGATCTGGCAAGTTCCGCGAGACATGCTCGTCCAACACTGAGAATGTCGCGGAACTTCAATTTGCTCAAGGTGCGCTTTCTGCGAGAACCCTCTTCACAGTTGCCATAACGCGGTCCATCATGGCGGGTGTCAGTCTTCCGGTCTGGGTATTCTGCCTACTGGGATGATATGAGGCGACTAGGACCGGAAAACCCTGCGGCAACGAGTATGTCTTGCCATGCCTGAAGTCGAGGTGCCTGACGCGGGCGCCGCATCGCTTGATGTGACCAAGATTGCCTCTGAAAGCCACATGACCAAGTGTCAGAATCACACGGGCTTGCGACAAGAGGCCGAGCTCTCTATCAAGATAGCAGCTGCAATTCGATAGTTCGCTTGCTGTAGGCCTATTCTGTGGAGGAGGACATCGAACTACTGCGGTCATGAAGGCATCATTCAACTTCAGGCCATCATGTCTGTGCTCAGATGTCAGTTGGGAGGCAAATCCTGCGAGATGGAGTGCCCTCATCAGGAAGTTCGCGGATCCGTCTCCGGTGAACATGCGACCGGTTCGGTTGCCACCATGTGCCGCAGGTGCCAGTCCAATCATAACAAGCCTAGCGTTGGTGTCGCCGAAACCAACGAGCGGCGCCCCCCAATACTCCTCATTCATGAACCGTCTCCTCTTCTCACTGGACACCTTCCTACGATATCTCGTCAACCGCGGGCAGCGGGCACAAGAAACGATCTCCGCCTGCAGTTTGGCCCATGCATCCGACTCGGCCAAAGTCTGTGCTTCCTCCAGCCAGATCTTGTACTTGTCAGGTGCCGCTTGGCACGGGCGATGTTGATCCATGTCTTGCCCTTTTTCGCATGATCACAATCAGTGGCACACATGCGAAAGCGTTGACGAGACCGGCCAGATGAAAAGGAGCCGCATAACCCATTTGCGCCCAGACTAGGCCCCCAATCAGTGGCCCAAGTATTCCAGTGGCACCTGTGACAGCATCGAGTGAGCCGATTATTGTGGCCTTCCCCGTCTCCTCTGTTGCGTACTCAACCATTATTGTCCGCCTAGCAGGCATGTCTAGAGCGCCAACAATTCCAAACAGGAGAATCGTTATGATTCCTGATTCGAGATTCCATGAGTATGCATAGATCACCCAAATGATACTGGAGAGAATGAAGTGAGCGAGAAGCAAGGGCTTGGCACCGAAACGGTCTGTCAGTTGGCCTGAGGGTATCTGTGCTATCGCTATGCCAGCATTCCATACGCTGATGATTATGCCCACTTGAGCTATGTCAAGGTGAATGCCCTTCTCGGCGTACAGCGATATGAAGGGGTTTATCATCGAGAATCCTATCGCATGGATTACTAGCGCACCAGCAAGAAAGGCAAGTTCCCTGTTGGACCGCAGCATTCTCACAGTACCTGATATCGATGAGCTGATGCTCTCACCGACCGCCGAAGCGTAGCCGTGCGCTTTCCCCGCTAGCGTCTCCGGAACGACGAAGTACCCGATGATCGCAGTCCCAGCCGCAAGCATTGCACTGAGAAGAAACATGCTCTGGAAACCCACCCACTCCGCAAGAACTCCAGCTGAAAAGGATCCAACAACGGCGGCGGCAAGCGTTGCAATCTGATATGTTGCAAAAACGACTCCGGAACCCCGGCCTGGGACGGCATCTGATATCATCGCATTTCCTGAAGGAGTCAATAGGCCTAGTCCGATCCCTTCACCGATCACAGCCAGCAACGTTGTCTCCACTTGATGGCTCAGGCTGAGCGAGACAGTGCTCAAGGCGAGTAATGATGATCCAGCCACGATCAATGGGCGTCTGCCTAGCTTATCGGAGAGTCGACCGGAAGGGAGGAACGTAATGCTCAATGATGCATTGTAGATCATGAGCGCGATGCCGATCATGAATGAATCCATACCAAGTCTGAGCAGGTAGTTCGGGAACAGGCTCAACCACAGCGAGTTACCCAAGTAGATGATGAAGAATAGCGAACATACGACTATCACCGCGCGGAATCGGGCCGGCTGTCGCTCCCGATTCAAGTCAGACATGCCCACTCCCTCCCGTGCTTGTTTCTGCTCACGGGACATGAACCGGCCAATTATACTTGCTGAGCAGGCGAGAGAGCGCACACCAGCAAAAGCAACAAGTACAAGGTCGGCTTTGCTCAGTGAGGGCATGAGACATTGATTCCGGGCGCAATACATGTCGCAGACCGAGCCCGCGGAATCGAATATGCGATCAGAGACATGCTGGGCGTTGCAAGAGAAGTTGAGAAATCAGGCAAGAAAGTGATATACCTCAACACCGGCGACCCAGCCAGCTTCGATTTCCAGACTCCAGCTCACATCAGGAAGGCCCTCACCGAGGCTGTGGACGCTGGCCGCAACTACTATGCCGCGTCAGAGGGCGTCCAGGCTCTTAGAGAGGCAATTGCAGACAAAGAGAGGAAGACCAATTCGGTGCCAATCTCAGATGAGGACGTGATAGTAACCTCAGGGATCTCTGAAGGAATCCAATTCTTGACCGGGGCACTTGTGCAGCCTGGTGACGAAGTCCTAGTACCGGGCCCTACATATCCGCCCTACATCTCCTTTGTCAAGTTCTTCGGGGGAAGACCGGTCGCATATCGAACAGTTGAGGACAACGATTGGCTCCCGGACCTAGATGACCTACGTGACAAGATCACAGAGAGGACACGTGCACTCGTGATCGTGAATCCGAACAACCCCACAGGCTCGCTCTACGACGAGAAGACACTGAAGCAGATGCTGGACATTGCTGCCGAATACAAACTGCTCGTGGCATCGGACGAAATCTACGATAGGCTCGTATACGATTCGAGATTCACAAGCACAGCCGCTTTGGCCAAAGATATCCCAATCGTAGGTTTGAACGGATTCTCGAAGACCTACGTGATGACCGGTTGGCGACTTGGCTATCTCTATTTTCACGATCCTACAAACGCTCTCGGGGAGCTGAAAGAGGCTATTACGAAGGAGAGCAGGATACGCCTGTGCGCACCGACGCCAGTTCAGTATGCTGCCGTGAAAGCTCTCAGGGGACCGCAAGGGCACATTGCTGCAATGGTGCGTACTCTCAAGAAGCGTAGAGATCACTTTCTGCAAAGGATCCGGCGTATCCAAGGACTCACCTGTACCACGCCCCGGGGTGCGTTCTACCTGTTTCCGAAGATATCACTGCATGAACGATGGAAATCTGACAAGGACTTTGCGATTGATCTCGTGAAGAAGACCGGCGTGCTAGTTGTCAATGGTTCGGGATTCGACGAAACCTACGGTGCAGGACATTTCAGAGTTGTCTTCTTACCACCAATAGACTTGATCGATGAAGCCGCTGACAGAATCGAGCAATTCATGAAAGCGCACACGAGCGTGCATTGAGAAAAGGAAAATGTGGGAGACAGTCGCAGAGGACGCCTTGTAGGATCTAGCTCGTCACTGATCCGGAATGTGCCTGGTGACCAGCTGATTGTTGTGAAGCCTGCTTAGCTTTTGTCATCGCATCGACCAAGCCTGCAAGCTTGATGAGTAGGTACAAGAACCCCACAGAAACTAGCAGGGCAAGCACGAGCCTAACCAATTCGACGAGTACAATCCCGGGGCCAATAGGTGGAGCCGAACAATTCACCTCCGTTCATTTCGACGAACCGCGACGGCTTCAGGCAGATAAAAGGAAAATGGATGAAACATTCACTTGAGTAACAAGTCATGCCGACGACGCAGTTAGGTGAACGGCATGAGTTTGGTCAGGCCGAAACTGCGGCGAACCCATACCAAGTATGCGACTATGACGAAGTTGATGATGACTCCGGGAGCCACTGAAACGGCTCCGAGCAAACTTGAACCCAGAGAATTGAAGATAAGCCCCACGACTAGGCTGACAAGTATTCCTAAACATTTCCAGATCACGATGATCCACCACGCCCATTTCTTCAGGTGCCAGAGGCCAACTGCCACGACTATGTAGACTAAACCTAACGCGGCTACTGCGATACCAGCGGCAAGTCCAAGTACGACACTGACTTGGAATCCCACAAGGACGGACAGTACACCGAGTGAACCAAGAAGCAACGCCAGCAGGACGACAAGAGCGCCCATGAGGCCTTCGTAGATGGCGATTAACCGGACGCCGAGTGGCCTCTTACGCAAAATTCCTCTCTCAGATAGAAAATGTTACGCTCCGGCGCTATCTTTCGGGCGTCTCATCGCTGTGCCAATCAGGACCAAGATGGTAACTCCGGCTGACAGCGCCGCACCCGCCTGAGTCATGGTTGGCGATGGAATGCCTATTGCCTGCGCGGGAAGAATTGAGCTGATGGTTACTGCAAGCCACCCCGTATTTCCGAGTGCAAGCCCGTCGCCTGTCTTTCCTTGAACAAGCATACTGATTATGTGCACGCCAGGTTGAATATCAAGCCCTGGCGCAAGCTTCACCCGCAACTTCACCGAATCCGTGCCAGCCACCTGCTTATAGCAACTACAGGGGCCCTGCATGGTTTCATTCAACGTGACCCAGTGTACCTCGCCCAGCGGCTCTTGGAACTCCACATTGTCTATTAGAAACTCACCTGACCCATAGAATCGAATGGTCACATCTGCGTAGACAACTTGAGTCTGATTCATCACTAGGATTAGTCCGTCCACTCCGAGCGCCGCCTGATTATAGTTCAGCTGATTCGGAATAAGCCCCGGCGGCAAAGTCAACGAAGTATAGGAAGTCGAGATCGTGATCGATGTGATAGTCTGCGAAGTCAAAGTTACAGCCACCGTGACTGAAGTGTACGTTGCGGTTGTGGTTGCCGTAGTCGCAGTTGTCGTCGTCGCGGTTGCTGTCGTTCCAGTCGTCGTAGTCTGAACTACAGTCGTGGTAACAGTAGCAGTGCCCCCGAGAACTCCATAATTCCCGGTTAAAGTACCTGATGCAGTAGCGGAGAAGGTAGCGGACCGCAGCGTTTGAGAGCAACCGGATGTGGACACCCACACATACGTGAAACTACTTCCAACCACATTCAGAGTGTACGTGTATGAAATGGATGCGCTATCATTGTACCACGCCGTGAAAGGCAGATCTCCAGCAGCCTTGTTCACGCTGTCGGCCACAACAATAGTCGTCGCGCCCGTATCGCCAGCTATTCCACTTTGAGTGATGCTGATCTGCCACTGTATATAATACGTCCCTGTAACGGTTCCGGTCCCAGAAACAACGAATATGTTCGATTGCAAAGTCTGACTGAGCCCTGAAGTGCTTGACCA
>JALHTB010000031.1 GCA_022865625.1 Candidatus Bathyarchaeota archaeon
AATGAGGATTGGATGCCGTCGCAGAAACTCGGCCTTGAGGTATTCACCATCTTCGGGGGCCATGTTGATTTCCCGGGTCCTAGCGGTCTTGATCAGCAGAATGCGTTCGCTCAGCCATCTCCGGTTCGAGTCGTTGGCCAGATTATCGGAGATCACTGCGGGACGTCTTCGAGGAAACCGAATTGTGGAAGGTTTCAGCTGTGAGTGTACTACTTGTCGCCTGTTTCGTCCGCTGGATCCACAACTTCATGATACGCCGGGTCGGCGCGGTTTGACACATTGGCAGACCTGAGGATCCACGGCGACCCCCAACAACAGCAATGATAAGATCCTTCTTGCTCTCCAAATCTTCGAATCCACATGGAACATACTAGCCCCTGCGCAGGACGCGTAAAAACTAGGCGCTAAAACGCCATTTCTCGATCTGGCGATCCTTCCGCAACCGCTTCTTCATTTCTTTGTAGTGTGCTCGGCAGAGGTACGCGCGTCTGGCGCCTGCAATATCGATCTTTGCCTGTGCAGCCGAGTCCGGCGAGACAGAACGCGCAGCAGTCTGCTCGCACCCGACTACGTTGCATTTTACTCCTTTCGACACCTTTCCCATCTTTGAGATGACGGCTCCTTTGCCGCAAAGCTTCGTGCTTAGCACCTATTCAAGAGTTGTCAATGTATTCGACATCAGCGACAACCAATTAAGTGCGTCCATCGCGAAGCGTCGTGGTCTTCAAACAAGCGTGGGGTAGTGTTTGCTCGGCAGATTTCGCGAAAGATACGAAAACGCAATGTTGCCGCTCGGAAGGGCTGTGGGCAGCCTTGGAGTCAGCCCCAACACGCTCTCAATCCTCGCGGCATTACTGGGCGTGCTCGCTTCTCTCTCATATGCTAGAGGAATGGCCCTTCTGGGCGCCCTAGTTCTGCTGGGCTCCACATTCTCTGACATGCTTGATGGTGCGGTTGCACGCGCGACAAGAACCACCTCAAGATTCGGATCTGTCCTCGATCACGTCCTGGATCGATATGTCGAGTACGCCTTGGTCATCGGAATCATTGCAGGAGGATTTGCAGATTGGTTCTGGGGCATATTCGCATTGATTGGCATGCTATTGGCCAGCTACGCTCGAGCAGCAGCGGAATCCGTCGGAGGTCTGAGTAAATGCAGGATCGGCATTGCAGAAAGACAGGAGAAGCTCCTGCTCATTCTCGTGGGATCAGTCCTTGTGCCAGTATGGCCAAGTGCTCTTCAGTACGCAATGATCCTAGTTGGATTCGTGTCACATGCTACTGTGATTCAAAGGCTTGTCTACACGCGACAGAACGCGAGGGCTTTCTGAAATGACCTATGACCTCGTAGCTATCGGGAACCCTGTCTACGACCTAATAAGCACCCCCAGAATAACCACGAGCCACCGCATCCTTTCCGGCTGCAGCACCAATGCGGCCCTCGCAGCGAAGAGGCTCGGGATGAAAGACGTACTGCTCATAGGAAACGTTGGGCAAGATTTCCGCGAGCGATTTCGCGCCGAAATGAAAGGATATGGAATCAAAGCGATCGATACGGGATCAAGCGATCGAACGACAGGGTTCAGCCTGAGATACAATGACAAGGGGGAACGTACATTGAGGGTCATTGCTGATGCGGGAAAGATTCCTATTCGGGAAGTACTGTCTGAGTGCCAGCAATCACGCTACATCCTGCTAGGTCCTGTGTTATACGAACTAGACATGCAGGCGTTAATGCAAATCATGGGTTCCTTGTCAGGCGAGGTCTTCCTGGATCCTCAAGGATTGCTTCGTCGACTCGGAAAGGATGCGGAAGTAGAACACTTCTGCAACAGAGAAGCTTTCAGACAACTTGTCAGCTCGGTCGACTTTGTTAAGCCGAACGAATTGGAGGCGGAGGTCATCACCGGCCTGCAGGATCACGTGCGATCTGCAAGAGAACTCATAGACTGGGGCGCTCGGATCGCGATTGTGACTCTTGGTGACAAAGGCTCTGTGGCTTGCGACAGAAGAGCCTGTTTCAGGGTCCCTGCATACGAGACAACAGCTGTTGACCCAACTGGAGCAGGAGATGTCTATGGTGGCGCTTTCTTGGCAGAGTACAGTCGGACCAAAGAGCTCGCTGCTTCATGTCTCTACGCTTCCGCTGCTGCTTCGATAATGGTTGAGAGCGTAGGACCAGACTTCCCAGTCGCAGACAAGGAAGTTAGAAGAAGAGCCGAGCTGATCCGTCCTCAGCTCGAAGCAGTGTAGGTGTTTGCGCCGGAGGCGCTAGTGCGAGAAACGTCTCTCGTCGCGTGCTCTGACCTTGGAAACTCCGAAGTGGACCGCGCATGAGATACAGTAGTACTTGAAAACCTTCTGCCTAGCGATGAACGCTCCGTGAGCGCGAAGTTCCCGTGCTAAGGACGGTTCAACCAATGAAACGAAGCTGCTGACCTTCTTTGCTTTGTCACGTGGCACCTGCATACCGCAGTTCGTACACTGCACGAGCCCGCTGCGGCCTTTTCCTCCTCCACTACGTCCTCCGGATTTCCTCTTCTTTCCCATTGCTACGCACAACTAATGCCTAGTTCAACTGGAGTTCGCTTAAACGTTGTGCCCTATGGACGCTCAGTATGCCCTCGCGAAGTAGACGACCTTATCGGCGGTCTTCCCGCATCGGACGCAGGCGCCGAAGACAGTCTCGTTCCGAAGGGGGACCACACGGATTGTGGCGCCGGTCTCTTCCTTGATCTTATCCTCACATGCCATGTCTGAACACCAGCACGCCCTGACGAACCCCCCCGTGTTCTCGACTACTTGCTTCAACTCGTCAAAGGTGCGTGCGTCATGGATCGATTCCTTGAGAGCACGGCTTGCTTTCTGGAACATGTCTGATTGGATAGTCTCGAGCAGCATCTTGGTCTTTGTAACAACATCAGCCTCTGGGATTGTTGACTTCTCTGATGTGTCTCTGCGAACCACAGTCACCTGACGGTTGCGCACATCACGGGGGCCGATTTCGATCCTGACAGGGACTCCTTTCAGTTCCCATTCGTTGAACTTCCATCCTGGCGTGTACTGCTCACGGTCATCAAGAACAACACTCAGACCCGCTTTCTGAAGCCCGTCTGCTATCTTCTTGGCTTGGCTCATTATCGGTGCTGTCTCTGCATCCTTGTAGGGAATTGGCACCACAACGACCTGAGTGGGTGCTATTCGGGGTGGAATGACGAGCCCACGGTCATCCCCGTGAAGCATGATCAATGCACCGATTAGTCGCCAGGAGACTCCCCAAGATGCATTCCAGGCGTAGTGGGTCTGCTCATCCTTGCCCAGATACTTGATCTCAAAAACCTTGGAGAAGTTTTGACCTAAGTTGTGTGAGGTGCCCATCTGAAGCGCTTTCCCATCAGGCATCATTGACTCCAGCGTGGTGGTGTATTGTGCGCCCACGAACTTCTCGCGATCGGTCTTGTACCCCACAAGAGCTGGGATCGCAAGCTGATCTTCGATGAGCTGCCTGTAGAGTTCGAGGATTCTCATGACCTCCAAATCTGTGTCTTCTTTGTCTGCGTGGACGGTGTGTCCCTCTTGCCACAGGAACTCTGAGGTTCGCATGAAGGGTTTCGTGGCTTTGATCTCGGCTCGCAGAACAGAATTCCATACATTGATCAGGAGGGGGAGATCTCTCCAGCTCCTTATCCAATTCGCATACGAATCATAGATGACCGTCTCAGACGTCGGTCTGATGGCCAACCGTTCGCCCAGCTTCTCGTTTCCTGCGTGGGTGACCCAGAATACTTCCGGCGTAAAGCCTGAGAAGTGCTCAGCCTCCTTCTTCAGGAAACTCTCCGGGATCAATAACGGAAAGTATGCGTTTGCGTGACCCATGGCTTTGAGCCGCGTGTCGAGGTATTCCTTGATCTTCTCCCAGATCGAGTAGCCGTACGGCATCAAGACCATGAATCCCTTGACGCTAGCGTAGTCAGCAAGACCAGATTTTGTCACGACTTGCGTGTACCATTCAGAAATGTCATCTTTCTTCTTGACAGTGATTCCTATTTCTTTACTCAACGGCAGAACACCACATGCAACAGATCGTTCGAGAAGAGATGCAATTGTCGCTAGGCGGCTGGAACAAAGCCACCCACAGTTGTCGACACCATTCGCTTTCCCTCGAACGTGACAGCTTGTATTTCGTCACTTCTGAAATGGTCTATTTATTGTTTCGTGGAGTTCCTGAGGTATTCGCTGTCCCCCTCTGTGAGTGTCGTGAGCACCATGGACTTGGCCTCTCGAGTGACCTGCTCGCTGACACTCCGATGAAAGAGTCCCCCAATGCCTTTCTTCGGTCGACGTTTGGTCATTATGACGAATGTGTAGTCCGCTGCATTCGCCTCGGTCACGATTGCTTCTGCAACACTACGTGCCACGACAATCTTCTTGCGCACGGAATAGCCTTCTTTCTCCAACCATTTGGCGGTTGGAGAGAGGACCTCGTCCGCGAGCGCTATCTCTTCTTTATGCGAGATTACCTCGATGGGCACGGTTCGGCTGGGCATTTCCACAACGTGGAAGAGAACAATCTCCGGATCCTTGAACGCGGACAGGGCATAGAGCGCCCTAGTCATCAGCTGTCTATCAGCGCTTGCGGCGATTGGAATGAGGATCTTTACAGAAGGTTTCTTTCGTTGAGCTCTCCTCCTCATCAGGATACAGGCTTCCCATCTTTCTTGTGTGTATACAGAATGACCGCGGAGACAGTGCTCCGGATACCTTCGATCGACAGGATCTTCTCCTTTATGAAAAGCCTGAATGCAGCAATGTCCTTGGTCTCGATCGTAGCCACTATGTCATATTCTCCCGTCACTTCGTAGAGGTCTTTGACCTCCGGCAGTGCCAGCAGTTTCTTTGTGACCTTGTCCAACTCCTTGGAGTGCACGAAGATGTTTAGTATTACGACCACGCCGGGTGCCATTCTAATCGAACCTTCTGACTATCATGACCTTTCCAGGGTACCTTGACGCTATGGCGTAGGCACTGTCTTCCCTCTTTTCAAGGTGACCCTTTAACGTCTTTCTCTTGATCAATACGACAACGTCATTGTCACTTGATTCCATCTCTCGTTCCACGATAGATCTGGTTGACCCGATTTCCACACGCGATACAACGTCGAAACCCTCCGAACTCAGCCTCTTGGCCACACGCCTCAGTTCCCCTGAAGAGATGGCTTGACACTGCTTCAGCTGAGAGTAGTCTCGTATGCTCTCAGTACTCAAGCCAAGCTCGCTCGGGTCAACGATACTAAGCAACTTGACTCTGAACCGTGTGTCGAGTTCGTACTCCAGAGCCTCGACAACACTGTCCTCGTCTTCTGGCGTTCTGATAAGTACGGTTGCATTCATCATGTACGCTCCTGGCGCTATGGTCTTGCCAACTTCGTTTCCGATGATACTCATCTTTCGAGATCTTCTGAACACGATGAATCCAATGATTCCAATGGCGAGCCAGATCGTTCCTACGATCCGTCCCTCTGCATGGAACCCGATGACAAATGCCCACATTGTTCCCGTTGCGATTGTGCCAATGACGCTTATGACTGGTACAAAGATCAGCTTCTCTCGAAACCGTATCTTCAGCGTCCCTGGAAGCTTCCAAGCTCGATACGCATCGGGCTCCTTGTTTCTGAGCACAATCAGCGAGATATTCACAATCACATACGACAGTAAAGCTCCAAAGTTGTAGAGATCAGCGACAAAGTGTAGCTCACCCAAGAGCGCGATTGTGGCACCAATTAGGCCGAAAACAGCGATTGTCCGGACTGGGGTTCGGAACTTCCTGTGAACCTTATAGAACCATGCGGGCATGAGCCCAAAACGTCCCATCGAGAAGACAACCCGAGAAGCACCGATGACTCCGGTGTTGGTGGACACAAAACATATGGTGAAACCCGTAAACGCAACGATCGGTGCCAGAAAGTGCCCTATGTAGGGTACTCTGGACGCAATGGCCGCCATGGGATCCGTCTGGGAGGCTGCCAAGGCTTGCCAAGGCATCAAACCCATACTTAGCGTTGATAGGCCAACGGCAAAGACCACCACAGCGATTATCGATAGCTTGTTGGCACGTGGAATCCACTTCTGGGGTCTCTTCGTTTCTTCCGCCGCTTGAGCAATAGATTCGATGCCGATGAATGAGGTCATTGCGAGCGTGATTCCGTATACGAAATTCTGTGTCTGAGTCCCAAGGCTCGGCATCACATAGACAATGTTCGAGAACACTGAAGGCGCACCAAAGTCAGTGATCTGTGATAAGAAGAGCATCAAGCCGAAAGCCAATAGGACGCCGGTGATCAGAATGACTGACTCAACAACAAGGTCAAGCGACACTAGCAGCTCGTTGAAAGCAGATGATTCTCTTATCCCGATAGAATTCAGCAGTAGTAGAGCAATGACCAGTACAAAGGCGGCGAAACCGATGTATGAGATCTTGAACTCGAGACCCAGCAAAGACAGCGGAAAGAACGAGCCCTTCATCCAAGGAAAGAAGAAGCTTAGGTACCCAGCGCTGGCAAGTGAGAACAAGGCCATGTCGACTGTATAGTCGAGCATGACTGCCCAGCCCGCGACGAAACCTATCATGTCGTTGAAGGCCTTCATTGAGTATACTTGGGCCCCGCCGGCGTATGGATAGGCCGTGGCTAACTCCGCGTAGGCGAGCCCGGTGCAGACGTATGTGATAGACGCTATCGCGAATGCGATCGGTGAGGCGCCGGCAGCGTAAAAGGCAACGAGGCCTATGGCGACGTACAAGTCTGCTCCAACATCTGCATACCCCATTGCAAAAGAGCCGTACCACCCAACCTCACGTTTGAGTGCATGCTCTTCGCCTTCCTTCGACAACTCTCCCACGCTTCATCTGGAGCAATTCTATGGAATCCTAGCACTCCGACAAGCGGGCGACTGAAGCCAGAGCCCCCTTTAAGGAGTATGCAGGATCCGCTTTTCCTAGGCAGCAAGAAGTTGTCACAGCAGGCTCGTCGGCACCGGTGATGGCCCACGGCCTAGACTAGGACAAGGATCATCCTAAGCCCAATGACGACAAGAAACAATGCGAATAGTCGTCTCAGAGTACGCGGACCTGTTCGTCTCTGGATCTGAACTCCAATCTGCGCGCCAACCACCACAGAGACTATTATGAACGGAATGAATTCGTACGCAACGTTGCCTAGTTGGATATGTGTCATGGCTCCCGTGAGTGCGGAGACGACGATCATCAACGCTGACGTCGCAGTCGCAATCTCGACTGGAACCCCAAGCAACATGATCAATACCGGGACTTGCAGCGCCCCGCCTCCAACTCCAAAGAACCCTGCAAGAACCCCTGCAAAGAAGACTAACGGAAACGCCG
>JALHTB010000002.1 GCA_022865625.1 Candidatus Bathyarchaeota archaeon
GAGGCAAGAGATCGCCATGTCGGTTCTTCTGTAGCCGAATTCGGGATCAAACGCTGAGATGACCGCAGCTGCTCCTTCTGGTGAACCAGCCAGAACGCACAAGCCCGGCCGACCTGCACGAGCAACCGCGTTGCGCATGCACTTGGCTTCGAATTTTGCAGCATGCATCTCGATCGGTGAGTCTCTGATGATCGGTCCGCCCTCGATTTCGACAAGTGATCCTCCGCACACCGCATCGATGACGCGCTCTACAGCGATGCTTGTTATGATGTCTTCGTAGTATCGCTGGCTGACGATGCCTCCACCAAGGCCGCCTATGATCGTTGGCGGTCTTTGGTCTTCGATTCCTCTCTGAGTCATCTCTCTGGCGTCACCGCCAGTGCCCACTTGCACATTTGTGGGCGCTATGTTGGCAGCCTCGCTGATCTCTCGATCTTCGAACTTGATGAGCCGTCCGGTGTCGATGCACAGAATCCCCACGTCTCTTAGAAAGTCACAGGCGGCTTGGAAGACGCCATCGGCAAGCTGCTTGTCATTTGGAACAGGTGTCTCTGGACTGTATGCTATTTCGTAGTCTCGCGCGAGTTGCTTGAGCTTGGGTGGAACTGTCTTGAGATCAAACTCTTTCTCGTCTACTAGTGGTCCGGTGCGAGCAGCACGTGTAATCTCAAGCAACTTGAGTGACGACAAATCCATATTCCTACTCCAGATGTTGGCGCGGGAAGATCTTACAGGCTGAATCCGAGGTCTTTCATCTCTTCGATGACTCTACTATAAATGTCAAGCCACTCTTTTGATGGTTTCATGCTCTCAGGATCGTAGCATTCATTGAATGTCTTTCCCAGCGGCGGATTGTCGAATCTGTGCTCGTACTTCTTGACCAACTGCTTCGCAATGTCATTCGCATCTTCCCTTTTCATGCCGGCACAGGCTCTACCCACTTTGCCAAAGAATCGTTCCTCAAGACCCGTGAACTTGTCCATCTCTTTCGTTGCGCACCCGCATATGCCAGGGCCTAGGCCTAAGCCCGAAACCACAGATAGGGCCACAGCGGCGCCTTCGTAGAGTATCATCTCAGTGCACGGGCCGGCTGATGCGAAACATTCGCTCGAGGTGACAATCCTGCTGTTTCTGGCAATCGCTTGGCCGGCTACGTTATGGGACCAGATGCTGAGCCTGTTGCTTGTGTTGTTGTAGTGTATGTGCTGGCAATTCACATGCTGATATGTTGCGTGATTGAGGATGACATTTGCCAGGTGGTGGGCCACGCTTGAGACCAGAGTCTCTTCTGCTCCGCGAGTGAATCCTCCAATCAGTTGATCAGAATATGCATGAATCGGCATCCTGCGGTCAAGGTAATGCTTGGTCTTGGCGAGCATGTTGAAGTCGATCTTCATGGGGTAGATCATGCACGAGCATCCTGCATCGGTAGGGCGGTAACCCCAATCTGGGTTGAAGCTGGCGAAGTCGGCTCCCGCCCATTCGAACCCGCTGCCTATCAAGCATAGCCCGGGTCGACCTGCTCTTTCAGCAGCTTTCCTCAACCAATCTGCTTCAAGTTGGGCCGCGTGCAACTCTACTGGGGAGCGGCCGATTATCGGTTTTCCATCTATCTCTGATAGAGATCCACAACATACCGAGTCGACGTCTGGTTCCATGGACATGCTAGTGAAGATGTTCAGGTAGTTCGCTGAGCTACAGATTCCACCGCCATTGCCGCCGACAAAGTGGGGTCGTCTCTTGTCCTCAACGGCTCTGCTCCTGAGCTCTCTTGCCTCTTTCCCTGAACCTATAGTCGTACTTTCCGGCAGATTCCTCAGCGAGTCCTTCACATCTTCTTCGGTTATCTTGATTGTTCTCCCAGTATCATGACAATAAACTCCCAAATCGACTAGTAGTTGTTTTGCTGCTTCGAATACGCTGTCGGCTAAGTCGTTGTCCGATGGAACAAGAACTTCCGGATCGCGCCGTATGTCGTATTGCGCGACCAGTTCTTTGAGACGGTTTGGAAGTAATCTGCATTCGAAGTCACTCTCCTTCACAAGCCGACCATTCTTGGCACGGTCCACAATGTCTAGAAGGTTGGAGCTTCCGGGGAGCATACCGTCATGCACGCTCGCGTCTCGCTGACACAAGTTCATGGACTTTCGTGATGCCGTCGTTTGCATCTCTTCCATACGCGTCGGCGCCGATCTGCTTAGCCCATTCCTCCGTGACTGGCGCTCCTCCGACTATCACAGGGTACTTGTCCTTCAGTTCCAAATCCCTAAGCATCATCACAACCTCTTGCTGGGCAACCATCGTTGTCGACAATAGAGCTGACAGACCAATCGCATCTGCCTTCAGTGATTCCGCCTGTTCGATGAACTGCCTTGACGGGACATCTTTGCCGAGGTCTGTCACCCGAAAACCGTTAGCCTTCATCAGGGCGACAACGATATTCTTTCCGATGTCGTGAATGTCACCTGCGACCGTACCGATCACTACAACACCTGCCTTTTGAAGCGACGTGTTCTCGGGAAGGTTCTTCTCAAGTACAGAGATCGCCGCGGTCATCGCTTCTGCTGCCATTATCATGTCGGTTAGGAAGAGCTCCAGTGTCTGGAATTTCTGTCCGACTTCTCGTATGCCTTTGGCAAGTCCTTTCTCGACGGCTTCCAGCGGATCGATTCCAGCTTCCATGGCTCGTTGTGCTGCGGCTTGTGCCTGTTCTGAATCTCCTTTGATGACCGAGGTCCTTAGTTCTTCAATGATCTCTCTTTTCTGTGCTTCGTCGAGATCCGTCATCTGACTTGAGTCCAACCTTCGGTACGACGCGAACCGAATTCTGCGAGTTCGATGGAGCAGCGGTTCCGGTCTAGTAGATCCAGCCTTTTACGTATAGTGAGCTCTTCTTCACGTATGGTGACAGGACCTTCAGCAGTATGAAGCTCAGTGGAATAACTGCGATGAGGCCGCCTGTGACGGACACTGTGTACGAGATCGGGAACATATCCATAGTGTACCAGCCGTAAACGTAAATGCTTAGCATTTGATATGTGAAGTCTGTCACCACTGTGGCTAGGATAACTACAAACACGAGCCAGACCGCATAGTCTTTCTTGTTTTTCAGACTTGGATCAGCGTTCGTTACTTTGAATGCTATCCACGGTATCAGAGCATACACCGCATCGCTGAGACCGCTCAAGAGACCGAAGTGAGGCGCCATTCCCCATGCAGGGGCGTACAAGACACCTGCAATAATTGCTCCGATGAGCGCCCAGGGTCCAAACCAGATTCCGAAGACGGGCAAGATGCCGCCTGGTAGATAGATGAAGGCAAGTCCCGGGAACGGTTGCAGCACACTCGCTGCTATGGAAGCTACAGTACTGACTGCGGCTATCACTGCGATTAGTACGAGGTGAACGACTCTGAAGCCTTTTGGCCTAACGACTTCTTCTTTTCCAGACAACTTGGATCGCTGTCGCGTTCTGTGCTAAGTAGATATAAATAATCTGCGGTCCTCTTATGGCGGTTTTGTACTGATCTATCGAAAAATCTAGAGATGCCAAATGAACATCATCGAATTCAGAGACTTCTGGTGGAAATACGAATCATCCACAGACTGGATTCTGCGCGGTGTGAATCTTGAGGTAGAGCAAGGTGAGTTTCTGGCCATAACTGGGCCGAGCGGTTCGGGCAAAACTACGTTATGTCAATGTCTGAACGGCATCATTCCTCACTCTCACCCCGGAGTCGTGAAGGGAGAGGTATACGTCGCTGGAATCAGAGTAAGAGACTCGACCGTACCGCAACTCTGCGATCATGTTGGAATGATGTTTCAGGATCCTGAGAGTCAGTTCATCGGTATGTCTGTGGAAGAGGAAGTTGTCTTCGGGCCTGAGAACCTCGGCCTGCCACGCGAAGAAATCGAGCGCAGAATGGTATGGGCACTGAAAGTTGTTGGAATGGAGGGAATGCTCGACAGGGCTCCTTACGAACTCTCAGGAGGTGAGAAACAGCGCGTCGCAATCGCCTCAGCCTTAGTAATGTTGCCACAAATCCTCGTACTTGATGAACCGACCTCGGAATTGGATCCCATCGGCAAGAGCGAGGTCTTCTCAATTGTCTCTGAACTGAGACGGGATCGAAAGATGACGATAATCATGGTTGAGCACGAGACTGAAGAAGTCGCGAAGTATGCAGACCGTGTCGTCCTGCTCAGAGAAGGCACGATCACAGCGGGCGGCCCCACACAGGATTTCCTAAGCGATGTGGAAGGCCTCAAGGACACAGGTGTAGAACCACCCCAGGTAACTCAGTTCGCTCATCTCCTAGCCCATGACGGACTAGTCTCAGGAAAGCTACCCATCACTCTGGAAGACGCACGCGATCGAATCACACAGATCGTGCAGAACAGAAAGAAAGGGGCCGTGCTTTCTTGAAGTCATCTGCTCCTCCAGTAATCAAGGTAGAGCAACTATCCCATACTTACCCAGACGGCACCAACGCCCTAGAAGATGTTGATTCAGAAATCGAGAGAGGAGAGTTCATCGGCATTATTGGACAGAATGGATCGGGTAAAACTACCCTGGTGAAGCACTTCAACGGACTCCTAAAACCAACGAAGGGGAGAGTTCTTGTCGATTCCGTTGATACGCGAGAGAAGACCATCGCGTATCTATCTACTAAGGTCGGATATGTTTTCCAAAACCCGGATCATCAGATCTCGCAGGAGACCACAGAGGCGGAGCTGGCTTTTGGACCCCGAAATCTTGGGCTTTCACCAACTGAGATTGATCATCGAGTCAAAGAGGCGTTGCGAAGCGTAGGGATAGAGCACCTTGCCACTCGGCATCCGCTTCTCACGAGCAAAGCGGAGAGGCAGATGATTGCAATCGCATCCGTCCTCACGATGAAGCCTGACGTAATAATAGTCGACGAACCAACGACTGGCCAGGACAAGAAGCAGAGCCGACAGACAATGAAGATGCTTGCCGATCTGAATGCGGCAGGCCACACAGTCATCATAATCACTCACGACATGTCACTGGCTGCAGAGTACACTAGGCGGGTCATAGTCTTCCACAAAGGCAGGATAATCCTCGACGGGCCTCCAAAGAACGTCTTCAAAGAGACAGGGGTCCTTCGCGAGAGCGGTCTGCGCCCGCCACAGATCACGCGCCTAGCTCAGATGCTTCAGCCCTGTGGCTTCTCTCCGGATGTGACATCCGTGGCGGAGATGTACGACGAATTCAAACGCGTCTATGGCAGGAGCTGATTCTCATGTCGTTCGTTAGAACATTCATTCTCTACATGCCTCGAGACTCATTCATTCACAGACTAGATCCTGCGACGAAACTGATCATCATGCTAACTCTGAGCATTCAAGCGCTTGTTGTTGGTGAACCGATCTCTGGAGCTGTGGTCTTCGTCGCGTCCATGCTGTTCTTCTTGGCCGCAAATCTGCCAATGGGCGTTCTCAGAGCGACTCTCAAGTATTGGCTGGCTACCATGGTGATAATCTGGATAACGTACACCTACTCATACAGTAGTCAGGGCTCGGTGCTTTGGCAATACGGTTGGCTACGCTTGACCGACTACTCAGTATTGCTCGCGCTCACCGTGATGTTCCGACTCTTCAGCGTCGTCACATTGGCATTGTTGCTGTACTGCTCGACGACGCAGCGGGACATAATCGCTGGCTTCAGAAAGCTCGGTATGCCCTACTTGCTTACGTTCGTATTCGCGTTGGCCATAAGGACACTCTCAGTGCTGTACAGTGACTACAATCGGATCCGTGAAGCGCAGATGGCGCGAGCCCTCGAGATGGAAACGGGGCGGTTCTTCGAGCGTTTGAAGAAACACGTCTACTTGATGGGACCACTCATCGTGACAGCGCTGAGTCGCGTCGAAGCCATGAGTGCTTCTATCGAGTCTAGGGCATTCAAAGTGAAAAAGGCTGGAAAACGAACGTTCTACTATGTCACGCACATGCGAGATGTAGATTACGTGATCACTTGCTCTTTGCTCTTGGAGACGATCATTTTCTTGGTTCTGAGATATCTCTACGGTTACTTTACCGTTCCTTGGCTCTTGTCCCTGATCCCATGATTCCTTCCGTCCTAAGTTGAGGAGTTCTTGCGTTCTAAGTTCGTTCTGTTTCGCTTGGAAGAAGGATGTCATGGGGGCTTGCTTCATCTTCGCCGTACTGGGAAATCATCAGAAAGGTCGCCTTCTCCCAGAGGTCGGACACGCTGGAGGCGCCTGCATAGCCCATGGCGGCCTTAAGGCCGGCGACTAGCTCCTGCAGGACCGCAGCGCCTTCTCCCTTGTAGGGCACCCATCCTTCCACACCTTCGGGCAGCCCTTTTGCAGGCGTACTGTAGCGGTCGATCGCGTATCTCTTCGCTCTAGCCGACGGGCTACCCATGCCTCTATACTGCTTGTAGTGGCGGCCGCCAATAGTGAGTAAAGTTCCAGGAGCCTCTTTGCACCGAGCGAACAGATTACCAATCATCACAGCGGAGGCCCCTGCGGCCAACGCAATCGCGCCATCGCCGGCCCCCCTTATCCCGCCATCTGCAATTATCGGAATTCCCGCACGATATTGGTGGACAGCATCAGCGACCTCACATGTCGCGAAGAGGGTTGGTGCTCCTGCTCGCGTCACCGCGGTCGTGGAGCAGATTGATCCCGATCCGATTCCGACACGAAACGCGGCCACGTTGTCAAGTTTCGTGATCGCTTCTTCTGCAGCACTGAAGGTTCCGATGTTTCCCACAATGACCTCAGCATTGACTTCTTTCATGAGCTTCCTCGTCGCCTCAAAGACTCTCACATTATGAAAATGAGCCACATCAATGACCAAGATGTCTACATGCTTGTCAAGTTCCTTTGCTCTGTTCAGATCGAAAGGAGATACGGCAGCAGCACAGAGAAGTCTGCCTTCATCATCTCGAGTCGCGTCAGGGAATCTTCGACGAAGGATTATGTCCTTGATCGTGATGAGTCCACTGAGCTTTCCGTCATCGCCGACTATTGGCAGTTTTTCGATCCTGTGCTCGTGAAGAAGCTCCTTCGCAGCGTCTATGGTTATTCCTTCCCTCGCGGTGATGACGTTCCGAGTCATCAGGTTGTCTACTTTGAGAGAAGCATCTGCGAATCGTACGTCTCTTCCAGTCAGGATTCCCACGAGCTTGTCGTTGTCGACAACGGGGAGTCCCGAGATCTCATGCTTCTCCATGAGTGCCAGTGCCTCCGCTATGCTTGTTGAGGGTGCAACGGTCACAACGTCCCTGATCACCAGCGCCTCCGCCTTCTTGACACGCTTCGCCATCTCGCACTGCTCTTCAACAGTGCAGTTTCTGTGAAGGACGCCTAGGCCGCCGTGTCTTGCCAGAGATGTCGCCATTTCACTCTCGGTGACGGTGTCCATTGGAGATGAGATGAACGGGATCTTCATCTTTCGACCTTTCGTCACACTAGTCTGCACGTCAACTTCGTCAGGTTCAACTTCTGACCTGCCAATCGACAGGATGACATCACGGAAAGTTGTAGCGATCATTGCGTTACTGAACTTGTCGCGGAAGAATCTACCACTCAAATGCACTACCGAGGCATCTGTCTGGCTTCTTTCAGTTATGACGTTAGCGGTCATCTCAGCCTATTCTCGACCACCATCACCGGCTTCTTTGTCAAGTAGGTCTATTCCAGACTGGTTCCTGTGATGGGGTCAAATGATAGAGACCAGTCGAGCAGCTTAGAAGCGAGAAATCCCAGTCGAATGCTAGGTAGGAGAGTGGTGAAGGAGATGGCGCATGTCGCGGGGCTGCGTTGCGTGAAATGTGGGCGCACATACAAAACGCAAGATCGTGTCTTCGCATGCAAGGAAGATGACGGAAGGCTAGAAGTTGAGTACGACTACGCCTCCCTTGCGAGCAAGATCAACCGTAACTTGCTCGAGTCGCGCCGAGGAGGGCTCTGGAAGTACCATGAACTCCTTCCAATAGAGAAAAAAGAGAACATTGTTAGCCTTGGAGAAGTTCAAACTCCGCTTGTCAAATGCGGAAATCTTGGAAAGGTGCTTGGACTAAGGAATCTCTATGTCAAAGATGAGACCAAGAGTCCCACTGCCTCTTTCAAAGACAGACCAATGACCGTAGGAGTGTCGAAGGCCGTCGAACTCGGGTTTGATACGACCGTTTGTGCTTCGAGCGGGAATGCGGCGGCAGCGTTGGCAGCTTACTCAGCAAGAGCTGGACTCACATGTTACACATTTGTCCCGGAGATGGCTAGCCCCGGGAAGATTGCCCAGCTGAACATGTTCGGCGCCAATGTCGTCAGGCTGAGAGGACTAGAAACTGGGGTGGATCCGACTGTGACAATGTTGAAGCTTGTGTGTGAACGTTTCGGTTGGTATCCGTGTCCGAGCATGGGACCATTCAATCCATACCAGGCCGAGGGACCGAAGACCATGTCATATGAGATCATGGAACAGCTCGACTGGACGAGCCCTGACTGGATCTTCGCAGGAGTAGGCGGCGGAGGGCTACTTGCCGGAAACTGGAAAGGCTACCAAGAGCTCAAACGTCTCGGCCTCGCTGACGATTCTCCAAGAATGGTCGCTGTTCAGTCAACCGGATGCGCACCGCTCGTCAGAGCATTCGAACAGAAGATGGATCCGCGCAACATAGTTCCGTGGGAACATCCTGATTCCGTTGCCACAGGACTGATGGATCCTTTCCCATGGGACGGA
>JALHTB010000174.1 GCA_022865625.1 Candidatus Bathyarchaeota archaeon
AACCTTACCGCGGAGAGAACAGAGAACTCACACAGCAAAAACATAAACGGCTCGAGAACCTAGCCAATACCACTTGAACGCCACGCAGAAGAGCCAAACCCAGAGAAACATCCACGGGGCTACAGACTTTTCATAGGTGGTTGTAGTAGACTCGTTGACCGTCCAGAATTACAGTATTAGTTTTCTTCATACCGCGCATGACTTTGTTGCGTTCCTTGAATGTCCCATGATATCGTTCCATACGGTTATTGTTCACGCGACCTTGCAAACCCACGCCTGAGACATGGGTTCTGGTAAGTTAGCGGGGGGTCACACTGGATTCTTGTCGGTGGTAACTGGAGGGGGGTGGTTCTGCAACATATCTTAAGGTAGAACTGGTCTTTGATCCCAATATGACCCGCAAGCCTTCACCTGCAGTCTATTTGGATCAGGAACTTGAACAATCCCTGAAGAATCTTGATTCCAACCACAAATTCAACAAATGGATTGCAGACATGAAGTCGGTCTTGAAGGAGAATATGCTTGCGGGAGAATGTATACGGAAGAAGCAGATTCCAAAATACTATGTTCAACGCTACGGTGTGAACAACCTCTATCACTATGATCACCCGAAAGGATATCGGTCCTGCTATACGCTCACAGAACACAACAATCTGGGCGTATGTCCCTTGATATTGGACCTCAAGACTCATCCCGAGTATAGCGAGATCTTCGGATACAGGGCTAAACGATAGATTATGTGATCATACAAACTTATATAACTGCGTGAGTGAGTATTGGTGGCTGAGCCAGGATGACAGTCATCCATCAACCCCGACTGGATACGATTCTGATGGTAGAGCAGGCCATCTTGGAATCAGAAGACCATCCATCGAGAATATCGCTCTGGAGAAGTCTCCCTCGCAAGATCCAATATCAGACATTCAAACACATACTTGACTATCTAGAGGCTTCGGGGAGGATCATATTCAACGACTCGAAGATCATTTACACCGGGGCAAACAATCGAAAACTGCGAGCGTTGATCAAATCTAGCATTCGTATTGCGTGATGGGGAACTCATCCGGGACTCGCGCTTTGTATCAGCGCTACCCATCTGTTCTTACCCTTGACGGCTATTCCAGCCGCTTCTGCCGGTGTCTTGCCGTTGAGTGCTTGGTGTGGTCGTATGTGGTTGTAGTAGATGCGTTGGCCGTCCAAGATCGCGGTGTCTGTGTTCTTTACGGCTCGCATGACTTTCGTTCGTTCCTTGAGTGTTCCGTCATACCGTTCCGTTCTGTTGTTATTGAGGCGACCCTGCAAGCCCACGCCAGAGACGTGACCCGCCTCGGGGAAATCGCGTTGTGCCGCTTGATGCCTCGAACCCTTGCGTGCTCTGTGGGCGTCTCTTCCTCGTTGGTTCAGGCGGTTCGATACCCTATATAATGAGTTCAGACCACTTTGAAGGTTCGAGCGGCAGAGTCTTGGTCATTAGGGTTGGTCTTGTTTCTAGGCTTGACGGAGACGACGCACTGAAGGTCGCATTGAAACTCTACAAGGGCATGACCAGGAAGGATCTGAAGGTCCTACCGGAGGAGCAGCTCTCACAGGTCGCCAAGTTACCCGGAGGCGTCCCATTCTCAAAGATGGACGCTGACCTGATCGTCACTGTCGGCGGGGACGGCACGGTCCTGAAGACGTGTATGGGGATTCCGAAACCTGAGACACCCATACTCGCAGTCAACATGGGCCGGAGAGGCTACCTCACGGAAGTGGACCCTGAAAACGCAATGCATGCGATTGAGAGTTACATCAAGGGCACCTGTAAGAGGGAAGAGCGCGCTAAACTCTCTATCACGGTTGAGGGCGAGGCCACCGTTGACGGCCTCAACGAGGCAGTCATCACCTCCGGCACACCATCCAAGATGCTACACTTCATGGTCTCGATCGACAAATCACAACTGCTAGAGTTTCGGGGCGACGGCCTCATCGTCTCCACGCCCACAGGCTCGACTGCGTATTCTCTCTCAGCGGGCGGCCCAATCGTGGACAATTCCGTCGAAGCTTTCGTGGTGACATTCATCTGC
>JALHTB010000175.1 GCA_022865625.1 Candidatus Bathyarchaeota archaeon
AGCGGTTGTCAGCTCATCGCCCATTTCCGGTTCTTCAGGCAAATCGACCAGAATCACTTCTTCAGACCAATTCTGAATCCCCATTTTGAATCTCCCTATTTTTCTTAACCAAATACCCCTTTCGGACGCTTCAGATTGTTTATCGGCACAAGTTTCGGCCCGGTTAAACAAAAAATTTAGGCCCGATTTGACTCACCTTTTCAACATCGACCTATAAAAGGCGAATTTTCAATTTGCAATTTTCTATCTGCAATTTACAATCGAAAATCGGCAATATCAAAGAGCACCCCGGCGGAACCCGGCAATTCCGTCCTGCCGGGCCGGGAAAATGAACGGAGAACCTGACTATGGACTCTCATAAAAGTTCGGCGTGGGCAAAGCTAAAAAACAATGTCCGCCGCCGCTTGTTATCCGGAATACTTTTGCTTATGCCCTTCGGCGTAACGCTGCTGGTGATGCGGTGGCTCTTTCAGTGGTTAGCTGGATTTCTGCGGCCTATAATAACCCACATCCCGTCAAAGCTGTCAAACGTTCCTCTCATCGAGGCCATCCCCGACATTTACATCTCTATTTCTGTGTCGGTATGTTCAATTGTGATTCTTTTTCTGTTGCTGTATCTTGTCGGCGCAGTCGGCCAGTTTGTTGTGGGCAAGCGTCTGATCAAGGCCGGCGAGACACTGCTGATGAGAATCCCGCTGGTGCGAATAATCTATACAGCCACCAAACAGGTTGCTCAGGCCGTATCGCTGCCGGACCGCGCCGCACTTAAGTCAGTTGTCTTGGTAGAGTTTCCCAGACCAGGGTTCAAGGCGGTTGGTTTCCTGACCGGTTACATAGAAGACTCGTCCGGGAAAAAATTCTGTAAAGTGCTTATACCCACCACGCCAAACCCAACCACAGGTTTCTTTGAGCTCGTCCCTGCAGAAGAGGTCATAGAGACCACGCTGACAATCGAAGAGGCCTTCAAAATGATTATCTCCGGCGGCATAGTTTCCCCTGACATCTTAACCGTTGCAACGCCCACACAGGGAGCATCCAGCTCAAACAAAAATAAACCTCAATCGGGATGATACAACAAGACACTCCCTCACGGTTCTATTCTGTTTAGCCCCCGCCCCAGAGTTTACCCGCCATCTTTTTGGCGGGCTTGCCCGCCGTCCTTTTGGAGGGTTTACCCGCCGTTTGTGTGGGTCCCAGTTCCTTGAGGTTATTAAACGGGTATGTTGCTCCCAGATGCTTTAGGCGGCAGTCCCTTAGTAAGAGATTGTTTGACAAAGCCCAATAATGTGGTATAAATAATAACAAAAGATTAGAAAATCTTTAGGCCTCAGACGAAGATAACTAACCTTTGCAGCTTTTTTGTTTGGTGATTTACCTATAGGAGTAACAATGGAAAAAATGCTAAAAACTTCGGCTAATGACAGGAAATGCACGTTTCCGCACTGCACGCATATCTTGAGTATCTATAACCATGAAGCTTACTGTCATATACATCGGGCTCAGATGCCTCAGGAGCATAAACCTAAGATTTCACCTCATTCCTAACGCACAAACCGAGGTCCCCCGCCCTGCTTGCCCTGCGTAG
>JALHTB010000176.1 GCA_022865625.1 Candidatus Bathyarchaeota archaeon
CCCGTAATGGATTACGTTTGTGCAGATGAGATTCCGATCGACCAGGAAACCGGAGATGGCCTACTGTGAGTGACAGTTCAGCAGGGCTCAATCGTTGACGGAGGTTTGGAAGAGACTGCGTATGTGACCCATGTCACATTATCGACTTCATTCGTTATTCTGCCACTAATTCGCGACAGAAGGTCATCAGACAGACGAACCCAATCAGCAGTCATGCCATCGACCGATTCCACAATGCGCACCGTTACAACATGCCCAAGCTTTCGCTCGTCACCAAGAACTCCGACTGCAAGATCGTCTCCGACCATCGCAAAAGCTTGCCAGACTTTGTCGTATATTTCTGCAGCTTTCAGCTCCGCCTCCACTATGTCGCTTGCTTCACGGCAGATCGCAAGCTTCTCTTCAGTGACTTCGCCCAGAATCCTCACTGCTAGTCCCGGTCCCGGGAATGGATGCCGAGCGGTGATAGCTTCTGGAAGCCCCAGACTCGCTGCGACCTTTCGCACTTCATCTTTGTACAAGAATCGCAGTGGTTCGACCAGTTTGAACTTGATCCATTCGGGAAGGCCGGCCACGTTGTGATGTGTCTTGATTCTTGATGCAGGGCTCCCTGTCTGCCCGCTCTCGATCACGTCCGGATACAGCGTGCCTTGAGCGAGCCACTCGAACTCACCGTGCTCTTTGGCAGCTTCTGTGAAGACCTGTGCGAATTCTTCACCGATGATCTTCCTCTTCTCCTCAGGTTCTGAAATTCCTTTCAGTCCTCGAAGGAATCTCTCTGATGCATCTACGTAGATAGTTTTCAGATTCATGCGTTTCAGTATGTCTTTTACCTGTTCCGGTTCTCCCTTTCTAAGCAAGCCATGGTTGACGAATATGCACATCAGTTGATCGCCCACCGCCCTATTGACAAGGGCGGCGGTCGTTGTTGAGTCAACTCCTCCGCTGACCGCGCAGAGAACACGTTCTTTCCCCACCGTTCGTCTGATTTCGGCGATCATCTCGTCCGCAAATGGAGCTATCTTCCATGTTGGTCGGCACTTCGCTATTTCGAACAGGAAGTTCCGGATGATCTCCATCCCCCTTTCGGTATGTACAACCTCGGGGTGGAACTGCACACCAAACAGCAAGCGTTTCTTGTTCTTCACCGCTGCATAACGACTGTATTTTGAGTGAGCTGTGGCTTCGAAACCTTCAGGGAGATCCTTAGCAGAATCGGCGTGGCTCATCCAGCATATGCTCTCGTTGCCGAAACCCTCGAAGAGGTCCGTGCGGTCGTCAAAATGCACATTGGTGCGCCCGTACTCTTGCGTGGACGGACGCTCGATCTTTCCTCCAAGAACGTCAACCATCAGCTGGAGTCCGTAGCAGATGCCGAGCACAGGTATACCGAGGTTGAAGATGTCGGCATGGCATCTAGGTGCGCTCGGGTCGTTGACGCTGGCAGGGCCGCCCGAGAGCACTATGCCCTTGGGTTTCTTCACTCGAATCTGGTCTATCCCTGTGCTCCAAGGGAGGAGTTCGGAGTAGACCTCGCATTCTCGAATGCGTCGGGCGATGAGGTGGGAGTATTGCCCACCGAAGTCCATTACCACGACCGTATCATGCAGCTTGAGCGACACCGTGAACCCCCAGCTGAGAACTAGCCATGTTGTACAGGTTTGCCAAAAAACTTATAGGAAGTGACTCTCGGGCTCTCAACTTCTCGCCTTCCTTGAGGCACAGTACGTGGGACGCGCCTCATGACCACTCCCGAGGCAAAAGCCTGGGAAGGGCCCTCTGTAGAGGAGAGACGACAAATGAAGCAACAGAAACAGAAGAAGCCTGCTCCCCAAGCTGAGGAGACGCCTCCAGAACCTCATGACACTGAACTGAAACAGCAAATGGCGGACGAAATTGCCTCTTTGAAGGAACAGCTTAGGCAAGAGCAGGAGGCATCGAAGGAGAATCTCAACAAGCTTCTGTACGCCCAAGCGGACTTCGAGAACTACCGGCGACGCCTCAACCAGGAAGTCGAGTCTAGAATTGACGCCGGAAAGGCAAGGTTGATTCAGAACCTGCTGACTGTCGTCGATGAGTTGGAGCTCGCATTGAAGGCGACGAAGAATGCTGAAAACACAAGTGCCGTTGTAGGCGGTGTTGAGATCGTGCTGAAGAAGTTTCACGACTCACTCGCTGCAGAGGGCTTGTCCGTGATCGAATCCGTTGGAAAGAAGTTTGACCCAACAGTGCATGAGGCGGTTGAGCGTGTCCCATGCGAAGACAGAGAGGAGGGAACAATCTTGGAAGAGATTAGAAAGGGTTTCACAATGAAAGGAAGACTGATCAGGCCGAGTATTGTTAAAATCGCGGTTCCGCAGATAGCAGAATCTGATAGTTCAAAACAGTTTGAGAGTGGATCGAGTTGAGTAATTCAGGACAAACAGCGAAAGAGAAGATTCTTGGCATAGATCTTGGTACAACCAACTCTGCAGCAGCAATAATGGAAGCTGGACGGCCCACTGTGATTCCCAGTGCCGAAGGGCCAACGATGGCTGGGAAGATGTTTCCATCGGTGGTTGCCTTCACAAAGGACGGGCAGCTTCTGGTCGGGGAACCGGCAAAGAGACAGGCCACCATCAACCCAGATGGAACGATATTTGAGATCAAGCGGAAGATGGGCACAGACTACAAGGTATCCATCTTCGGTAAGGAGTACACTCCCCAACAGGTTTCAGCATTCGTTCTCCAGAAGATAAAACGTGATGCAGAGACCTTCCTCGGCGGGCCGGTAAAGAAAGCGGTGATTACTGTCCCAGCTCACTTCAATGACAACCAACGGCAAGCAACGAAAGATGCCGGCGAGATAGCTGGCCTTGACGTTGTCAGGATTATCAACGAGCCGACGGCCGCTTGCCTTGCCTTTGGGCTAGATAAGCTCGGGAAGGAGATGAAAATCCTAGTCTTCAGCTTCGGCGGTGGAACCCATGACGTTACGCTGATGGATTTCGGCGGCGGAGTCTTTCAGGTTCTCGCAACCAGCGGAGACACGAAAACAGGTGGGGCAGACATTGACAACGCAGTTGTTGCGTACCTCATCGAGGAGTTCAAGCGAAAGACAGGGATCGATCTATCCTCTGACAAGATGGCCATGACGCGGCTCAAGGAGGCCGCCGAAAAGGCGAAGATTGAGCTTTCCACACTCGTGACCACTGATGTGGATCTGCCTTTCATAATGCAGGACAAACACCTGCACGAGACGCTAACCCGAGCCAGACTCGAGGAACTAGCTCTCCCCATCGTTCAACGGATCAGCACACCGATCAAACATGTGATCGAAGACGCAAAACTGAGCCTCGCCGACATCAACAAGATAATCCTCATCGGTGGACAGACTCGGATGCCTCTCGTTCGCAAGTTCGTCCAAGACACATTCGGCAAGGCGCCTGAGATGGGAGTCGACCCAATGGAATGTGTCGCAGTAGGCGCAGCGATCCAGGGTGCTGTACTATCGGGTGAGGTGAAGGATCTCCTGCTACTCGATGTCACCCCTCTCTCACTCGGAGTTGAGACACTCGGAGGAGTCTTCACCAGAGTGATGGAAAAGAACACCACCATCCCAGCCAAACGAACTCAGATCTTCTCGACTGCGGCGGACTTCCAGACGAGTGTGACCATCAATGTACTTCAAGGTGAGCGGGCAATGGCAAGCGACAATGTGTCGCTTGGGATGTTCAATCTCGTCGGGATACCGCCTGCTCCAAGGGGAGTCCCCCAGATCGAAGTGAATTTCGACATTGACGCGAACGGGATACTGAACGTCTCTGCGAAGGATCTAGGAACCGGAAAAGAACAGCGCATCACCATTTCCGCGTCCACAAAACTGTCAGAGCAAGAGAAGGAACGAATG
Organism: Candidatus Bathyarchaeota archaeon; assembly: GCA_022865625.1. The sequence continues at coordinate 3,890 of JALHTB010000176.1, forward strand.
GTCAAAGAGGCAGAGCAGTTCGCCGAGCAGGACAAGAAGCGGAAAGAAGAGGCAGAAACTCGCAACAATGCAGACTCGTTGATCTACACTACGGAGAAGACCAAGAAAGATCTTGCCGAGAAACTCTCAAAGGATCAAGATGAGAGACTCGACAAGGCCTTGGATGAACTTAGAAAAGCCTTAGCAGGGAAGGATCTCGAACTCATCAAGGCGAAGAGTGAAGCCTTGAGCAAAATCCTCCAAGAAGTGGGGACTGCAGTCTACCAGCAAGTCGCCCAGGAGAGAGCAAAGACCGAGCAGACAACAACGGACAAGCCTCCTCAAGGTGAACCCGAAAGGAAAGTTGTTGACGCAGAATACGAGGTCAAAGACGACAAGAAGTAGGGCACATTTGTGCAACACGGCAACGGCTGAGCGAGCTTGAGCAGACTTGACTATTACGATGTCCTGAACGTTCCTCGTGAAGCGAGCAAGGACGACATCAAGAGCGCGTACAGGAAGCTAGCGCTTCAATATCATCCGGACAGAAACAAGTCCCCACAAGCAGAGGAGAAGTTCAAGGAGATCTCTGAGGCGTACGCTGTTCTCTCTGATGAAGAAAAGCGTAGGCAGTATGACCAGTTCGGACACGCCGGAATAGACAGCCGATACTCATGGGACGACCTGTACAGGAACGTAGACTTCGGCGAAATATTCAGAGACATCGGATTCGGCTTCGGCGGTTCCGAGAGCATATTCGACCGCTTCTTCGGTACAGGAGGAAGGCGCAGAGTATCACGCGGAGCAGATCTGAGATATGACACGACCATTTCTCTTGAAGAAGCCTACGTAGGCGCGAAACGTGACATCGATGTTCCCAGAACCGAAGCCTGTCCCACTTGCAGAGGAAGCGGTGCAAGACCTGGAACGAAACCGAAGCGATGTACACGATGCAACGGTTCGGGGCAGGTTCAACACGTTCAGGAGGCCGGCTTCGCACGATTCGTCAGGATTGAACCCTGTAACACATGCCGTGGCAAAGGAATGATCGTTGATGATCCATGTAGGGAGTGCAGGGGGACCGGTCACGTTCGTCGGACTCGTAGGATCTCGATCAAAGTCCCGCCGGGAGTTGATTCGGGCAGTCATCTGAGATTGACAGGAGAAGGAGAGGTTGGCGAAGCTGGAGAACCGCCCGGCGACCTCTACGTCGTTGTACATGTGAAGCCTCACGAGTTACTGCACAGAGACGGTGACGACCTCATCTATCGAGCAGAACTCGGGTTTGCAGACTTGGCGCTTGGGAAGGAGATCGATGTTCCAACGCTCGGAGGAAACGCTCGAGTGAAGATTCCCTCAGGGACACAGCCGGGGACGGTCTTCAGGCTCAGGGGAAGAGGTATGCCCAACGGCCGTGCGGGAAAGGGGGACGAACTCGTTCAGATACTCATTCGCATACCTACAAGACTGACGAGTCGGCAGAAAGAGCTCTTGAAGGAGTTCTCAACACTCGAAGGCAACTAGCCCATCTATTGTCTTCTCATCTTGGAGTACGCTGTGATGGGTTAAACCTCAGTCGTTGAGCGAAACTTCAGAGAATCGGTCACCGTTTGGTTGAGCCAACGTTCCCACAATCGGAATGTGCTCACCGCAGGTCAGGCAGTTATTGTCTTTGTCCATGTACCAACCCGTAATGTCGAACCCATACCGCTTCACCACTATTGCACCACATCCAGCACAGTACGTGTTCTCAAGAGAGTGACCTGACGCGTTACCGACGTAGACATACTTGAGTCCTTCAGCCTTTGCCACTTCATGGTGGCGCTCAAGCGTCTCGACCGGAGTCCATGGCAAATGGCTCAGCTTGAAGTCGGGGTGAAACCTTAGGAAGTGTATGGGAGTGTCGGGGCCAAGGTTCTCGCAGATCCAACGGGAAAGCTTTCGCGCCTCCTGAAGACTATCACCAATCGTCGGCACGATCAAATCCGTGATCTCGATGTGAACCTTCGCATTCTTCAACCCCAGCAGCGTCTCGTAGACTGGACCTGCGTCTGGGACACCCACGTTACGACGCAGAAAGTTCGTTTCCCCACTGCCCTTGAAATCCACAGTTATCGCGTCGAGGAAATTGCTCATCATCTTCACGGCTTCCGGTGTGCCGTACCCGTTTGACACGAAAGCGTTCCGGAGCCCCTCTCTCCGTGCGAGAACTCCAACGTCGTGAGCAAACTCCAGAAATATCATCGGTTCATTGTAGGTGTATGCAATGCTCTGGCATCCGTATTCTTTGGTCAGTCGTACGATCTGCTCAGGTGTTACGCTGGTGCCTTCCACGACTCTCCGCTGACTCATGTCATAGTTCTGGCAATAGGCGCAACTCCAGTTGCAGCCATTAGTCGATATCGAGAAGATCTTAGTCCCTGGTAAGTAGTGAGTAAGCGGTTTCTTCTCGATCGGGTCCACATGGCTCGCTGTGATTCTTCCATAAGCGAGCAAGTGCAGCTTTCCATCTAGATTCCTACGAATCCCACAGAAACCTATCTTTCCTTCTGGAATGTTACAGAACCTGGCACAGGCGGTGCATCTCACTCTCCCTCCGGGAAGTTGCTGATACAGTTCGGCCTCTTTGCCACTTTGCGAAGTAACGGATGGCATTCTGCGCCCTTCTGAGACTCGGTGGTCTAACGTTACTATGAGTGAACGCCAGCAAAAACTTAGCTCCATTGTCCGACTTGGTTGAAACAGAAGCCGCTGCTTCATCACACACAATAGTTGGTTCTCGCTCGAAGTCACATGCCGATCGTGACACTATTCGCTCAAGTTGACTAGTCTGGCTCGATGTAGGGTGAGGTAGTCGCCGATTCTTCGGTCGTCTCTCGCCTCAGTCTTAGTTATATATGATTGATACGCGTCAAGGTGAGTTGGGGAGCTGGGTCTACCCGGCTGAGAGGACGGCTGGAGCCGTCGACCCTTTGAACCTGATCCAGTCAATGCTGGCGTAGGAACAGGAAGTTCTTAGGGGATCTGTGGGTGGCCAGCGGAACCCGCCAGAGGTCCAACTGAATGAAAGCAGAACCGAAAGGCACGAAACTGACACTTGACTCAGAGAGGCCGATTCGGTCTAGAACTAAGCTTCTCGCAGAAATGGCTGTTGCGATAGCGCTGGGCACGGTCCTCAGTCTCGTCAAGTTCTCGATCTGGCCGGAAGGCGGCTCAGTAACGGCAGGAAGCATGATCCCGCTCTTCTGGTTCAGTCTAAGGCGCGGCGCAAAACTGGGTATCACGGCAGGTCTTGCGTACGGTGTGGTCCAGTTCTTTGTTGGGCCATTCTTTGTCCATCCTGCGCAGCTCTTGCTAGACTATCCGGTCGCTTTTGGTGCGCTCGGTCTCGCTGGCATGCTGCGCAAGCATGAGCTTGCTGCTGTAGCTTTGGGGATCGGAGGGCGATTCCTTGCCCATTTTGTTTCGGGGGTGATATTCTTCGCCACGTATGCCCCTGCAGTTTACTTGGGCATAAATATCGGGGCCAATGCCTACACCTACTCTGCCCTCTACAACGGGAGCTATTTGCTTCCAGAACTAGTGATTAGCCTAGTTCTAATGGAAGTCGTGATCAGAAGAGGGATCATCGACCTCTACAAGTAGCGCGCAGGCTTGAGCGAGACCCCGGGTCTATTCACTTGCAGGCCAGACAGCAGCACCATGTCTTGGATCACCACAGAAAACCTATGCTTTAGCCGCTGAACAAATGCATCGAAGATCCGAGAGAACACAACGTTGCAGAAGGAACATGGCTGATGGGTAAGCTTGGGCCGGAGGAGTTGGTGGCAGTCATCAGATGCATCAAAGGAGGACCCTCCATCCTTGTCCCTCCGAGACTCGGATTCGATTCTGGAGTACACAAGATCACTAATGATCTCTGCCTGGTCATATCAACGGACCCCTGCGTCGGCGTTCCCAAGGCTTGGTTCGGATGGCTGCTCATCCACTATGCCGCGTCGGATGTCGCAGTCTTCGGAGTAAAACCTCAATTCTGCACTGTGAACCTACTTGGCCCTCTCAGGACCCCGACAAGCGTCTTTGAGGCTGTCATGAGAAAGACATGTCGCGCCGCAAATGAGCTTGGCATGCGGATAGTTACGGGACACACTGGAAGATACGAAGGCGTGAGTAGTCTGGTTGGAGTATGTACGGCATATGGACTTTCGCCATTCAGAGACATAATCACGCCTGGGGGCGCAAGGCCTGGGGACAGAATACTCTGCACAAAGACCATCGGTTTTGAGACAGTCACCACATTCTCGCAGATGCGAAGGGCCCTTGCGAGTAGGCTTTTCGGGAAATCTATGGCAGCCCGGTTTAGTCGGCAGTTTCAGTTTCAATCTTGCGTGAGGGAGGCTTTGGTGCTTTCAAAGATTCCCGGAGTCCACGCGATGCATGATGCGGCTGAAGGAGGATTGGTCTCAGCACTCAATGAGATGGCTGAAGCATCTAAGACTGGGTTCTCCCTGGATTTCACATCACTCGTAGTTCCGAGCGAGGTTGGCTCCTTGGTTCGACACTTCCGACTCTCAAGGGATGAATTGATGTCAATGTCCTCGACTGGCACCCTCGTTGCCGCGTTGGCCCCATGTGCTGAGCGTGGAGTTCTGCGTCGACTCTCAGAACTGAAGATATCAAGTCGCATCGTGGGTACGTTCTCTCGGGATAGAGAACGGAGAGTCGAAAGCCACTTCGAAGAGGGGCCTTTTCCCGACAGACCTCAAGACCCGTTCGGTAAGATCTGTCACTAGTCTGCAGTTCCGCCGGACCGTGACAGTCTGGTTCGTTGAGGCGGATACAAGGGCAAGCTTATCAGCGGTGCGAAGAATAGGGCAACTGCCATTTGTGGTGGGGAAGGCGAGATTGGATTTCAATTTCACTGATGAGCAGGAGCTCTTTAGACGAACGGTGCGTGAATTCGCACAGAAAGAAGTTGCTCCGAAGATACGTGAGTGTGAGCGTAAGGGCCAGTTCCCATGGGAGATCTACCGCAAGATGGGAAAGGCCGGCCTGTTGGGTCTGAGACTGCCCAGAGAGTACGGCGGTCAGGAAGCCGACGCGACGACGATGGCAATTGCAGTTGAAGAGCTAGCCCGAGCAGGATGGCAGATACCTCTCGGCGACATCATGGCAGAGATCTTGTATCTTCACGGATCACAATCACTGAAGGACAAGTGGCTACGTTCGCTCGTGACCGGTGAGAAGATGCTTGGCGTAGCTTCAACTGAACCTGGTGTCGGCTCTGACGCAGGAGCTATCTCGACACGAGCTGCGAAGAAAGGCAGCGAGTACGTGATCAATGGCGAGAAACAATGTATCACAGGCATCAACGAGTGTGCCGCTTACTGTGTGATGGCAAGGACGGGCCCGAGGAGCGATGCAAAGGGTGTGAGCATGTTTCTTGTCGAGACAGATCGCCCCGGCTTCGACAAGTACTTGTTTGATGCGCTCGGTTGGAGGCTGTTTTCCTTCGGCGGCTTTGTCTTGAAAGACGTGACCATTCCTGCCGGCAACTTGATTGGAGAAGAGAACAAGGGATTCTACTACGTCATGGAAACCTTCGACCTTATGCGCGCATACATCGCCCTTTGGACTGTCGGAATGGCCCAAGCCGCACTTGACGAGTCCATCGAATACGTCAAACAGAGGAAAGCCTTTGGAAGCCCAATCGGCAAGTTTGAATCAGTTCAATTCCGAATCGCGGAAGACTACACAACACTCCAAGCTGCCAGGCTTCTCTGCTACCGGACCTTCTGGTTGAAGGACAGAGAACAGCCGTTCACGAGGGAATCTGCAATGATAAAGTTCTGGGTGCCTCAGGTAGCTTTCAATGTTATCAATGATTGTATCCAGAACCGAGGGGCAGTGGGTTTCACAACTGAGACTCTTGACGAATATCGGCTCAGAGAGGTTAGAGGATCCATGATCGGCGACGGAACATCAGACATAATGAAGATAATCGTCGCAAGAGAACTCTTGGGCAGAGAGTTCGTTCCGTACCGCTAGAATTCGCAGAGTGAAAGCTCTCGACTGACCCAGACAAGACCATTGATGAACTGCATGGCAAGACCGAACAAGGTCCACCAGTAGGATGAAGCTTCCATCTCGGCATTGTAAGCGTCCTTCGAAACTCAGACCAGTCACGGCGTCGAGATACCTCAGAGCAGGATATCGACTAGTAGGAACGCATTCAGGCATTCAGATCTGCAGATGGACACGAGCGGCTCTCACGGGGCGGAGGCTCTGCTACAAGAGATGGTACGGTGTCCAGAGTCACAGATGCCTGCAGCTCACGCCTTCTCTCCAGTTCTGCAACATGCGCTGCGTCTTCTGCTGGCGCTTTCACACATCCGATCGGTTCAAAGCTGAGCATGACTGGGATACCCCGAACCTGATTCTAGACGAAGCCATCGCTGCACAACAGAAGCTGTTGAGCGGTTTCAAGGCAAACCCCCATGTCACGAGAAAGAAGTACGAAGAGTCGATGAATCCGGCCCACGTGGCGGTTTCTCTTGATGGCGAGCCCACCCTGTACCCTCTGATCGGAGATCTGATTCAGGAGATCCATCGGAGAGGAATGACCTCTTTCCTTGTAACCAACGGCACCATGCCGGAAAGGCTTGAAGGAATTCTGGAACGACAGATAGAACCCACAAATCTGTACCTGAGCGTATATGGTCCTGACAAGCAGACTTACGAGCGCGTTACACACCCATCGATTCCGGACGCTTGGAAAAGAGTCACTGACAGCCTCAGGTTGATGCCGCGCTTCAAATACTCCAGAACTATCGCTAGGCTGACCCTCGTCAAAGGGCAAAACATGCACAAGCCGGAACAGTATTCGAAACTCGTGATGGAAGGATCTCCATCGATCATTGAACTGAAAGGCTACAGTTGGCTGGGAGAGTCGAAACAACGTCTACCAATATCTGCAATGCCATACCAATCAGAAATCAAGGAATTCGCGAAGGAAATGGCGAAAGCCACGGGATACGAATTGATCGCTGAGGACACGGTCAGCAGAGTCATCGCTCTAGCCAGAGAAGGATCGACGACAGGGCTTTCGCTTGATGCCTGCTGATGTCTACGTATCTAAAGTGCCAAGAGCGTCTGGAATTGAGACTGCTAGAGAAGTCTGCTGGAGGTACCCCGGGCGGCGAACAACTCGCCCGTCTATGGAAGGGCATCGATATTGTTGGTGACATAGCGATTCTGAGACTGCCCGACGAGATTGAGAACGACAAGTACAAGATCGCACAGGGTCTACTTGATGTCGCACCCTACCTCAAAGTCGTCCTGAGGCAAGTCGGACCCGTTGAGTCGGAATTTCGAACTCGCAGACTTGAATGGCTTGCAGGTGAAAGCCGGTTTGAGACAGTGCACAGGGAATTTGGATGCCAGTACAAGGTCGACTTGAATGCGGTGTACTTCTCGCCTAGGCTCGGTTATGAGCGGAAACGAATCGCGGATCTCGTCTCCCCCGGAGAATATGTGCTGAACTTCTTCGCTGGAGTAGGATGCTTCTCCATAATGATCGCGAAGCATGCACATCCTTCGAAGATCTATTCTCTGGATCTCAACCCGATAGCACTGCGCTATCACGCGGTGAACAACACGCTTAACAGAGTACGCGAAAAGATCGAATTGATCTGCGGAGACGCGAACAGAATCGCCTCAGCCTCTCTGGTCGGATGCGCCGACAGGGTCCTACTTCCACTGCCCGAATTGGCCTTGAATTCTCTTGAAACGGCTAGGCACACACTCAAGAGTGGCCATGGGGTAATCCACTGCTATCTATTCGTTGAGTCACGTCGAAGATCCACAGCATGCGAACGCGGCTTGTTGAAACTGGCCCCTGCACTTGAGCGCCTTGACCTAATGCGCGACAACGTGGAAGTGCGCGTAGTCAGGAGTACCGGCCCTTGCCACTACCAAGTATGCGCAGACATCTTTGCATGAGGATACGAGGCTACGCCTGTTTTCGAGCGTCGAATACTATCTCCACTACTGTGCCGGTGCGCTTGCCAAAATACCAGACTTCAGCGGTTCCTGTATATGCTTGTGCCCAACGCTTCAGGATCTCTCTGTCTCCAGGTTTCAGTCTGCCTCGTCCGCTCTTCACCTGGATCATCCGGATCTTTCCGTCCTTCGCGGCGAAGACGTCAACTGGTCCATGAGATGCCGCGCTTCTACTGCAGTACCACCCCTCACTCCTTAGCTTCTTCAACACTTGGTACTCTCGACTTCTTCCTCTAGCGTAGGCTGTGGAGACCATGCCAGCGTTGGTAGTGCTCATTGGTTATGACCATTGCGCCTCAGCCTCAACAGAGGCATCGCCACATGAGACATATCGGCAGAACCTTTGCCGTGGACGTCGTAATTCTTGTTACTATGCGAGGATGCAACTGGCTTGCCGACTTGGCATCGCAATGACAAGTTCGAGGGTGTAATGTATTTTAGGAGTCGGGTGCCGCTAGACTGCTTGTTCAGAGGTCTAGTTCCCATGAGACTGAGGACGAGGAAGCTCGTTCCAGCAGCTGTCATGCTAGTCCTCGCTGTCATTATCTATGAACCGGTGATTGTGCAGGCGCAGACGTACTCGTTTTCTTTCATGGTCACTGGGCTCCCTGCTGGAATCGGAACTCAGTACTATCTGGATGGCGTATTGACTGGGGCAATCCAGATAGGCGAGACGAGGCTGCTCAACTTCACTCTGGGTAGTATGCATACGCTCAGCGTCGACCTTAACGTGGTCATCGATAATGGAACGAGGTATCAATGCAAAGAGAACCTGTGGTCGATCACGGAGGCTGCATTCCACACTTTCGTCTACAAAGCGCAGTACCACTTGGAAGTAGTCTCCCCTTACGCTACCCCCTCCGGGACAGGCTGGTATGACGAGGGGGCAACCGCCAAGGCGCAGTTGGCAACTAATGTGACTGCAGGGTCCGAGGGGATAAGATACGTCTTCGTCAGGTGGGAAGGGGACGCATCAGGACAAGGGATACTGTCCGATCCGATAGTCATGGACCGCGCCAAGAGAGCGGCAGCCGCATGGAAGACGCAATACCTTCTTCGAATCTCATCCGAACCAGTTGACGTGTTTCCTTCTTCGAGTTCTTGGCATGACGCGAATTCCCTCGCAGATCTCTCTGCACCCGCAGTCACCAATGGAACTGACTCACGGCATGTATTCTCTCAATGGGTCGGAGACTATTCTGGTACGAACGTCAAAGGATCGCTGCAGATGGACGGACCGAAATCCATCACTGCCACGTACAAGACTCAGTATCTGCTGAGCCTCACATTCACTCCGGCACAGATCGGGCAAACGCTCGGAATGTCGAACAGCACTTGGCACGATGCCGGAAGTACTGTCAGACTGGGGCCGGTTCCCCAGTTGATGCCTATCAGTTCCGTGGAGCGGCTGGCTTGGTTCTCCTGGAAAGTTGATGGGATGAGTCAACAGGGAACAGCCATCGACATCTCTATCGACGGTCCACATCGTGTGGAACTGATCTATCGTACACAGTACTATGTTCGCGTGACGTCACCGTTAGGTGAGACAACTGGTACTGACTGGTACTACAGCGGGGAGAAGGCAAGGTTCGGCGTGACCTATGGTGGATCCGAATTCCCGGCGAAGTACACTCTCTCTGGGTGGCAGCTCAACTCTTCGAATGTGATCAGGACTGTCAGCGCGACTGAGACTGAGATCCTTGTGGATCGTCCGTACGTCATAGAAGCGCAATGGAGCGCCGACTACACCCCAATGTGGGTTCTCATCTTCATAGTAGTGTCATCGGCGGCAGCCATCGTTGCGATCGTGGTGGTCGTCATCAAGAGGCCCGGATCATTTGGAAGGCTCTCTTCTCTCTTCAAATCCAATCTCCGGAGACGCAAGCTCAGGTCCGCTGACTCCGGCCTGGCAGCGACAGCCGTTGTGGTGTGTGAGAAATGTGGAGGCAAGATTCCGAGTTCGGCCGAGTATTGTCAGTCCTGTGGGGCCGTGCGAACTCGAGGGCTGGCCGCGGGCCGGCCCGACACTGATGCTTCGGACGAGCGCGTGTACGGCTATGTTGTGAAAAGGCGCGGCGAGATATCGCTGAGTCGAGCTTCAAAGGATCTGGGGTTGTCCGTGGATGACGTGAAGCGTTCGACAGAGCGGCTCAAAAAGAAGGGGCGCCTAGCGTAGAAGATCCTCTTCAACGTCCCTGCGGTCTTGTGCTGGTGCGTGGTGCAAGTGTCCAGTAGCATTGCGGACAGAGTGCTAGCTGTCCGCAAGGTTTTGTGCATGAGAAGCAGATTGTCCGTCCACATCGAACACAAACGTAGGAGGCCGGAAGCTCAGGATGATAGAAGCAAGACCCTATCGCCATCTGAGTCCTCGGGCTGGGAGTGGGCATGGGCGTGGGTGTACTGAATTGCGGAGCCCACTGAGCGAGCGGAGTAATGGTCCTCACAATTGGAACAGGTTTTGTTGTGCCTATGGCGAGTGGCATTGACTCTGCAGGTCTTGCGTCATTGAAAGTCGCGCCACATGCGCTACAGAAGACGGCGTCATCAGCGTTCTTGCTTCCGCAGGCCGAACATTGTCGCATCGTCGAAACCTGATGTGATACTGTTTCAGACACATAATAACGGTTGCTCCATTGGCTCCGGTCGAACCAGACGGTTCATACCATGGCTATGCTGGGCGCTAGGTTCTCGAAAGTCTAACGATTGCTTCTCTGTAATTAGGCCCGTCCTGTGCAACGACCGTTAGGATGTCTTGTGCACCGAGTCCCAGCTTTCTCAGTGAATGTCCTTTGTCGATCTTGATAGTCTTGTTGCCTTTCTGGGAGAATAGCATTACTTGCTGATCGGTGAGTTTCATCTCCTTCGCGACTGTGTGATGTAATTGAGATGTTGAGTCGCCAAGGTGCGCTACTGGGATAGTCAGTATGGGGACTGGCTTCTCCACTATTCCGCTATCTCCGCATACGATGCAGTTCTTGTTTCGCTTAACCTCCATGAGACTGTAGCGATTGTATCGCAAGTCTATCATGAGAATTGCTTTCAGTGGCTCCCCAGTGGATTTCGGCCATGCGCCTCCTTTGAGATAGTCTGGGTATCCAATGATGAGTTTGATGGCCTCTTGGCATTGGATCGACGAGACGAGAGAGATCGTCGTGGGCAAGGATGGGACCTTGATTTCCTCCGCCGGTCCATCGCAGGGGTTCCTTAGGCCTGCGATCCGCCCATAGTCTCTCGAAGGAAAGGCGCAGAGGGGACAGGGCATATCAGGGGGTACGTACACCTGAACGCGTCCCTGATATCCAACGATGCCACCGTCAACCATCGGGAGCGAGTATCTCCTTGAGATCTGGGCGAGGTATATCCTGGAAAGTACGTTGTCTAGGCCACAGACGATTACATCTACGCTCAAGAGATGTTTGAGCGGCAGATCTTCTAGTGCACCCGTCCACGCCACTGTCTCCACATATGGGAACTTGGAGGCGATGTTTCGCGCCAGCACCTCAGCCTTGTTGGAGCCCTGGTTCTTGCGTTCGAAGAAGATCATTCGGCTCGTGTTCGAGAGTTCAACAACATCGTTGTCAATTATGAGAAGACGTTTGACGCCGAGCATTGCAAGGTTCTTTGCGACTTCATTGCCGATTGCTCCGGCGCCGGCGATCAGCACGCTCGATTCTCTGAGTCGTTTCTGGCCTTCCTGCCCCCACAGGATCAAGTGACGTGCCCAGAGGTAGTCGACTATCAGGGGCTTCTGCCCCAGTTTGACTTTGCCTACCATGCGGTTGTCATCAATACGTACCCCGTTGTGAAGGATGCTAGTGAGCTCAGGCTCTATTCCCAACTGCTCGCATGCTTTCTTCTTCACAAGTCTAATGGTTGCAGTCGCAGAGACGTTAAGCTCGATGTCTCGAACCGATGGCATCGAGAGCTTTACTTTCAACTAGTGTTCCTTTCGCTCCCTCTCAGGGATTCGGAAACGTATCACATCTCCCGGCGGTGCCGACTGCCTAGGTGCCTGTGGAATTGGTACGATGTTGAACCGGAGCACGTCGTTCTGTTGTGCAGTCGTCTTCCGTTTCGTCATCTTCGGGAAACCGTATTGCCTGCATACACTCGCGGCCTTCAGGCAGCCTGGATGGTCGAATACGTTGTCAGGATTAGGATCAGATAGAAGATAATAGAGTGCATTGACGACCGAAACCAGTTTGAGGTCAGGGCGCCAGTTCTCGCCGAGGACTGAGACACAGACCGCGTTCATGATCTTTGGCACTATGTTCGGATGGGATATGTCCGTGAGCCACATTGCCGTCGGAGGTTTCAGAGGGTACTCGTCAGAAAGCTCAAGCCTGAATCTGTTCCAGTCTGCGTACTCGGTGAACGGCCAGACTGTCTTCTCGGCAAGTGTCTTGACCTCGCCCTTCTCGCACCTAAGCATTCCTTCGTATAGTGTGGGCGGGTCGTTCAGCGCTGTGACGGTTGGGAATTGATGGTTTGTGAAGGTCTTCTCCTTGTAGAGAAGCGGAATGTTCACCTTCCGTTGCCACCGATGATGTTGTAAGGCATGAGTGCCAGTTGAGCGTTCTCTGGGATACCGGCCTTGCCGACCGTGCTGGACTCGTCCAATATGATGCCACCGTACATTAGCGCAACCGTTGCAGAGTCAACTCCAAAGGAGGTGCAGACCTGCTGCTTGATCTCTCCGATTGTGTGGTCTGGAATGACGTCAATCTCCGCTAGACCGGTTTGTGGTCCGATCGGTGCCTGAACGAAGAGCTTCAAGTTCTTCTCTCACCTCCGAGAAGTGGTCTCTGATCTGCG
>JALHTB010000177.1 GCA_022865625.1 Candidatus Bathyarchaeota archaeon
AGCCTCCAAGCATCTCAGAACCCTGATCGAGAAGAAAACCGGCATCTTACCCACAATAGTTGTTACCGAAATCGTGCGCTACGTCTCCGACAAACGCGGAAGAGAAGAAGCGACGATCAGATACCTGTCTCTCAAGAGAAGCGGACTCGTAATCGCCAACCTTACGGCCGAAATAGCAAGAGAAGCAGGCCTCTTGAAGAGCCACCATCCGAACATACCAACCGGCGACTGCATAGTCGCAGCCACCGCCCTAGCGGCAAAAGCCAAGATCCTCTCAGATGACAGACATTACGACGAGATCAAAGGCATGACAAGAACCTAGCTCTAGAAGGATTACAGACGAGCACAGGCGTTACATGAAAGAGACCGACCGGGAGATCTGGGCTCTCTGAGAATTGGAAGACATCACCTAGCGGTTCTCGTTGCCGGCCAGACGTGATGTGGCCGGAAAGGTTTATGCTAGCAGAGTGCCCGTTGTCACCAAGGTGATCTTGGTGACATTGTTGACTCTCTCCTCGACTGAAGTCGGGAGATTCATGCTTCCACTCTGATCCTCTGTTGGGTGGGCATTCCGTTGTTGCGGTTCCACCTGCATCCATCCCATCGTAGAAGCATAGGCCAAGCCATTGGCCTGACAGCGTACCCGCCGCAGCGAGCCGCCATATTCATGATGTCTCTGCTTACTCGAACTCTTCCCCGCCTATTTTCGGTTGAGAGCCTTATTCGAGCCTTTGGACATCTCAACCACATCTGAGCCTACTGTCCCTTCCGGGATTGTCTCATTCGGCCCAGCAGATCCGGTGTGTACCAGACATTTAAGCTGCAAGGGCTCGCTTACTCCACGACCAAAAGTCGGGAGCTTGCGCTCGCCCAGTTATGGTCATAAGAGGCTTGGATGAGAAGACGAAGCGCTCCCTCCGTGCCGAAGCGATTAGGCGCGGCCTTAGGTTGGCACAAGCAGTCAAGGAAGCTTTCCAACTCTGGCGATCTTACGACCAAGACGCCCAGACTCTCTCGGAGAGGGACGTGAACAACGCCGCATATAATGCCCTGCGGCAAGAACTTGAGAAGTACGCGGGCAAGACGATCCTCATCGCTGGAGGAAAACTTCTCGGAACCTACGATAATCCGCGTTCCGCTGCGACGGACCTTAGGCTGAAAGCTCCCGAAGCCCGACATGCCATTGTCACCGTGATAGGCAAGGACAAGAGGGAGGAATTGGAGTGGCTAGGCGGCTCTTTGAATCTCTAGACTGCTGGTCCAATCTGGACGGAAATCGTCCGACGGTGCCCGTAACCCTCAGCACCCTAGATGGACAACGCGTAGTCCATGAACAACCGATGCCGATCGACACGGGGTTCGCTGTAGCAATGCTACTATCTCGAGAAGCCTTCAGCTATTTCGAGAGGGCCGAGCTTCCGGAATCTGAATCGCGCATCTACCGAACCCTCATAGGTCCCGTTCCCATGCGTACCGCACGCGCCCTCCTGAAACTGCCGCTCGCCGATGAGACGGAAATCCTGGTAGATACTCCAAAATATGGTGTGGGAAAATCCTTGATCGGCATGCGAGCGCTGGACGGAATTGAACTACTCCTGAGCGGGCAGAGATCAGAGACCTGCCTCCTAAAAGAAAGAAGCCAACCTTAACCTCAGCCCACAACCCCGCCAGAGCGCCAAGGCTGCCGATCCAATTCTCGTCTGCGAGTTCAGTCTGGCTCCGCGGACCGGATTCCTCAAGATGCATCAACAGTCTGATCACCTGAAGCCGCAGATCGCTCTGTTTCGGAAATAACTCCGCGAGTTCAAGCTCCATATCCTCAGCCAACCTCTCGACCGTGACCGCTTGCTTCACGATTGCCGTGTCGATAAGCCCCTTCCCGTCTATCTCCCAATGTCCGAGGGCGAGCGTGATGTATCTTAGGAAGCGGCGGAAGATTCCGCGACTCACCCGGGCGAGCGTGAAGAGCGCGTCCTCTGTGAACGGGGCAAGTGCTTTGAAGCGTTTCCTGTAAGCCTCAACCATCTGCTGGGGCTCGAGCGGTTCAAGCTCAACCTTCTCCATCTTGTCGAAGAAGAAGTGGTCACGGAACATCTCTTTCTGGATCGCGAGTATAGGTCCCGGCCGCCCTTGCATCATTGCCCATTACGGAAAGGGCTTAGTCTGCGTGCAGGTTGATGGTAGGAGCGATATCAATGAGTTACGCCATCTCGGTTAAGGCGTTTGATGGTAGGCAGGTGCTTCTTCTGGATCAGGATTGGTTGCACATCACGTTCAGGCATCCGGAAGTAGGATTCGAAACGGCGCTCCTGTCGAGGGCTTTGATTCAACCCGATGAAGCCTACAGAAATGGGCGCGGCGGAGTTCATGCGTTGATGCGCATCGATGAAAGCCACTTCCTCGTGGTTATATATGAGCCGACCGACAATGAAGGCCTCGTACGAACAGCCTATCTGACGAGCGTTAGCAGGAAGGAGAGGAGGTATCGACAATTACTCTGCCTGAAACGATCTTAGAGCTGGATCTGAAGAAGATCTTGGCGAAGGTTGAGGCCAAGTACGGAGTGAAGCTTCCTAGAAAGGTCGTGGCCGTTGACTTTGGCTCCAAGGGAGATCTGTACGTCAGGTTCAAACATGTCGCAAAACCCATCGGTGAGGCCACCAATGATGGTCTTGCAGTCTTCTTCTATGATGATGGACGGAGCCCGGTCGGCCTAGAGCTGCTTGATGTCGAGCCGTTCACCTGAGATCGAGCTAGCCCCCATTGGCGTGGAGCAAGTTCTGAGGTACCTTACAATTGGAGCCCTTTCATGTCTAGTGGTCACGATTCTGGAGAGACTTGGTGCAGGACTCGAAGGCGTCCTACTGAGGACGGAGATCTATAGCATCCACGGCTTTTCGCATGTCTTCTTCGGGATAGGATTGGCTTCGATTATTCTGTTCCTCAGACCGAGAGCGAGTGCAAAAGTTGTGATTCTCGCAGTTCTGCTTGCAGGGATAGCATGGGAACTCCACGAAGGCTTGTGATTGAGAGGCGAGCCACTAGATTCTGTGGAAGACGTGATGTTATCAATCCTCTCGGCTTCAACGTTTCTATGCCTCACAAGAAGGAAGGACAGGGAACCCGGCGCATGATTTGATCACTGCCAATGAGCGTGTTTGGGTTCTTGCAGTATTGCACCGCTATTTAGGAAGAGCCGGGAAGGACCACCCCCCATGATTGCGGATTGAAATCACGGTAAATTCGGTCCGGAATCGATTGGGTCTCTTGGCTCGCGAGGATCTGGGGACGTGAAGATCGCGTGCAAGGGCAAACTGGTTCTGTAATGTGGCGAAGCCTTGGATGGTCAGTTGCGTAGAAGTATGCCTTTATATGCGGGGCCTTCATACTCCGTACCCGGCAACGTAAGCAAGGTCTGGTGCAGATCATGAGTGAGCGAGTCACTATAACCCTCAAGAAGGGTTTCCTACGCGAGATAGACAGGGCGGTAGACCGGGTCAAGGTAAGGTCTCGAAGTCACTTGATCGAGGTTGCCATGCGTGAGTACCTCGACAAGAGAACCTCCGTCCAGCCGGATCCTCTCGAAAAATGGCTCGACACGATTGTTGATGGGCGCCGATCGGATGCCCTCAAGGAGCACGACCTGGTGGCCTGATGTTCATAGATTCAGTCATCTGGATAGCATACAAGAACAAGAACGACTCATGGCACGACAAAGCCAAACGCCTACTGCCAACCATCCTTCAGAGAACACGCGAGAGAGCCTACGTGACTGACTATGTTGCTCTGGAAACTGTGAACCACCTGCTGCGAAAGACATCCTTCGAGACGGCGAAAGAGACCCTGGAAATGTTTACCAGATCTCCCAGAATCACCACGCTTTACAATGACGAAGATAGCTTTCGGGCAACATACGATGTGTTCCTGGAACATCCTCACCTAAGCCTCACCGATGCCAACATCATCTTCCATATGGCAAGACTGCGGGATAGGACTCTCTTCTCATTCGATAAGGGATTCGACGCAGTAAAGAGAATCACGAGGAGGGAAACCCTTCCCGCTCCGTAGCCGCAGGAAACGATGCTCTTCTCTCGACTCTGCAAAGTCGAGTTCTATTGAAAAGTTTGACCAAACGCTAGGCCCCAAGCGGAACCTCAAACCTCGTCCTCTTCCTTATGCTCTTCCTCGATCAACTCACTCGCATTCTTCGTGCTGGGGGCGATCAGCTCGTTGACTGGCTGGAGCATTTTCACTCGATCCTCGTGACCTAGTTCGACGAGACTGAGGTAAAGTCGGATAGCGCTTCTTATTGCCTCACTCTTGCTGGTGAAACCGTACTGTCTCGTCAACCTATTCAGCAGCTCAGCCTCTTTCCTAGTGAGCTTGGCAGATACCGAGACCGCCTGCAACTGAACCACCCGGAGTCCACTGGGGTAAGCCGCAGTAGAGCTATAAGCTACTTATAACTTCACTTAACGCCGATGGTTCATGGGAGTTACGACCATTCCGGTGGCGAAGGAAACCAGAGAACATTTGCGGTCCTTTGGGAAGAAGGGTGAAACTTACGATCAGATCTTGAGGCGGCTAATGTCCCTCGCTGAATACGAGGGATTCATGGAGAACCAGTATGAACGCCTCAAAGACAAACAAGCCTTTGTTTCTTTGGACGAGCTCTGAATGCCCTACGAAGTGAAACTTCACCGGGAAGTCGCCAAGACCCTCGAAAGGATGAGCCCCCAGCTACGGTCTAGATTAATCCGCGGACTGCGAGCACTCGAAGCGAACCCCTATGAATCAAGGGCTGGCGCTGACATAGCGAGATTGAGAGGGATCAAAGGCAGAGAAGACTTGTTCCGACTGAGAATCGGCGACTATCGAGTGATCTACGCAGTGGTGGCAGGGATAATCTACGTCACAGACATCTTCCACAGAGGAAAGGGGTACCGACAACTCCCCTGAAGGCCACAAGCAACAGCCCAAACTCGTGCGAAAGTAATATGGTGTCGCGGTCTTAGGTACCGTTGACCGTCTGAATGGAATTCAGTTGAGGGTCTTGGCGACGGGGGACGCGAGCTTCATTGGAAGCCACCTCGTCGACCGACTATCGACGCGGGTCATGACGTTATCGTCTTGGACAACTTCTCAACAGACAAGGCAAGAAACCTGTCTCACTCGCAACGCTCGCCCAACTTTCATTTGGTGCGAGCAGACATCCGAAGGATGCCCCGGTCGGTGCTGAGGAGAGTGGACAGAGTCTGCCATTTGGCGGCGGCCACAAGTGTTCCGCGTTCGGTGAAGGATCCCGCACAGGAGAGGAAGCTGCTGTCAGAAACACGGGATATTCTTGAAGAGCTATTGGAAACAGAAGAAGTCCTCAGAGACAAAGCCCTGACGAAATCCATCAGGGACTCCAAAGAAGATGCGAAGGCGGGCAGGCTCTACACAATTGAGCAACTCAAGAGCAAACTCCGCAGAGAAAGCAAGCTATAGCCTTGTATCCACGTGAAGCTTCTTGAGAGATCTGCGGAAACTGGAAAAGCCAAGTATTCGACGCATCCTGCAGACGATTGAACTACTGAAGAGTGTTCCATACCTCGGCAAGAATCTGCGAGGACAACTTGAAAGATTTCGATCCCTGCGGGTCGGAGATTTCAGAGTGGTATACTCAGTCGACGAGTCTTGTCGAACGGTCACGCTGCATAAAAGAAATAAGTACTTTGCCATCGAATCACCATTGAGGATAGAAATGGATCAACAACCAAGGTACAAGGATACTGGAGACTCGCTTCTGCTCAAGGCTTTTGGTTACTCCCCGAAACTGCGGATAATAGACATCTTCCTAACCAACCCATACTTCGACTTCGCTAAGGAGGAGTTGGCCAGAGAGCTAGGGATGAGCAAGCAAGCAGTCTACAAGAACTTCAAAGACCTAGAAGAGTTGGGAGTTGTGAAGGTTTCGAGGAAGATAGGTAGGGCAATCATGTACAGGATAGATAGGAGCCACCCCTTAGTTAGGACGCTGAACGAGAGCGTCAACGAGGTCTCCTTTCTGATAGGGAAACACCAACAAGAGCAAACGCTTCCGGCAAGTGCGGTCACCTAGAAGGCACTTCCAAGACTCGCCACTGTTGCGGTCGCCGTGTTATTGCGCTCAGAATGGAAATTGGGAGACGTGATATGATTCAATACTCGGTCTCTTGGAGTCCACTTTGTCTATGAAGTCCTCTTTGTCCAATGACACCAAGATTGCGCGATTGTCTAACGCCGTCTTGAGATACATCGCATCTATGGCATAGATGCCATA
>JALHTB010000178.1 GCA_022865625.1 Candidatus Bathyarchaeota archaeon
CACCATGGGAGA
This sequence comes from Candidatus Bathyarchaeota archaeon, assembly GCA_022865625.1. The sequence continues at coordinate 13 of JALHTB010000178.1, forward strand.
AAACTGTTGAAGTTTGAGTTGAGTCTCCACATCCGTTTCGGACATGAAGACGCCTCCGCGAACATGAGAATGATACCAACCTACGATACTACCTCCTATTCTCTTATTGATTATGTCATCTGCGATCTTCGCGATCGAATCCCCGGTCAGAGTCGCGTGAGTGGAGTTTGACTCAGCGGCGCCTGTGGCAGCGTCTTCAATCACAATGGCGTTGCCGGACTGTCCGCCGAGGAGTACTCCAACCACCTGCTCGTCTGGGTGCTCTCTCGCCTCCCTAACTACCTTATCGATCACCTGGCCGGAGATCGCGACGTACGACACGGAAGACACACCAAACAGATGGTAAGTTAAAGAAAAACTTGGGGGGATTTAAGGACTATCGCCCTATCATGCCGAGGATGCCGGCGACTATTCCGAGTACGAAGCCTGCTATGAAGCCGCCCCCGATTATCAGGCTGAAGACAGCCATCGGGAAGACGACAACGCTGCCGATTGTGCCATAGCCCAAGATCATCAGGATCGAGCCGACGATCAGGATCAGCCCAATGACTACCCCGAGGACAAATGTGATGTTACCGGTTGCAGTGGAACCTGTAGGCAGTGGACACGAGTACCCGTCGATCTTGCAGATCCAGAAGAAGATGTTCGCCCAGAGAAATGAGCCGCCATAGAACTGCCATGCCAAAAGCAAGCCTGCATTCAGTAGTACCACGATACCTGAAACCATAGAGATGATGAAGCCCCAAAGTGACCTTGCAGGGCCGCCCGGCATCATTGGTGCTCCCACCGGACCGAACATCGGTCCAGGAAACGGCGCAAAGCCAGGTGCTGGTCCTGGAGGTCCGTATGCCTGTGCGGCTGGGGCTGGCGGTGCCATAGCCATCGGTGGAACGATTCCAGCGTAGCATTGTACGCAGAGCACTAGATCCATGTAGGCCTTTGAGTCGTCACGACATATTGCTCGACCACAGCGGTTGCATATGTAGACTGCAGGAAGGCTCGGGTGATAGAAGCACATTCCTGGAGGTGGAACTCTCATCGGAGCGCCTGGAGTCACTGGAGTCACTACGCGAACGGACGGCACTGGTTTCATCATTAGTGCTCCCGGAGCCGCTAGTGAACCGCCACAGCTCGAACAGAAAACGGCGTCGTCTCTGTTGTTGTATCCGCATGATGGACATCGCTTAACCAATATTCATTCTTCCTCCTTACATTCGTTGGACAATCCATCATGGTGGAGTAGTCTTAAACATTTAGTAAAAACAAATGGTGAGCGGCTGATAGACAAACCCGGGCTTGACTAATCGACTCCAGACCCTGCTTCACACACGCACATTCCTGTCATTTCTGAGCTATGGCCTTCTAGGAAAATGTCGCCGTAAGTGCATCTTCCATCGTGCTCGAAACTTTATTAGAAGATAGTTCCGACCTGAACCATCGTGGCCCCGGTGGCTCAGCTTGGTAGATGTCAGGAAACAGCAGAAAGCGTTGCCTTGGTAAGAGTTGCCGATTGAGGACTCACACGGAGGCAAAGGTCGCGGGTTCAAACCCCGCCCGGGGCTCCACAATCTTCTTTGTCCCTCCACGAGACGACGCAACGTGATATGCGTCGGGGCCCGGGGTGCCAGGAACTAGCGGCCATGTGGGTACGCACTAGGAGCCCTTTGGAGTGCTCGTTCGCGAAACCCACTTCTCAAGTTCAGACCTCGTGGGGCTGCCTCTCGTCTCAGTCTTGGTAGCTTTCAAGGCACCCGCCCAGTTTGCCCGCTGTAGGGCTTCCTCGTCACTGCGTTTCATTGCCTTAGCAGCTGAGAAGGCTCCGAGGAAGGCGTCGCCACAGCCCACGGTGTTGACGATCCTCAGTCCCCATTTCGCGAGATCGATCCCTGGAATTCGAATCGTTGATTCGGATCCGAACATCGTGCATCCTTCTTTGCCGGATTTCAGGATCGCGGTCAGATGTGGGTTGATCGCTGACAGGTGTCTCGCGGCTTCGGTGGGCTCCTTGACTCCCGTCATGTATTCAACCTCAATCTCGTTGAGAAACAAGTAGCTTGTACAAAGAAGTATTCTGCGAAGTCTCTCCATACCTGCTTCTGCCCTAACGCCAGGATCCCACGCGACAAGTCCTCCGGCTTCGTGCGCAATCCTCGCGATGGCTTCCACCGCCTCCGCTGGTGGATCAGTTATGGCAGTGATTGCTGCGGATTGTATGATTTCTCTCATCTGTCTGCTCGAGATATCTGCGGGGCTCAACATGGCATTGGCTCCGAAGTAGGTGTGAATCACGTTCTCCCCGGAATCGTCGGTGACGATGTACGCCTGTCCAGACTCCGCGTCCGCCTTACGACTGATCGCAGAAGTATCAACTCCTTCGTCGCTGAGAAGGCGAATCTGCGTATCTGCTATGTCGTCACAGCCCAGTGCCCCTATGATTCCGACTTGGCCAGGCCCGAGGAGTCTGGCTGCAGCCACTGACATGTTGCCGGCTTTGCCCCCAGGTACTCTCGTGATTCGTAGCACGGGGGTCTCTTCGCCAGGCTGAGGAAACCTCTTCACAAACAGATTGACATCCCAGTTTATGGCGCCAGCTGCAATAACCTTGACCAAGGGTCTCCCTCACAAATACATGATAGAAGGGAAGATAAATCAAGAGACTCGACCCGTAAGCCCAAGAACAGACGGCCCTCTCTCTGCTGGCATTCGGGGAGAGACCCCCAATCCTATGCGAAAAGACCCACAGGGTGCATAGTGCCGTCGATCTGAAGGTGTTGAGACTGGATTCCCGACAGTTGGTCTCCCAGGCGATGCAGGGCAAGGTAACCGAACTCCCGGTCTATTTCTGGCTCGCAGATCCCGAGCTCGAGGCAAGAGTGGGCGATATCGTCGGTGTCAGATGTTGGTTCAAGCGCCTTGAGTTTCTGGAGAGAGGCGGGCCTTTCAGGAGAGGCTCGGAGACCCGGCGGGAATGGTGTGACAGACTTCAACCAAACGAATACGACTGGCCAACCGTCGACGAGCTCATGTCTGAGATGGACGAGGTAGTGGCTGCCACGCTCAAGGTGGACGAGTCGAAATCGTTTCAACTCGAGGTCTTGGGACCGACGGAGTACTCTGAGTACTCTTGCAGTTCAGGGAAGACCCCCGAGGCGATGAAGCTGAACCAAGTTACGCATCAATTCGACTTCTCAGTATTGACGATTCTCGACCCTCGAAAAGCCGACATGATCCACAGGAGATTCTTCGACCTTCTTTTTGAAGTCGCGAGGAGAGCAACCGAGTATGATGGAATCGATTCTATCAGGATCGCCGACGATTTCTGCACCTACGCAGGATCGATCTACAGGCCGGACTTCACCGATGCAATTCTGGGCCGACAGGTGGAGCTCGGGAAAGCGATCACGAAGGGAGGTAAGTATTCAGTACTCCATAGTGACGGGGATCTCAGGAAACACCTGCTTCCGCTCGCGAAAGCCTACTCGGGATTTCATCCCTTGGACATTGGATCGAAATCGACTGTCGCAGACGCTCACGAATGGGCTACAGCCCTCAAGGCAGTGAGAGCATTGCTGCCTGACACGGTCTTCTTCACCGGCATTCCGGTGGATCTTCTGTGCAGCTCGCATGTTTCAGCCGATGGACTCGTCGAAGTGGTTAGACATGTGGCCGAGAGTGTAGGTCGAGAACGATTGGTCTTGACGACAACGCATAGGCCTTACCCCGGTTGGTCATTTCAGGACTTTGAAGAGAAGGCTCGTGCAATCAAACGCTTCACACGGGCTGTTGCCATGCAGACGACTTAGCTCAGTAATGATCATCCGATCCTAGGCGCGCGGGGTGTAGCTCAGCGAAGGGAACCAGCTGCTCTTGCCTTTGCTTTCCTTGTCCCGATCCCATTTGTCCAGGATCTTCACGGCTTCAACTGCACATCTGCAAGCTCTGAGGATGTACTCTGGTTTGGGCTGGAAGGCTTCTTCGACCGACAGCTCCTGTCCAGGCTTCTGAGCTTCATCTGCTATCACGAGGTCAATGATCGAGCAGACACACCCTGCACGTAGCCGGAACAGATTCGCGAGCGTGAAGATGGTTGACGCTTCCATCTCAGAGCTGATGACGTTCGCTCTTGTGAAGTCCGCTTCGACGTTCTTCATCCAACTCTGCTGGTAGCCTCCAAATGCCATGCCCGCGTACAGGCTGTCGCCGGATTTGGTTATGCCCACGTGATAATCGGCCCTTATGCGCTCCGCGGCCTCGATGAGCGCCATCACAACTTCCGGTGTGCTCACGGCTGGGTACTCGATCGGAACGTATTGTCGAGTGGTGCCTTCCCATCTGACCGCGCCGGTTGCTATTGCGATGTCCCCGATCTTCTGGTTCTTCTGTTGTCCGCCACATGTTCCGACGCGTATGAATGTGTCAGCACCGCATCTTGCCAACTCCTCAACTGCAATCGCGACAGATGGGCTCCCAATCCCTGTCGATGTTGAGGAGATATCCACGCCAGAGACCTTGCCGGTGTACGTTACATACTGACGGTTTTCGGCGACCATGCGTGACTGATCCCAGAGTGATGCGATTACCTTCACACGAGCGGGGTCGCCCGGAAGAAGGACATATCGTGCGACATCTCCTTTCCTGCACTTGATGTGATACTGTAATGTGTCAGGCATTGCCGGATCACTTTTCATCCGCCTGGTCTCACATACTGGATACCGGCCATGAAAGGTACCAAGCCCCGGGTCCAGATGAGATAGATGAAGACACATGTCATTATTCCGATAATCGTCATGACAGCGTAGTCTGAGGCTTTCAGCTTCGGGTCTCGTAGCATCACTTTCTTCACCGGGGCGCTAAAGCCGCGTGACTCTAATGCAATGGCTCTGATTTGGGTTTGATTGATTGCTCCAAGTGTCAGTGGAATCATGAGCACTACGATGCTCTTGAATCGATCAACCAGCTTGGCTTGGACGTTGAGCCCTCTGGAGACTTGAGCCTGATAGATCGTCGTTATCTCGTTTGTGAGGATGGGTATGAGTTGAATCGTCGCCAGAAAGGCATATGCGAACTTGTATGGCAGTCTACTCTTCAGCATGATCGCAGCGAGATCTGACGGGTGAGTGGTCACGTAGGCGAGCAGTGCAGCAGTTATCGTGACCGCTAAGCGTGATGTCCAGACGGATACGTAGACCGTTCCCTCAAGGTAGAGGCCGACAGTAAATCCGAATACCTCCACGGCAGCTATGGCAGTCCTGTTTTGCGAGAATCCGAATGGGCCGCCAATTATCCCCATACCGAGCAGTATGATAGGGAGCACAATTATCACAAGAACTGTCGCGACGAATCTCTGGATACGGGCGACAAAAGCGAGGAACATCACGACAACAAAAGACACCAATGTCACGTAGAGGTCGTAGAATATGTAGTTGAATAGGGAGATCCAAAGAAAAAAGAGGAACTTGGTCCGCCCATCGAGGCGATGCACGAATGTATCTCGAGCCACATAGCCGGACTTGAGTATCGCGAACGCGGTGCTCGACATTTCGCACTATGCCTTCGGTGGACGAAGTGTGAACCTAGTTGGCATACGTGAAGCAACAACAGCTGCCAAGACGAGGCTGATGAGCTTGTCAGGAATCTCCGCGATGATGCTGCTGACAACGGATGCTGACAGTGTGTCTCTGGTACTGGCTAGTACTGCTGCATAGATCCATGCCGTCCCTGCATAGGTAGGCATGAGCCCGAAGACTCCCCAGCTGATCAGTGTCACTGGTATGACATTCGTGACGCCCACGATAATGCCTGCAGCGACGAGTTTCGCGGGGCTCTTGACCGTCACCCACCCGATTCTCCAAAGGACCCATGTTATCAGAGCAATGTAGATGTTGATGAAACCCCAGACCCACGCTGGAAGTCCCCAGAGCGTGAAGGCCATTATGATGTTGTAGAGGAAGCCTCCTGCGGCACCCACCCAGAGTCCCGCAACGATCGTTCCGAACATTGTTGCCCAAGTATCCAAGAAGATTGGCAGTTTGAGGATATTGACGATCACGCCCGTCACGTAGTTGAGTGCAGCAATGACGGGAATAAGGACGATCTGTAGGATCGCGAAGCCCGATGGTCTTTCGACAGTTGTCGCTCCACTGCCTTTTGCTTGAGATGTCATGGTGAGGAATCGAATCGTCGAAATATTTAAGCCGTTTCACTCTTCTACGCGAGCACGTAGGACCCAGAGACAATGCCAACTGACGATGCCAGCGTCCGAGTCGAAGGCTTGATTTACGGATACCCTGGTCACGCCCCCGTTCTTCATGACATCGACTTGAAGGTCATGAAAGGCGAGATGTTTGGTATCATAGGTCCGAATGGTGCAGGTAAGTCCACTCTCTGCAAGGCGCTTAACGGTTTGGTTCCGCACTTCTACGGCGGGACCTACGGCGGAAGTGTCATTGTCTCCGGAATGGACACTATGAAACACACAGTGGCGGAACTCTCACTGAGAGTAGGCTTGGTCTTTCAAGAGCCCACTAACCAGTTCTCAGGCGTGTCGACGAGAGTGGACGAAGAGGTTGCGTTCGGCATGTCGATGATGGGCTTTGACCGACAGGAGATGCCCAGTCGGATCGCCGACGCTCTGAAACAAGTGGGCTTGGAAGGCTTGGAAGACCGGTCCCCTTACGAGCTATCAGGTGGACAACAGCAACGCCTCGCGATAGCCACGGTCCTAGCTGTGCGGCCTGAGGTGATCGTCATGGACGAGCCCACCGCGCAACTTGATCCTGTGGGGAAGACCGAGGTTCTTGAAACGATGCACGCACTGAACAAAGAAGGCTACACGATCATTGTAGCCGAACACGAGATAGAAGAACTGGCTACCTTCGCGGACAGGATCATCGCACTGAACGAAGGAAGAATCATGTTGGAAGGCTCAGCGCGTGGCGTATTGACGCAGATTGATCAGCTCAGGAAAATAGGCGTGGACCCGCCGAGCGTAACTGAACTCTCCTATCTCCTAACCGACAAAGCCGCGCTCGGACCTGAGAAGTATCCGATCACACTCGACGAGGCCATTGCACTCTATCGAGATTTGCTAGGGGAGAATCTCTCATGAGCCTGATCGATGTCCAAGACGTTTGGTATAGTTATGGAAACGAAGTCATGGCTCTGAATGGTGTGAGTCTGAAGATCGAACCGAAGGAAACCATAGCCCTCATCGGTCAGAACGGTGGAGGGAAAACCACACTGGCAAAACAGTTCAACGGCCTCCTGAAGCCGACAAAAGGACGGGTTCTCGTCAAGGGCGTCGAGACCAGTGAAGTTCCTGCAAATAGGCTGGCACTGACCGTTGGCTACGTCTTCCAGAACCCATCCCACCAAATCTTCTCGAGCAAGGTCTGGGACGAAGTGGCGTTCGGCCCGAAGAACGTAGGTTTGGCCCCTCAGGAGATCGAGGCACGCACGAAGTGGGCCATTGAAGCCGTAGGCCTTTCAGGATTTGAGCAGACTCATCCCTACGACCTCGACTACGGGAAAATGAAACTCCTCACGATCGCCTCTATCATGTCCATCAAGCCCGAAGTGTACTGCCTCGATGAACCGACGACCGGCCAAGACCATCAGGGTAGGAGACGAGTGGCCGAGCTAATTCAGAGTCTGAATGACGCCGGCTCCACAGTGATCGTCATCACACACGACATGAAGTTCGTAGCCGAAGTTGTGAAGAGAATCGTCCTAGTGGCAGAAGGCAAGATAGTTGCAGACGGCCACACAAGGGAGATCTTCGAGAAGACCGACACACTTGCGGGCGCTCAAATTAGGCCCCCACAGATAACCCAGCTTGCTCATGCCCTGGCAGGCTGTGGAGTTCGCCCAGATCTGATGACGGTTAGGGAAGCAGCGGATTCCATCGCGGGCATGATTAGTGGAAGGAAGGGGCACAGCCTCAGACATGCCTAGAGACATAATCATCGATTGTGATGTCGGTATCGACGATGCTCTAGCGATAATGCTTGCTCTAGGATCCAAAGAACTGAAGATACGGGCGATCACCACTGTATGCGGAAATGCCGAGGTTGAGAAGACAAGCGAGAACGCTCTCCGGGTGCTCGAAGCGTTCGATCGTAGAGAGATTCCAGTCGCTCGGGGTCATTCCCGACCTCTCAAGCGAGAACTCTACACTGCAGGATATGTCCATGGAACAGACGGCCTAGGGGACTCGAAGCTCCCCAAGCCATCATTGAGACTTGACACTCGCCACGCGGTTGACCTAATCATAGAAGAATCTGAGCGTGGAGACCTCCACCTTGTGTGTATAGGGCCGCTCACTAACTTGGCGTCTGCCTTGGCCAAGGCTCCCCACATAGTGGAGACGCTACAGGACGTCACGATAATGGGAGGGGCGTTCGGCTTGACGCCTTACGGCTTCGGAAACGTAACCCCCGTTTCAGAGTTCAATGCGTATGTAGATCCGGAAGCTGCGAGAGCAGTCTTCGCCTCCGGCCTGAAACTGACCGTGGTCGGATTGGACGTGACCACCGATCCAATGGCCGTGTTGGCTAGAGACAAATACGAAGAGCTCATCAAGCTACCTAGCCGGGGAGCGAAGTTTCTGAAGAGAATCAGCGAGAATCTGGTGAAGTCTTGGGGAAGCTTCTCACTTCACGACCCAATGGCCGTTGCATATCTCGTCGATCCGACACTGCTTACTTTGAGAGAGTATCCGGTGGACGTGGAAACGGAAGGTACGATCACACGCGGCCAAACCATCGCGGATAGGCGACCTTGGGCGGAGATCATAGAATTCAAAGGAAAGGCAAATGTTGCTGTCTCTGTTAACGGCCCGCGTTTCCTAGAGATCTTTGAGGAAAGGGCCATCAGACAGCTTTGAACAATCGACGAAGCACTAGGTTTCTTGACTTGTTTCTCGCTGTCTGTTCTTCGTCAGTGTCGGTCTGAGAACTCTTTTAATGTGCCCAATACCCAGACTACCATGTGTGCAAGTCTTGACGAATCGAATTGATGATACAGATTTTCACATTCTTACTGCGCTCACAGAAGATGGTAGACGCTCGCTTAGGGACATCGCTCGCACAGCTGGCGTGAGCACGCCCACGGTTGAAAGCCGACTGAAGAAGATGTTCGACATGGGCCTGATCAAGAAGATCGCACCCATAATTGACGCATCCAAGATAACAAACGGTCTCTTCGCTGTCGCGACAGCCAAGGTGGAACCAGGAAAAATCGATGATGTCCTGAACGCTCTGGCAAAGATTCCGGAGATCCGTAACGTCTATGGAATGACGGGCGAACACAACGTGCTCTTCACGGTTTTCTCAGCCAGTCTGGATGACCTTCAAGCGCTCTTGTCGTCTACAATATCATCCATACCGAATGTGTCGTCTCTCACCTACAACGTGGTGGCACGAGTTGTCAAGGATGAGCCGAACGTCGCAATTCGGCCGGGCCAGTTTGTGAGACTGATCTGTGACACGTGTGGGCAGGAGATTAAGGGTGAGCTGGTTACACTCATGGTTGGAGA
>JALHTB010000032.1 GCA_022865625.1 Candidatus Bathyarchaeota archaeon
CCACGATCTTGCAAGGCTCGTCATCGATGATGATGTACTGTCCGATCTTCAACGAGCCGACATCGACTGGCTTACTCAACTCTCGTTCCTCAATCTACGAACGCTGACTACTGAAGACACGTGCTAAAAAGCTTCCGAGAAAGATCAACGCTTGGGTTTGTCCAGTGATCTTCTACGAGATTTCAGCCAAGTCGCAATACCAGAATCGGGTCTCCCGAAACACAACGTCCCCCTTCCTGACAGATATCGGCGTTCGCAGGATAGGGCCGTCGTAGACGAATGTGTGGAATTCTCCATTTTCGCCACACGGATCCACCCCTCCTGGCAGGTCTGAGAGCAGTTGCTCGTCAAACTCTCGACCGACAAACGAGCGATCCAAATGATGCGAGTCCACACATGTAAGAATCGCTCGATAACCCGACTCGACGAATTTCCTAGCCATGCCAATTGTGTTCTTCTTCCATAACGGGAACAGGCCCTTCATGCCCACCTGAGCGAGCTTCTCTTCACGGTAGCGCCGCACGTCCTCCAAGAAGACATCACCAAACGCAACCGCTGTAACCCCGTCGGCTTGAGCACGAGTGAGTATCTTACGCATTCTGGACTCGTATTCGTCGTTGCTTGCGCTCTGTGGGATCAACACCGTCTCCAAAGGTATCCCGATCGCCTCGGCCTGACGCCTAATCAGCGAGACGCGGATGCCATGCATACTGACACGGTCATAGCCCTCTGTCACTGTCGTCAACAAAGCCATGATCAAGTAGTGTTGGTCACCGCGTAGTTCTTCCAGTGCGAGTGCGCTGTCCTTTCCTCCACTCCATGAGAGAATCACACGCTCTGTACTTGCGGTCATCGTTCGGCACCTTCAATCATTCATGATCTCGCCGGATAGCAAGAGAACAGTCACAAGATCCTCAAAGAAACACTTTAAGACTTGGAAACGTGACCTGAGCGGCTCAGAACTTTCCGCGAGTGACGTTTCGATGAGGGGATTCGAGGTCAACCGTTCTGAGACACACGGAGAGTTTCCATTCTCCCACATATTCATCGGCCTCGAAGACTCAGAAGTTGTGCAGTCACTGTTTGGGGGAAAGGAACAGGCGGTCGAGATCCTGCGAGACCAGCGGGTAAGGTTTGATGATTCAGCGGAATACATGTACGTCAACGACGCTGACGGAACCATAATCGTCAAAGCAGAATACCTACGATCGGCAAACGAGAGACAACTCTACCTTGACATCATCCACGAACTCGTCCACATCAAACAGTACCGGGAAGGCCGCGACCTATTCGACTCGAAGTTCTCATACGTTGACCGGCCCACCGAGCTTGAAGCATACAAGGTCACGTTGGATGAAGCGCGGAGGATCGGTATGACCGAGGAAGAGTTCGAAGAATACCTACACGTGGAATGGATAAGCAAGAAAGAACACAAGAAACTCGCCAAAACCCTAGGCGTCAACGGCGCGAGAAGAAGTCACCGCAAAGCGGCTTGACGGTGAGAAGCCCCGCTTGTCATGGTTCAAATCGGGGCGCCCGCACCAAGCTACCCACACACACACAACTCCTCTCCCCTAGTGGTTCAAATTGCGATGCCCGCACCACTAGACCTCACACACCCAAATCAAACGAATGACGGACGACGGTTCAAGTCCAGAGGCTCGCACCAGCTTACCCACACACACAAACGGCGACCTGGACGATGTTGCACGACGGGTTAGGGCGGGAATCCTTTCCCAAACGGGGCCTTCCGTTCCTATGTATGCACGGCACAACTCGTTGACGGATGTAGACTGGTCAGCTAAATGTCCCATAGAATGAGATATGGCCCGATGTGTTTCAAGAGCAAGAACAGAAGGCCAGCATAAACGCAACAATAGACTCTCAATAAACTCGAAGAATGGGACTCCCAGGCATCAGCTTGAAATGTGACGCCTCGGTGTCTGACCAAATCTCGGAGATCACATGCTGGCTTCAATCCAGCCTCGTTGACCTGTCGTCTTCACGTAGAGGTCGTATGCAAAGAATGCGTTAATGGCAAAGGAGATAATGCCTGCATAGGACGCAAAGGTCCAAATGAGAAATTCGGCTACGATAACGATTATGAACAGTAGCAACGGGGGGACTGTCGCGACCTTC
>JALHTB010000179.1 GCA_022865625.1 Candidatus Bathyarchaeota archaeon
AAGCGTACAAACTCGCAACGGGGAGTTTCCATCAACGGGACTTCGAATCGGCTTCGGCGCACGTCCAAGCTGCAATAGCACTTCTGAACCAAGCTGAGACAATCGAGAGCGGATTCAGAGAGTTGTGCACTCTATCCGCAATTCTCATAATAGTCGGAGTGTCAACGGTTGTCATCCTTTCGTACAAGAGAAGAAGGGGGTCAGGGTCAAGTGCGTCCTCTCGTTGAGAACTTGCTCGCTTTTCTCATAGTAGTTGCAGGAGTGCTCGCTGGCTTGGGAATCTTTCTTTGGGCGACCAGTCCCTCTTTCAAGTCTCCGTTTTCCCCTCTTTCGGATTGTAGTCAGGCTCCCGCGTCATGCCAATTCCTTGTTTTGCCGTTGGCCGTAGTCGGAATCGTCTTGCCCCTTGTTGTCATTGTGGATATCGTGGTCGGATGGAAGAGGCTCCTTTCCAAACTGATCAAACAGGGGGAGATAGGGGGGAACCCTTGGACTAGAAAAGAGGGGAAGGCTTGGAATCTCCAAGCCTATCTAACTCACGCCTTGCCACTGGATTTGATATGTGAAACTGTTAGGGTTACCGTTATCCCAGATTCGGGGCTCGAAGATATTGTTGGCATAGTAGGCTCCTGACGGTAATAGCATCCACTTGGATTGTAGCTGAAGGTGTTCGGGCTCGGATAGAACACCCAATACTGACCGTAAGTGAGCCCTGTGTGGAAGAATACTTCCGATATCTCGTCCATTGGAAGCTTGCTCATCAGTTGAGAAAGCGCCTTTTCAGACCACTTCCTTCGCATGGGTCTCAGCGGTCTTGGTTGGGATGGTCCTCGCAATGATTTGGATCATCTACTATGCTTGGTCAGAGAGCAGAAAACCAATTCCTCCCCAAGAAGTCATCGTCGAGTCTCGTGGTACGGACGTCGTAATTTGAACCCTCATACGAGGAGTAGTTGTGTGTGCGCACCAAGAGAACCACACACACTTCGGCTAGTTGAATCGGCAACCGATTGTCCTTGTCAGGCGAATCGAGAATACCTTTATTCCCAAAACAGGTGTGAACGGAAGTCACCCAAGAGGCTTCTTTGGTGATCGGAATCGGGAGTGACCCCACAGATGATGATTGAGATTGTCTCCGTCGGGTACGGGGTCGTTTCAATGATCGGTTGGGGCTGCGGTGATTTCCTCATCAAGAGATCAATCGGATCCATAGGCTACTACAGACTCTTGCTTTACGTACAGCTTGTGGCCTTAGGTCCGATCTTCCTCTTGGCTGCAGTTTACACTCCGCCAATACCATCATCACCGAGAACGATCGGGTTGATCTTTGCGACAGGGATTTGCGGCTTTTCGGCGATGTTATTCTTTTTTAAAGCCTTGGCTGTGGGAAAGGCAAGTATCATAGCTCCGGTGAGTTCAACCTCTGCGGTTGTAGCAATTGCTCTTTCTTTTGTGATTCTTGGGGAAAGGCTCAGTCTTTCCCAAGCGTCATCCATAATATTGGTAATTATTGGCATATTGGTCCTCTCCATGAGAACCAGTTCAAGTGGCCACTCGAACGCCGGCATTCCATATGTTCTTGCATCCGTGGTTTGTGCTGGGTTCGATGCTGTGCTCATCAAACTGGTTTCAATAGATATTGGTGAGATTGGAACCCTATTCTTCACCCGTGTGATCTTGACGCTCCTACTCCTACTGATATTCCCTTTCGTAAAGAATCTCTGGATGGTAGATATTCATAAGAGAGTCTCTTTGAAGAGCATATTCGCGGTCGGTCTAGCGTCCTTTGCAGGAATCCTGGGCTTCATAGTCGGCATAGGCGCCGGGAGCGTCTCGATCGTCGCTCCGATATCTAGCGCATCGCCTGCCATCACCGTCATCCTCGCACAACTTTTCCTAAATGAAAGGATGGTTCAAACCCACAAGATTGCCGTACTTCTTGTCATAGTTGGAATCATTCTTCTTTCAATTGTTTCGGTGTGATCACGCGAACTATTGTGATTTTCGTTTTCGACAGAATAAGTTGGCGCCTCATGGTGTGCACACACAGTCATCTCGGTACGGGCATCCAAATTTGAACCGTTGGTAGGCGTCGTTTTTGGTATTGTGTGTGTGTGCGCTCGTGGTGCGGGCGTCGAAATGTGAACTTTCGATTTCGTCTGCTACATGCTCACGATCGTTGTGGCTTAGCGGGCCTTCGTTGTGATCGCAAAACGTGGATACTCGTATCTTCGGATCCTGACTCCTTCGTCGATCCCTTCGATGTATTCGGCCTTGCCTGCTCGAATGTCTCGAACCGCGCCTAGAACTCTTTCAAGTATGGCTTTCTCAACCCAAGGTTCGTTGTGGCTAGGCATGAGCCTTTCATAGAGTGGAGAGAGAGCGATCATCTTCTCGTAGCTATTGATGAAGGCGTCGAGGTTGCTACCGGGCAGGTGAACGTAGATTGCGCCGGTGTAGAATGTATCCCCTGTCCAGAATAGCCTGGCATCTCTGTCGAGGAGGCATATGGAGTCAGGGCTGTGACCCGGAGTGTGAATGACCTCCAGCTTCCTATTTCCCAGATCGATGACATCACCATCTTTCAACCACCAGGTCACCGTGAATGGTGGCACGTGGTAGTTCCTAGGATCGAAATTCTCAGGCAGCGGTTTCCACAGCATCCCTTCCGCGAGGAGGTCAGCCATCTCTGCCTTGCTGCAACCATTCTTGGCGGCTTGCCGGGCGTTGGGGGCGTCGAATATTGCGACCTCGTCGAACAGGTAGTTCTGTGCGATGTGGTCGTAGTGGCTGTGCGTGTTCACGACTATGATGGGTAGTTGTGTGAACCCCTCTGCCAGCGTCTTCACGTTGCCTATTCCGCATCCCGTATCGATCAGAACTGCCTTCTCCTCTCCGACCACCAGATATGATATGGCCTCTTCAAACTGGCCGGGCTCGTAGAAGACATAGACCCCAGGATCGATCTTGTATACCTCGAACCATGACTGGCTGGATTCGAGCTTCTGAAGCTCCGAGTAGATCCTCCGGGGCAAGGCCTTCCACCATCCAGTCGGCACAACAATCGCTCGCTTGCTAGCTCTTTTGGCGCACATCGCTCATCAACTGCAACTTGCTCGAACATAACCAGCTATTTCTGTGCAAGATAATCTTCCTTCCTCATGGTGAAGCAGGCTGAGCGAATACCCATTCCTGGGAGATGACAAGCAAGAGTAGGAGAGATGACGTTCCTGGGCAGAAAAGTGGCAACCAAAGACGTTGACATCGTATTCGGATCTGTCGCAGATGCGAAGGGCTCCATAGCGGCAATGCAGTTGGCGGGGTTCAAGTACGTCCGTGAGCCGAGCACTGAATAGAGCGCGCGTAACGTACCCGACGTGAAATGTCAGGCATTTGAGCTGGAGAAACCGGCGCTGTTAAGTTGTCGGCTCATGCATATGGGTGTTAACTGTCGGCGCATGAGACGGCTAGGCTACTAGGGATTGTCGGTGATTACGAAGCCTTTACGGTGTCTGTCGCGTACCTTCTCAATCCCCTTGCTACCAATGATTCCTACATCGAAGGTTAGAAGCCCAACGCATCTCATGTCAATCATACTTTGCGCAGTGATCAGCACATCGGTCGTCTCAATCAAATGCTCCTCATTCCTGAGCTCACCAACAAGCTGCACGAATTGAGTAAGGTCATCATTTTGCACACCACAAATCGTGAACTCCTGATTCTCCTTTGCTCTACGAAAGAGGTTGCATAAGAGAGCCTCATCATTCTTGTCCCTAACTACAACTCTAGCAAGTTCTCCAACAGATGTTTCGGAGATCTTGAGTTCAACTCCCTTGTTCCTCAAACGGTCTATGACCTGTTTCGCCCGTTTGGATGGATCTCCACCTTGCGGGTGATCTAGATAACTCATCAAATAACAAGTATCGAGATGAAAACAGTGGGAGTCAGAGGCCTTTTCCTGCAAGTTCGGTTACGACACTATCGAAATACTCGTGAGTAACCCAAGGCTTAGACAATGTGAGAACGGAGTACACCTCACCCTTTCCTACACCCTTATGTCGATCCCTGATGGAGATTACGCTTGAAGCAACCTCTAGCCATCTCTTATCCTTTGAAGCGAACCATTTCAGAACACGCGTGACGCTGCGATCCA
Source organism: Candidatus Bathyarchaeota archaeon (assembly GCA_022865625.1). Next base: position 4,154 of record JALHTB010000179.1, read on the forward strand.
TCTTGGCGCGAGCGGGTTTGATTCCATCTAGGTGATAGTATTCGGTCGCCAGCAAGGGCGAATATGGGCCACTAACATACATGCTGAAAGGATAATCTGTAAAGGGGGTGACTCCCAAATGCCCAAGCAGGAAGGCTGCCTTCTGGAGCTTCAGCCGTGTCTCGAATGCGGAGGCCTTGGCTAGCCCCGCTGGCGATGTTCCCAGAAACTTGACCAGCCAGCATATCTCACCCTTCCCCATGATCGCTTCCCCGCCTCTTCTATTGTGCAGTCCTACCTCTTGATCCTTTCCCCAATCATTCCTCTTCGCACCGAGTAGTAGATTCTACCTTATTGTTACGCCGAGTTGTCCTTCCAGCTCACTTCTCTTCTGGATGAGTTCTCCAAGTCTCACATGGGCTTTCTTTAATCCAGCAAGATCGAACTCGGAAGGCTCCCACTCCAATGGGTTTCTTGAATATGCCCCCAACGGCAATCTCTCAGCACCAGTGAAAACATCGTCCAGCAAGGACTTCGCGCTTTGGTGCAGTTACAAGTACATGAACGGCGGACCCGGAAGCACCGCTTTTCTCTACTTGACTCTCTCCGCGACTGAAGTCGGGAGATTCATGCTTCCACTCCGATCCTCTTCGCTTGGGTGGGCATTCCGTTGTTGCGGTTCCACCCGCATCCATCCCAGTGTAGAAGCATAGGCCAAACCATTGGCCTGACAGCGTACCCGCCGCAGCGAGCCGCCATATTCATGATGCTTCCTCACTCGAACCTGCCCCGCCTATTTTCGGTTGAGAGCCTTATTCGAGTCTTCGGACATCTCAACCACATCTGAGCCTACTGTCCCTTCCGGGTTTGTCTCATTCGAGCCAGCAGATCCGGTGTGTGCCAGACATTTAAGCTGCAAGGGCTCGCTTACTCCACGACCAGAAGTCGGGAGCTTGCGCTCGCTCTGTTATGGTCAGCCTACTTCGCACAGGTTGGGCTCGACGAGAGGCGGCAGATCTCTTGGTGCGCGATAACGCCAAGTCGTGAATAGCAACCAGAAATCGTGCAGATGGTAGCCGAATGAGGACCGAGCATGTTGCCCGCTAGTGCTTGGCAAGACCGACTAGAATGGCCTTGTAGCGGTGTATGATGTCTTCTACTAGATCTTCTTGGATCTGTTCCGAAGCCATGACTTGAGTTCCTTCTTGGACACCTCTCCACGCGCCACCCTCAGCATTAAGGCTATCGTCGCATCCGAGTCCACAGACAATTCGTATCCGGCTTTCCTGAGGAGGAGAACTCCCACAGCGAATGCCAACCGCTTGTTTCCGTTGACGAGAGGATGTCCCGTGGAGATCTCGCGAATCACATACGCAGCCTTAGAGAAGACGTCCCCACGCATCCAGGTTAGCCTGTTTATTATGTAATGCAAAGTGCCCTCACTAACAAAGCCATACTCGCCTCCGGTTTCGCGCAACACAGCCCGGTAAAGTCGGATAAGCTCGTCGAAAGAAACAGCGGCCGTTGAATCACCTGACTCGCCGACCATGAGTCTCACTCAAGCCGGCTTTTCATCCCTCTTTGGGACAAGATAAGCTGCTGTCCCGCGCCAATAACTAGGATTTCGGTTTCACTCACACTGGTGAACGTGGGTTCCCAACCATGATTGGTTCAAAACCCTCTCGACTTCGCCCCTCAATGATAGCGTCAAGTGGCTGCGACCCTACGATGAGTTCGTGAAGGCTTGCTGAGAGGCCCGCGACCGGCACAGGCAC
>JALHTB010000003.1 GCA_022865625.1 Candidatus Bathyarchaeota archaeon
AAGGCTGACCCATCCAAGATCGATGTCGCAACCGTTCACGACTGCTTCACAATTGCTGAATTACTTGCGTATGAGGATCTCGGATTCTGCGAAAGAGGAGGAGCTGGGAAGATGATTCGTGAAGGCCAAACTGAAATCGGCGGAAAGGTACCTGTCAACGTTGATGGAGGCCTGAAGGCTAAAGGACACCCGATCGGAGCGACCGGGGTCTCGATGGCGGCAGAGGCCACACGTCAGCTGCGCGGAGAAGCAAAGAAACGGCAAGTGCCCGTCAAACATGGCAACGCGCTGGCACACAACGTTGGAGGAACCGGGCATTACTGCTACGTGACGATCTTCGGGAGGGATTAAGATGGCTTTTGGTCCTCCTACACGAGCCTTGAAGTCCAGACCCATCACCTTCGCCTTCGACATCCCAACGAACAAGACAGCGAAGTTCTGGGATGAGCTAGAGAACGGCAAAGTCTACGGTACCAAATGCAAGAAATGTGGACAGAAGTATTTCCCACCCACAGTCGACTGCGCCAAGTGTCTCAGCTCGGACGTGGAATGGATCGACCTTACAGGCGAAGAAGGGGAGATCGAGACTTTCACCCACGTCATTGTACGGCCACCAAGCTTTGCTGGGCACGAAACATACACTGTCGCCGTCGCCAAGTTGAAGCAGGGAGTAAAGGTGCTAGCTTGGCTCACTGGCGTGAAGCTAGGTCAGGCCAAGATTGGCATGAAAGTCAAGCTTGCCGCTAAGACCTCGCCAGACGGACCCAGCTACGAGTTGGTCCCGATCTAATCTCTGAAATACCAGATAGTGGACGAGAATAGTCGGAGAGATTGTGATGAGCACGCGACCTCTGAATAAGGCTGCAGTTATCGGAGCCGGCTCTATGGGCCATGGAATAGCACAGCTGCTGATCATGACTGGCACCGATGTGACGATAGTCGACATCAATGACGAGATCCTGTCGAAGGCACGTCAGAAGATCCAGTGGAGCATCGACAAGTTCGTCGAGAAGAGAACTGTCAACAAGCAAGATGCAGATGCCGCGATGGCACGTCTACACACCACCACGAACATGGATGAAGCTTTCAAGAACACGGACCTGATCGTTGAGGCGGCTCCCGAGAACCTTGAGATGAAGAAGAAACTGTTCGCACAGATGGACAAGGCGGCGCCGAAACATGCCATCCTTGGATCGAACACGTCTACGCTCAGCATCACCGAACTCGGAAAAGTCACAAGCAGACCTGACAAAGTTGTAGGGCTGCACTTCTTCAATCCGCCACAGATGATGCCGCTTCTTGAGATCATCAAGGGAGCTCAGACAAGCGACGAGACGACAAGATTCGCATTGGACCTGGCAAAGAAACTCGGGAAGACGCCGGTACTTGTGAACAAAGATGTCAGAGGATTCATCGTGAACGGAATCCTTGCAGCAGTCTTCAACGAAGCATTCTGGTCGGTAGAACGGAAAGAGGCAACGAAAGATGAGATCGACGCCGCGATGAAGTATCAAGCCGGCTTTCCGATGGGAATATTCGAGCTGGCAGACTTCGTTGGCCTCGACATACTCAACAGCGTCGCCAGGGAGATGGAGGATGCATTTGGCGCCCGAGCCAAGGCCTGCCCGATCTATCAGCCGCTTGTGAAGGCCGGAAAACTCGGCAAGAAGACAGGAGAAGGCTTCTACAATTGGAGCGCCGGACGGCCCAGAATACCGTTCGAGTTGGCTGACAAGTTTGACCCGAACAGGCTCTACGCGATGGCAGCTAACGCTGCCGCTTGGCTTGTCCAGGATAACGTAGCCACGCCCAAGGACATCGACACCGCGATGAAATTCGGTACTGGCTGGCCCTCAGGACCATGCGAGCTAGCCGACAAGATGGGTATTGACACAGTAGTCGAGACACTCAACGAGCTGCACACGAAGCATGCGGAGCCAATGTATGAGCCCTGCCCGCTCCTAGCAGAGTACGTCAAGAACGGTTGGCTGGGCAAGAAGACAGGCCAGGGATTTCACAAATACAAGTAACTACGGCGTGACGAATGCCTGTGAAGAACACGACCTAGCGGAGCATGTGGAGAGTTTCTTATAGTGGGTAGTGCGACTCCACTCGTACGTGAGGTTTCTAAGTTTGAGTGAAGGGAAGACCTACCAGGACATTATTGTCAAGAAAGAAGATGGAATTGGCTGGATCACACTCAACCGACCACACAGACTCAACACGATGACGATCGACATGATGAGCGAATTCATGTCAGCACTCAGCGATTTCGAATCTGATAAAGAAGTGAAGTGCGTTGTCGTGACAGGCGCGGGAGACAAAGCCTTCAGTGCAGGGGCAGATGTGACCTCATTCACTGGCGTGACTCCTGCGATGGCAGTCGACGCCTCGATGAAAGGCCACGAACTCACTGCACGAATTGAAGGACTGGGCAAACCAGTGATCGCTTGCATCAACGGCTACGCGCTTGGAGGAGGACTTGAGCTCTCCCTCGCATGTGACTTCAGAATCGCATCCGAGAGCGCCCAGGTGGGAGCGACCGAGATCAAACTCGGGCTGATGCCGGGTTGGGGCGGAACACAGAGACTCGCTCGCATCGTTGGTCTTGCAAAAGCGAAGGAACTCGTCATGCTCGGGGACCGGATCAAAGCTGAAGAAGCCCTCAAGATAGGCTTGGTTCACAGAGTGGTGCCAAGAGACAAGCTCATCGAAGAGACCAAGGCGCTTGCCAAGAACTTTGTAGAGGGACCACCGATAGCCCTGAAGGCTGCCAAGCAGGCTCTGAACTACGCCACTCAGGTTCCGCTGGAGGTAGGTCTTAAGTTTGAGTCAGAAGCATTTGGCATTGTACTTTCGAGCAAGGATGTGATGGAGGGCGTTTCCGCCTTCATGTCCAAGCGAAAGCCCGAATTCAAAGGAAAGTGACTTGACATGCCGATAGATTTTGGCTTCACAGAAGAGCAGGAACTTTTCAGGCGTACACTCAAGGACTACTTTGCGAAGAACCTGACACCGAAGGCCAAAGAGATACTGAAAGCACGGATGATCACGCCTGATGTCCACAAGGCGATAGTAAGCCAAGGTTTGCTTGGTCTACTACTCCCGAAGGAATTTGGAGGAAGCGAAGCAGACTACGTCACGTTCATCATAGCCGTAGAAGAACTAACAAAGGCTGACCCGACTGGAGTTGCGGGGATTCCGATCTGGTACGGTGCATCATGTTCTCGCATGCTTGCAGTCTACGGAACCGCCGAGCTGAAAGAGGAGATTCTACCGAAGGTTGTGAAGGATGGATGGATAACTCCGCTTCACAACACAGAGCCAGGATGTGGCACTGACTTCACGGCGATCACAACAACGGCGAAGAAGAACAACGGAGATTACATCGTCAACGGCGAGAAACAGATACTGAGTTGCGTTCCAGAGGCCCAGAAGTATGGTGGAGGATTCATCACTTCGGTCAAGACTAGACCGGAGCTTGGCTCGAAGGGTTTGAGCCTCATCTACATTCCTGTGACCTCGAACGGGATCACGACATCGATCTTTGAAGGCATGGGTATAGACCTCGGAGGTGTCCGGTATGAGAATACGAAAGTGCCGGAACACTACCTCGTTGGACCCGATGGAATGGGATATCAACTCACCTACGAATCGTTCGTCCACGCAAGAGTGCCGACCACAATGGCGATTGTGGCAGGGGCGGAGAAATGCCTGGAGGCTGGAATCGAGCACGTGAAGCAACGGCGGGCTTTCGGGCGACCGCTTGCTGGCCATGAAGGGATCCAGTTCGAACTTGCAGAGGACTACGCGAATGTACTGTCCGCACGATGGCTTTGCTATCGAGCAGCCTGGCTCGTAGACAGATACCACGCTGGCAGGGCATCATTCTACGACGCCATGATGGCTGCCTCCTGCGCCAAGCTAGTCGCATCTGAAAGCTGCATGAAAGCGATCAGCGATGTCTTAGAATGGTTCGGCGGCATGGGAACGACCACGGACTACGACGTGCAACAAGCGTTCAGGACGACCAGACAGGCAATCGTTGCCGAAGGAACCAGGAACGCCCAGAAGATCGTCATCGCCCTTCAGCTGCTCGGCTCGCACTTCGCGGCCTGGAGAAAGTGGGAAGAAGCAGGAAAGTAGCTAGGCTTGTCGACTACCCTCCTTAGGGGGGTTTCCTCCTTTTTGGAACGATTAGTCTGCACGACTCAGTTCATCAACCTCTTGAACGAACCGAACCCAAGCCCACGACGGCGCCAGACCCCCCATCGACGAGACCACAAGTCGTAGTTAGCGTTTTATAGATTCACGCCTGTAGCAAGATCGGTGCCGATTCTTTGGAGAAACCCTGGTTCAAGTTTTGGCCAGAAGGAGTGCCAAGATCAATCGATTATCCGAAGATTACGTTGGGTGAAGCGCTCAGAGAAAGCGCGAAAACATTCCCCGATAATGCTGCAATTATCTTTCTCGGTAGACGCATAACCTACCGCGAACTTGACGAGCTGGTCGACAGGTTTGCGACTGCACTGCAAGGTTTAGGAGTGAAGAAGGGCGATCGGGTTGGAATATTCTTGCCGAATATTCCACAGTTCGTGGTCGCCTTCTACGGAGCACTGCGTGCAGGGGCGATCTGTGTCTCATGCAGTCCCCTCTACAAGGCAAGGGAGCTGGAGCACCAGCTCAACGACGGCGGAGTCGAGACACTAGTCGGAATGGATACGCTCTACCCGATAGTTCAGGAAATCAGAGATAAGACCAAACTGCGAAACGTTATCACAACTAGCCCGCGTGATTACCTTTCACCATTGCTGAGATTGCTCGCCCCACTCAAGGGTGTGAAGTCACACAAATGCCCTGGAGCTCTTGATTTTCTAACGCTCATGAAGGAGCACGGGCCTAACCCCAAGGCAGTCGATGTCAAGCCAGAGGACTTGGCATTGCTTCAGTACACAGGCGGGACAACAGGTGTGCCGAAGGGGGCGATGATCACTCACAGGAATCTCGTCGTCAATGCACGTCAGTGTGAGGCTGAGTTGCCGATCCGCCGAGGAGTTGACATACATGTCTGCGTGTTGCCACTGTTCCACATATTCGGCATGACTACCGGCATGAATGCTCCCGTCCTTACTGCCACTTCGATGCTGATGATCCCTGACCCCCGTGATCCGAAGGGCATACTCAGCGCGATCAGCAAGCACAAAGCGACAGTCTTCTGCAGCGTCCCAACAATGTACGTTGCTCTCATCAACAGACCAGATATCGCGAAGTACGACCTGACCAGTACGCGAGCATGCATTTCAGGTGCGGCCCCACTGCCGGTCGAAGTCCAGAAGAGATTCGTACAAATCTCAGGAGCCCGCTTGGTGGAGGGATACGGCCTCACAGAAACAAGCCCCTGCACGCATGCGAATCCGCTTGATGATCCCAAGAAGAACCGTCCAGGATCGATTGGAATTCCGTTCCCGGATACCGATGCGAAGATCGTTGACCTTGAGACGGGCACGAAGGACCTCAAACCGAACGAGGTGGGAGAACTGGTCATCAAAGGACCACAGGTCATGCAAGGCTACTGGAACAAGCCCGATGAGACCGCCAATGCGCTCAGGAACGGTTGGTTCTACACTGGCGACATCGCAAAGATGGATGAAGACGGGTACTTCTACATTGTCGACCGGAAGAAAGACATGATCGATGTTTCAGGGCTCAAAGTGTGGCCGCGCGAGGTCGAAGAGGTGCTCTACGAACACCCCGCCATCAGTGAAGCCGCAGTACTAGGCGTGCCTGACGCTTACCGAGGCGAGACAGTCAAGGCATATGTCATACTCAAACCTGGCTATGAGGGCAAAGTGACAGAAGAGGACATCATCAAGTTCTGCAAGGACAGAATCGCCACCTACAAAGCGCCCAGATCAGTTGAGTTCAGGACATCACTGCCGAAGACACTCGTTGGAAAGATACTGAGACGAACGCTCAGGGAAGAACTAGAGTCCAAGAAGCAATAGCTACTCTCGAAGAACAGAGAAGACCTCAGCTAAGGTATTCGAACGTCAACAAAGCGGAGCTTCTCGACCCATGGATTGATCTCAGCAAGAAAGCTTCTCAAGCGTAGGACAGGAACAATCGGCACTCCGTCCACCAGCCTCAAAGAAACGTCAGCAAGTGCCAACACGACTGGAAGGAAGCGTGCCGATTCCCAGCCGGCAAACGAGAACTTCAGTCGACAAGCCGGGAGAACCTGGGAGAGGGAGAGAACTCGCAGCAGCTGGTGCCTAGCCGCAGCAGCAATTCTGCTGGGAGCCCACCCGTGATGCCAGTGTTTGCAGTCAACACACAGCACTACCGGTTCCTTAGCGCCCATGACATCGATCTCGAACTTCTGTCCTGATGCTTTGAACACAAAGTGATTCCTTGTCTCGTATCCATCTCGAGAGAGAACCTGATTCACGAAAGTCTCGAATTCCTGCCATCTAAGCTCCCTAGCAACGCGCTCAGGGTCGGCGCCAGCAGCGACTGCAAGTTGTGCAATCCTCAGTCGCTGTGCAGGGTTGACGCGGATCTCTTCATTGGAGACGCTGACCGCATCTTCCTCCTCAAGCTTCTGCACCGACTCCCCAACGAGAGAAGCGCAGATCCTGCCCCCTGCAGTAAGATCATGGGCTTGACAGACCGAATCCTTTCTTGTCTCATGCAGCAGCGCAATATGCAAAGTGGTGCTCGTCATGGCCGAATCTCAGTCGCCTTTGAGTGATGTGTTGCTCTTTCGCGCAAGAGCGAATGTAAGCCAGAGAGACGAGTAACAGTGTTACCTTAGTGTTCTCAGAGAATCATGAAGCAGAGCACCAGGATAACGAGCGCCAAGCCGAACAAGATCTTTCTACCATTCGAGAGTGATGAGACATCGTCCAAGGGCTCGACGCCAGCCCGTCCGCCTCGCGTGAACATCAATATCAGAATCAGCAGCGCGAAAGGCCAGTACCCTGCTAGTGCAAGCGCTACGAGGCCGATGCTGCTTGCGATTCTGTGACCCTTTGGCCCGAGGGCGGCTCTCATTATGTGCCCGCCGTCGAGTTGCCAAGCCGGGACTATGTTGAGAAAAGTGATCAGGGCCCCGATCTCGGCGGCAAAGGCAACCTGAGTCAACACTATGAGCTGACCTGGAGCAGCAGTGCGAATGTCAAGGTAGCTGAGTAGTATCATCAGTAGCGGTGTTCTAGGCCATTCTTGAACAGTGAGCAACCCCTGGCTCACAAGAGTTGCTACCTGCGCCTCCTGGACGAGAGGTGCAGTGAGTATGCTGACAATCGCGACAACGATCGTTGCAAGGAAGCCTAATACAGGCCCACTGAATCCGAGGTCGAACAATTCGTCTCTGTTTGCCGGAGGACTCTTCAGCGAAATGACCGCGCCAAAGGTCCCGAAAGGAGGCGGACCAGGAATGAAGTATGGGAGAGTAGAGTCCATTCCATGTGCTGTGGCCGCTAGCTTGTGACCTGACTCGTGAAGTGCAATGATTCCGAAAAGTGAAGCTGCGAACATGGCAATTTGAGCATTGAGATCCAAGCGTCGAAAAACTGTCGCCAGGAGTTGCGGATCCATCGACTGGGTGAGGCTGTAGCTTGCGAAGAGTATGGTCCCAATAGTCGCGAACATCAACAGAACGTTGATCATAGGATTCGATGATCGTGCCTTTATCCTTTGGAAGATCTTGATGAGAAGCTTGTCTGACTCAGAGCGAACTGACGCGCTCAAATGATAGGTGCCCAGATCGCCTATGAGCTGTTTGAATTTCTCTTTGGTGGACTCCTTCTCAACAAGGAAGTTGGGGATTCCATACTGATCGACGTAGGCATCGATGACATTGAATCGTCGCTGGACGACCGCTCTCAATCCGCCTAGGTCAGGATTTGCGCCCGCCTCGTAGGCAGGCGTATCGCGTTTTGTTGACCAACTCCAAAAGGCGGATGACAAAGCGCAATCCCCTGCCGTTCGAGGCCATGCATCGAAGAGGCATTTCACTTAAACGTATTGATATCCTAATGAATCACGCCAACATCCCAAATGCCTTATAGTATCCATATGCCCACATTTGCCGTCAGAATTGAAATGCTGACGGAAACCAAATTCTCCCTGAGGCAGTTCAACACGGCCGATGTCGAATCCGTCATCGAGATCAACAGGACATGTCTCCCCGAGAACTACGCCTCATTCTTCTTCATAGACACATTTCGAAGCTGCCCTAACGCGTTCATAGTAGCTGAGGTGGGCACCCGTATAGTCGGCTACATTATGTGCCGAATCGAACACGGTTTCTCCGATATCAAACGTATCAAATTCATCCGCAAAGGCCACATCATATCCGTAGCTGTCCTTCCCGACTTCAGGCGAGCTGGCATTGCTTCTGATCTGGTAAGGAATGCACTTGAAGCCCTACGTCAAGTAGGTGCTGACGAGTGTTTCCTAGAAGTAAGAAGTACGAACGATGCCGGTATCAGACTGTATGAGAAACTCGGATTCACATTGGCTAGACGGGTCGCCCACTACTATGCCGATGGGGCAGAGGCTCAAGCTATGGTGATTCCACTAACGAAAGGAGACTATTCCTCTTCGGAGAACACCGAAAGTCAAGCTGAACATCCAGTGTGAGCCCACGGGATCATGCACAAGCGCCATGTACAATTGGCGTTGTGGAAAGGGCCGTGCATAGACCTTGGATTGGCTCGAGACAATCAGAGAGGATCTCCGAAAAGCCACTGTCGTTCGCATTCAGACAGAACAAGGACAGTACGAGTATATCGTGAACCCACTGAGCTCTGGCGTTCCTGAGATACCTACTGAAGCGTTGTGGGGTTGTGCATTTGAAGTCGCGAGAGTAGGCAACGTAAGAGCCGCTAACAAGATTGTCACACCAGAAGCCATGGGAATACATGTCGCCACGGCCTTGAGCCTTGTCACAGGCGCTCCCATGCTCGTTATCAGAAAGAAATCCTACATGTTGCCCACAGAGATCAAGATTGTCAAGAGAACTGGCTACTCAGAAGACATCATGTACGCAAACGGATTGAAACGTGGAGACTCGATTCTACTTGTCGACTCGATAATCGCCACGGGCGGCACATACGCCGCAATCATAAAGGAACTACTCTCACATGGAATCATAATAGCAGACGCGATCGCGATCATCGAGCGAGTAGAATTCGGCGGCGTCGCAAGAGTCAAGAAGGAAACAGGAATCACTGTCAAGACACTCATAAGACTGCGACTGGACCACGGCAAGCCTTCAATAGAGTAGGAGAACACAACAAGCAAGCGGATTTGACGTGACGTAAAGGTTAACTTCTCAAACGACCCAACCTGACGTGGTCGATATGACCGTCAAATGCCTCAATTGCGGATCTGACAACCGAGGCGAAGCAAACTACTGTCTGAAATGCGGGATGAGTATCATTTCGCCTCGTCCTCATGGCGTGCCTCACGTTGAGACGGCATTGTCTGATGCTGAGGCTGAGGCATCGATGGGGTCAAGATGCTCATTTCATCCATTAGCAGTAGCGACATACCTATGCAGTAGATGCAGCAGGCCACTCTGCAGGTCGTGTGGTCTGCCCTCTTTCGGAGTAGTGCTCTGTCCTTTGTGCAGGGCTGGCCCAGTTCAACCGTGGCCTTTGTCTCCGCACCCGGTGACTAGGCCTCCCTACCCGATGACTATGTCAGCTTGCTGTCTCAGTCAGAGCTCCGGTTGCCGATTTCGGCAGAGCTAGGCCCATCTTTGCAGCGCAGACGAGGAGACAGATCATCGTCGGCAAATAGATGACCAGGATCTCAAAATCAAGCGCTAGAAGTGCCCGCCCTGACAATCTCAAACCTAAGAATAACGCTGAGACCAGAACCAACAAGAGAAGTGAGTAGGCCCATTCTCGAGTGGCACTTGGCTCCACAGTCGACCAGTCCGTATACGACAAACACACACTAGTCTTCGTGCGTCAGGAGCAGCCTCAACGCTATGTTCTGACTTGCACCATCGGGAAGAGTCCTTCTGATGCTGATAGGAAGCGCCCCGGCCTCGAGCTCCTGCATTGCTATGTCTATTGCGGACATACTGCCAGGGTCGACGTCGATGAGAACGGGTGCTCCCAATGCGATCTGAAGGGCACGGGCGCCAACGACTCTTGCCTTCTCGAAACGTGTAAGTTTCCGAGGGCCGATCAGAGCAGTCTCTTGACGCCTAGTACTCGCCCGCTTCTTCACCACTATCTTCTGGCCCCTTGGGTGGACCTTTCATTTCTTTCTTGGAAGCTGAGATTACGTCATCTACCTTGAGAATCATTGCAGCTGCTTCGCTGGCCGACTTCACTAGCTGGATCTTGACTGCAAGAGGTTCATAGACGTCTTGCTTGGACATGTCAGCGACCTTTCCTTTGAATGGATCTACACCTGCCCATACGATTTTCTGGTCATGTTTTGTTCTCAGCTCAACCTGGATGTCGATCGGGTCTAGTCCTGCGTTCTCTGCTAGGACCATTGGCACCGACTCAAGAGCTTCCGCAAATGCCCGCACTGCGAGCTGTTCCCTTCCCGCGAGCTTGTCCGCGTACACTCGTAACCGCTTAGCAACCTCTGCTTCAGGCGCACCTCCGCCTGCGACTACCTTAGGATTGACAACTACGTCTCTAACAACGCAGAGTGCATCGTGAACGACGCGTTCTGCCTCGTCGACGATTCGTTCCGTGCCTCCTCTTACGAGAATGGTGACCGCCTTGGGGTTCTTGCAGCCTTCCACGAAGGTCATCTTGTCATCTGCAACTTTCCTCTCTTCCACCAGCTGAGCAGCACCAAGGTCTTTGCTGCTGAAATCCTCGATATTCGTGACCACATGAGCGCCAGTTGCTTTGACAAGCTTCTCCATATCGGACTGCTTCACCCGTCGCACCGCAAGCACACCTTTCTTGGCGAGAAAGTGTTGTACGACATCGTCGATTCCCTTCTCGCAAATGGCTACGTTCGCGCCCGCGGAAACGATCTTGTCAACCATTTCTTTCAGCATCTTCTCTTCTTCGTCGAGGAATGCTTTCATCTGTTCTGGATTCTTTATGTTGAGTTTGGCGTCGAATTCTGTCTTCTCAACTTCGAGTGGACGGCTGATGAGAGCGATCTTGGCGTTCTCTACACGTCTCGGCATTCCTGGATGGACGACCTCTTTGTCCAATAGGACGCCCTGTATGAGCTTCGTGTCTGAGAGAGACCCGCCTGGTTTCTTCTCGACCTTGATGTCATCGATGTCAACTTTGTAGCCCTTTCCATCCTTCTCAGCCACCTCCAGAACCGATCGCACTGCAATGTCGCTTACTCCATCCTTGTACTCGGCCAGCATCTTCGTTGCTACAGCAACTGTCGCGACCTTCTTCAGCATCGACTTGTCTACAGGGTCGACCTTGATCGCGATGTCTTCAAGGATTTCAAGCGCCTTCTCTGCCGCGATTCTGTATCCGTCCGCTATGACGGTTGGGTGAATGTCCTTGTCGATCAGTTGTTCAGCCTTACCTAGCAGTTCTCCAGTTAGCACAACCGCGGTTGTAGTTCCGTCTCCGACCTCGTCATCCTGGGTCTTAGCGACTTCAACCAGCATCTTCGCTGAGGGGTGCTGAACGTCCATTTCGTCAAGAATCGTCGCGCCGTCGTTTGTGATGGTGACATCCCCGAAACTGTCAACAAGCATCTTGTCCATTCCCTTGGGTCCAAGGCAGGATTTGACAGACTCGGCAACGATCCGTGCCGCAGCTATGCTTGCATGTTGCGCTTCTCTGCCACTAGCACGCGATGTGCCTTCCCTCAGAATGAGTACAGGCTGTCCTGCAAATTGCGCGGCCAAACATCATAACCTCTTCTTCAAAGGAGACCCAGACGAAAAAAATCTCCTTATATAAGTATTGCGTCGCCACGGCTCCAACATCACGACGCATTGTTCACAGACTCCCAATTCCGGGAAACGCAACGCAAGAACACGGATACTGTCTGAGCACGCGAGCGAACCCTGTCTCCCTTTGGCTGGAGCAAAGTGCCTGTGATCGCACATCTGGCAGACTGGTGCACGTTACCTCGATGGAATGATGTGAGATCTTGAAGAAAGACTTGTACCTACGCGGTAGGAAGCAACCACCACTCGGATACCGCAAGTGTCGTGACTACGAGATAGATCATCCGAGAAACACTTAGATTTTCCATCATCATAGAGTGCATGCGAGGCAATGAACTCAATGCGAGACATGATATCGATCAATCAGCCAGCGATTGGAAAGGAAGAGATCGAAGCCGTCGTTGAGGTTCTCAAGAGCGGGATCCTCAGTGAAAAGAGCGGACGAGGACCACGGGTCCTGCAGTTCGAGAAAGACTTCTCCAAGTATGTCGGCGCCAAACATGCAGTCGCAGTTTCGTCTGGAACCGCGGCGCTCCACTCTGCTCTATTGGCTGTTGGAATTCAACCTGGGGACGAAGTGGTTGTCCCCTCTTTCACGTTCTCTGCTACTGCAGAAGCCGTAGTCCTTGCAGGAGGAAGGCCCTCATTCGCCGACATTGACGCCGACACTTACGCGATCACGCCGGAATCAATCGAGGCGGCCTTGACAAGCAAGACCAAGGCGATCTTACCTGTGCACATGTACGGCTTGTGCGCGGATATGGATCCGATAATGGAATTGGCACGCAACCGCGGACTCATAGTCATTGAGGATGCGGCCCAAGCTCATGGTGCGGAATACAAGGGACGCAGAGCCGGCTCGATAGGTGACGCAACCTGCTTCAGCTTCTATGCGGGCAAGAATATGACAACCGGAGAGGGAGGAATGGTCACGACGAATGATGATGACTTGGCTGAGCAGATGAGGATGATCAGAACACATGGAGAGGAGCGACCATACTGGGTTTCAAGGCAAGGCCACAACTATCACATGCCAGAGATCGCGGGAGCCCTAGGAATCGTTCAGCTGAAGAAACTGCCAGGTTTCTTGGAAGAACGCAGAAAAAACGCGGAATACCTGACTGAGAAGTTGAGCGTGCTGGGCAAACTGGTGATGCCGAAGGAACCAGCGGGTAGAAAGCATGCATGGTATCTCTTTTCGCCACGACTCCGGGGTGCCAACGCGGGGAAACGGAACAAGCTGGTTGAGAAGCTACGGTCAAGGAACATTGGCGCTGCTGTATACTACGAGTCACCTGTTCATATGCTACCTTACTATCGAGATCTACAATCGACGCGAAGGAGCGCCCTGCCTGAGACAGAGAGAGCGTGTCGTCAGGTATTCTCGCTCCCGGTTCACCCACAACTTAGGCAAACCGAACTTCAGTTCATTACTGACTCAGTCAAGCGAGCAGTCTAGGAGCCATTCACGCACTCTGCGGCGAGGCCTTTCATTTCAGGAACTTGCCCAAGAGCTCTTCAAGAGTAGGCTTTGTGACCTCGCGAATCTCATATCGAACCCGCGCGGCAGGTTTTGTCATTCTCATTATTCGACGAATATCGATCGGGGTCCCAAGGACCACGGAATCGCATGGTGCCTTCTCGATTGTCTGCTCGAGCTCTTTGATCTGTTTGGTTCCGTATCCCATTGCTGGCAGAACGAAACCAATGTGAGGGTACTTCTCATAGGTTCTCTTAATCGAGCCCACGGCAAATGGCCTCGGGTTCACCAACTCACGCGCCCCATACTGGCGGGCTGCAATCGCTCCGACTGATTCGCTCATCTGCCCGTGAGTTACTGTTGGACCGTCCTCCACTACCAGAACCGACTTTCCCTTGATGAGAGAGGGCTCATCGACGTGTATCGCAGATGCAGCTTCTACTATTGTTGCAGACGGGTTTAGCTGCTTAACGTTTTCTCGTACCTGTCGCACGCTTTCTGGAGGAGCACTGTCGACCTTGTTGATGACTACGATGTCAGCCATCCGTACGTTGGTTTCCCCAGGGTAGTATGACAGTTCGTTCCCAGCTCTGTGTGGATCCGCGACGACTATGTTGAGGTCTGGCTGGTAGAATGGCAGATCATTGTTACCCCCATCCCATAGGACCACGTCAGCCTCTTTTTCGGCCGCCCGGAGTATCTTTTCATAGTCCACACCGGCGTAGACTACGTTCCCGTCGTCGATGTGAGGCTCGTACTCTTCCCGCTCCTCGATCGTGCATTGCTGTGTTTCCATATCCTCGTACGTTGCGAATCTCTGTACCGCCTCTGACGCCAAGTCGCCATATGGCATAGGGTGGCGGACCGCAATCACTCTCTTTCCATGCGCCTTCAGCACCCGGGTAACGGCTCTGGAAACCGTGGTCTTTCCTGCCCCAGTTCTGACCGCGCAGACAGACACCACAGGAACTCTGGCTTTCAGCATCGTACTCTTGGGGCCCATAAGCATGAAGTCCGCCCCTTTGGATCCTACCACAGAGGCCTTGTGCATGACATCCTCATACGACAGATCACTGTATGCGAGGATGACAAGGTCAACTTCCTTCTCTTTGATCAATACAGGAAGTTGATCCTCCGGCAGGATCTGGATTCCTTTCGGGTAAAGCGGCCCTGCAAGGACAGAGGGATAGATCCTCTGCTCAATCCCAGGTATCTGAGAAGCAGTGAAGGCCACCACTTCATATTCTGCTTGCTTTCTGAAGACTACGTTGAAGTTGTGAAAGTCCCTTCCAGCTGCGCCCATTATGATCGTCCTGATTCTGCGTGCCAATGTTGACCCTCGCTACGGAGCAAAAACTATCCCATACATCAAGCCTATATCTGTTCTAGGGTTGGCAGAACCTGAAAGGGTATGGCAAGCAGTGTCTCACGCGTACCGGTACGTTTTGTACTTGAGGGCGGAAAACGAGCCGATGCGGAGCTGATACGATTCCATGCACCGAAGACTACGGACGCCCTCCTGAGAAGATTACCCGTTGAGGGGAGAGTGGCTCGGTGGAAGGAGGAAGTCTACTTCGAAGCAGGAATCACAATGGGACTTGAGAAAGCAAAATCCAAGGTCGATCCCGGAACTGTTGCCTTTTGGCCGATGGGGTCTGCGGTTTGCGTCTTCTATGGTGATACTCAGCCGTATAGTCCAGTTAATGTCATCGGCGCGGTGAAGAGCGGAATCGAGATTTTCAAGGATCTGGCGACTGGGGCCAAGATCCGATTAGAGAGAGCCTAAGCTGCTGCCATTCGATAGATGCGTATCCTGGCGTTTCCACCAACGGCGGTGACCAAACGCTTTCTCTCCAGTTCCTCAAGCATGTCTTTGGCGACGCTTATCCGTAGATTGTATTGTGAGGCGAGCGCATACGGAGTGATCGCCCCCATCTTGGAGAGCTCAGATAGGAACTTCGTATCCTCCAGATTTGGAAGATCAACACCACGCGCCTTCTTCTCTGCGGGTGGCTTGCCTTTGGATTTCTTCGTGGGCTCCGCTTTCTTGTCCTGTTGAACCTGTGTCTTCTCTATCTGTGCCAAGTTCTTCTTTTTCGCTCCGCCCAATGCAATCACTTGGCTCTGAGAGCAAATCGTGTTCAATAAAATCTTTCCGTAGAGCGCCGAGGTCATGGGAAAGAGTCATATCACATCCGCCGGAATAGGACTTGCTCGACGGAGCTCACGGTTTTGAAGTTAGTGACGGTCAAGATCCCTGAAGCCATACTCGAAGGCTTGGACCAGCTCGTCAAGGCAGGAATGTACCAGAGCAGAAGCGCGGCCATAAGAGCTGCCGTGCGTGACATGCTGAAGAAGGAACTCTGGAGAACTGAAGAAACCTAGCCCACTGTGGCAATAGACCTACGGAGGTCTTCCGCCGATCTTGCCGGATCGTCGCTCTCGTATATGGATCTGCCAACGATAACATACTTCGCGCCTGCAGCAAGGGCACCGCCGAGACTTCCGCCTTGGACTCCCACTCCTGGGGAGAATATCGGAATCGACCTACCAAGAATCGCATAGACTTTCGCGATGGTCTCCGGAAAAGTTGCTCCGACTATGACCCCATCTGCTCCCCACTGAAGGGCCTTTTCTGCGAACACCTCAAACTGGGATCTCCTCTCTCCTGTCCTTTCATCCAAGACAGACTGACCGTAACCTTCGATTGCTCCCTTGTGGCTCATATGCACAAGCAAGAGCACTCCTCTTTCCTTTGACTTCGCAAGTCGAAGGACAGGTTCCAAGCCGTCCTTGTATCCGACGAACGGGTTGGCTATGACGGCATCGAACCCCGCTGAGAAATACTCGGAAGCGATGAACTCGTTAGTGTGACCGATATCGTTGATCTTCGCATCCATTATCGCGGGGATGCCATGCCTATGAATCCCATCTATCAACTTGGCCACGTTATCATGCAACCCGAGAGGAAGGACTAGCTGGTGGTTGATCTTCACGGCACACAGGAACGGTGATACTGAGTTGATCAGTTTCATGCTGTGCTTGAATAGGTCGCCCCTGTCTTCGCGAGTTACGTCAAGAGCTAACACAATAGGCGACTTGTTCCGGGTTGTCGCAGCCTCAATGGATTGCTTGAAACCCAAGTTCAATAGAGCTCCGTCTGATGTCGTCTCCGCGTGAGTAGATAAGGTATGGCCTGACCCGTTCTAGAATTCTACTGAATGTCTACGGGAATATAGGAAAATCCTTCACGTCCACTATCTTTGCGTAGAAGCCTTTCGCGTCTGTTGTGTTGCTAGTGTAGTCGATCTTCTCTCCAGTCGGTTTTGACGCTATGTACTTCACGAATGCTGACGGAGGCGGCTTTTCCTGGATCACGTAGAAGAAGACTGGGAGCGCATCTGCTTCATAGTAGTGCTCAAACGGTATGCACGTCCCGACTATGTGCTTGCCGTCACGAACGAAATGCCACAGAGGAAAGACGGTGCCCTCACGCATTGACAGTGGAACAAGTGTTCGCATGATCGAATTGATGCTCTCCACTTCAACCAACATCGGTGCAGGCGGG
>JALHTB010000180.1 GCA_022865625.1 Candidatus Bathyarchaeota archaeon
CGCTATCGGTGCGTACTCGCCAAGATTCTGCGTGACAAATGTCTTCATCTCATCGAATCGTGTGTTGAGGTCTGTTTGAATCTGACTTGTGATTGTGTCGAATGTGGTCTGGACCGCTTGCCAGCTCGTGTCCCATGTCTCCTTGACGGCATCCGTCGCCGTCGTGAAAGCGTTCTGCATTGGTCCGAAGAGCTTGCAGGTGAGATCGTTGAGAAGCCTACCAATAGCCCCACTTGTAATGTTAATCACTGAATCCCAGAGATCAGACCAGAGAGATCCGCCGACAAGCCAAGTGTACAACGTCTGGAATCCTAGCTTGACTGCACCGCAGAACCATTCTATCGCGTCCACGACTTGCTTGAGAATTGGGGTGATGAAGTCAGCCGCTTCTTTGAAGCCTTCCGCAAACGCTTTGATGTACGGTGCGACTTCCTTGATGATCGCGGCCACAGCTCTAATTTGTAGTACGACCGCCTGGAGAACCATCTTGAGCAGATCAATGCTGCTGATGTCGCCGAAGATGGAGAGTAGCTCCTGGAGAGCTTCACCGATTGGTGAGAGCGCATCCCAGAGTTCCTTGAATGCTTGCCAGAGCTCCTCAAGGGCGGGCCCGAATGTGTCTTGGATAAACTTCCAGACATCATTCAGATAGTTCCAGAATCCTTGAAACGCCGCATTGACCACAGCCATGACGCCTTGAACTTCAGGCATCTTGCCAACTTCGGTAAGCCAGGCTTGTATGCTGTCGAGGCCCTTCCCGAACCAGTCCACAATAGGGATCATGGCTTCGGTCATGCCTGCGAGTGCCGGCAAGACCATCCCGCCAATCTTCTCGCCCAGTTCACTCGTCGCATTCTTGAGGCGCTCCTGGATGCCCGCGTATGTCTGAGCTTGAGCCTGGGCGGCTCCGCCGAACTGCTCATTTAGTTCCGTCATGACGGCGGAAAAGTCCGCGGCCGTGAGGTTTAGGGATCCGACATCTATGCCAAGATCGGCAAGGGTTTGGCCATACTCTGCAGTGTCTATTCGACCTTCCGCTAGAGCGCTCACTAGATCGGTTGCGATGTCTTTGAAGCTTCGCATCTTACCCTCTGAATCATTGACAGCCACACCCATGTCGCCAATACTGTCCTTGAACCCGTCTAACTGGCCTCCAGCCTTCGCGGCGGAGAGAGCGTCACCTACCGTGTCTACAGCAGCCTTGAAGGCGGCCGTGGCTTCCTTGCCCGTCGTGATGTCAATTCCGTATCGTTGAAGGATCGCGGTGTTGCCCATGAACGCCTTGCCCATGAGGCCTGCGGCCGATTCCAAGTCCATGTGCTTCGCGGCCGCTAAGTCAAGGGCGGTTCCTGCAGCACTCATCGCTTGGTCATACGTCATGCCGAAAGTGAGCAGACGCTCGACCATGCCGGCGAGTGCTTCATCAGAATAAACAGTTGTCTTCTGTAGTTGCGCAAGATAGTCTCGCGTCTTGCCCTCCACATCCGTCCATGTGGTTCCGCTACGCTTCACGGCCTCAGCAAGATTCTTGAAAGCCTGCTCAGACTCACTCGCCTCCTTAACGCTCCATTGAAGCCCCTCCGTGATTGCACCTAATGCTCCGATCGCAGCCCCCGCTACGCCTCCTGCAGCGAAGCCCTGCATGACGTCGCCGACAGCACCGACGGCGCCACCCATTTTCTGGAAGGTTGAACCGAGCAGAGAAGTTGAGGCTCTAATCTTATCCATGACAGTTGATGCCTGGTCAACTGCTTTGATTGCAATCATGACACTTCCAAGTTCAACCATGTCTTTGATCTCCCAAGTGTGGAGCTAACGCTGATGCTGGCGAAACTGTTGTGCTAGAAGCGCTTCCTGTTTGCACGTTTCTTTCCTCGCTGTTCCTCACGGATGTGGTCATTATAGGCCGCAAGATACCAAGAGTGCTGTAGAGGGGTGAGCTCACCGAGCTCATCCAGTCGCAGGCCGTAGTGTTCAGTTAGCACGTACAGGCTGCGGCTGAATATCCCTCGGCTGAAAGGACTCCACTTTCGGGGCCTTCGCTGCCGAGAGGCCGGAGATCTCGAAGCATTTCATCATAATCTCCATACAGCCATTAGCCAGGGCGAGATTTGCAATGTCCTCTTGCCCCGTAGCGACTTGTGCCAGTTGCTCGACCATCTTCATGTTCTCCGTCATCTTTTCCTTGTTGCCGAAGTCTTTGAGCTCAACGCCGAACTCTTCTAAGAGCGTTCGAAACTCGTTCTCGCTGAGAGCATAGACTTGGACATCATGCTCTTGACCGTCTACCAGCTTCATCTTCAAAGCCTCGTGGTAGCGTGTGCCTTGCTGAATGAGTTGGCTGAGTTTCTGATTCGC
>JALHTB010000181.1 GCA_022865625.1 Candidatus Bathyarchaeota archaeon
ACGCGCTCGCGTCCGCGTAACTGAAGGACATGATAGCGTTGCATCCGTCGATGAGATCTGTTCCTGGGCGAGCCAGCTTGCCGCCGAGAGCCGCGACCGCGACGCGCTACTAAAGTCGTATGTCTGGCCGAAGTCGTTGATCGGGATCAGCGAGCTACTGGGTGGAATGAGGGGAGGGCTCGTCGGCATCGTCGGCCTTCAGGGTGTCGGCAAGACCACCTCGCTAATGATGCTTGACGCAACTGAGAGGATGAAAGGAGAACCGGGTCAGGTCGTCTTCTTCAAGTGGCGAAGGCAGCAGGAGCTCTTCGAATCGCTTCTGGACCGAAGCCATGAAGCCTCAGAAGAGTTTCTGCAAGACTATGGCGGGAGAGTCGGACAGGTCCTCAAAATGGCGGGGCAGGATGATGATGCTGTCGTTCTCGATTCCATGCTGCAGCGGAAGGTTGGGAGATCAAGGGCTGAGAATTTTCGCAAGACTGTTTGGATGCATTTTCTTCGAACGAAGAGGCTGATCCTGATCGACACGCCAGATTACTCGAAGACTGACAGACGGGCCATGGCGACTGACCTTAGCGACATATACTGGCTGTGGAATGACTTCACCAGAACCTGCGAGACCAAGCCAAACATAGTTGTTGCCATCCAGAAGGAGATGTACGGCGGCCACTTCTTCTTCGACAAGATGCATAAGATCGAGATTGAGCCGCTGGAACCAGTGCGGATGCTGGAGGCTTTCGTTAAGCGCTTCAAAGACACGGGGCCTTTCACGGAGGACGCGCTGATGACGCTGGCTCGGATGAGCCGAGGCATCTTCAGGCGGTTTCAGAGATACATTATGCTAACGATCAGGGCATGGCAGACCGGCTCTTCAGGAGAAGGTGGCATCGATGTGGCAACCGTCAAGGAGGCTGTAACGCTCGACCGGCTGGCGGAGGACATGGAGCTCGAGCTCTCCGAGGTGTATCCGAAGCATGCGGACCTGCGGCTCCAAGCGGTTCGAGCGCTTATCCGCCTCGAGGAGTCAGGCCCAATCACGCAAGACCGGCTTGCCGAACAACTCGGAGTTGAACGCTACGCTATGAGCCGACTGCTCTCGAAACTGGAGCTTCACAGATACGTCGCCCGTGAGCGAGTGGGATCTGAAAAGGTCGTGAGATTGGCACGCCACTAGGATGGTAATTGGCGAGGCGAAACAGGCTTAAGCAATGGGCGGCGAACGACCGCTAGCCGCCGAGTTGGCGCCATCTAGGCTTGAGACATGGTTTTCACGCTAGTGGTGCAATACTGCAACCGCTCCTCGGTTTAGCTGAGATCTTTAGCGGACAGGACTTGCACGGCCACGACCTGCGCCCGTCGAGACAGAAGTATCCTTGCTTCAATGGCTTTGCGTACAAACTCAGGCCAGTTGATTTCTTTGAGACGCCCCATTAGAACCACTAGAACCGCTTCACAGTTGTCCTCCGCGAAGATTTAGTCAAACAAACACATGTCGCCCTGACCCGTGGATCAGGAGAGCTTTCGCGGCTAGCACGTTCTTGAAGAGCTTTGGCGTCAATTGGTTTGTGTGCGAACACCGTTCTCAGTTGCTTGTGTCGTACTCACGCTCAGGAACACACGTGATCACGATCCCTTACAAGATCCTGACCCAGATGCCCTACCACAAGAAGACCGAGGAGACTATAGCTGAGTTCGACCGTGCATGGCAAGAATTCAAGCAAGCCGAGAAGACAGACTAGCCCTCTGGTGAGGATTCGACCATAGCCGCGTGCCACGAGAGCAAGACACAAAGGCTGTGAATTCCCAGCTTGGCGTTATGTTCAATCAAGCTTCTGCCCGCCTTAGGCCAAGCTCCTCCAATCTTTGGAAGTGTTCATCACGTGTCTTCAACGTGAGGTTCCGTGCTATCGCGGTTGCAGCTACAAGCAGGTCCGCATCAGGTATTAGTGCGGCTCTCTCCTTGAGATCACAGTAAATCTTGCAGTAGGTTTCGATTATCTCGTTGTCCAGGTTTTGCAGGTTGAAGGTTTCTTCAAGTAGTTTCTTGACTCGTCCTCTCTTCTCGACCTCAAGTCCTCTCAACACCTCGATCAATGTGACGATTGAAATGCTTCCGGCCTCGTATTTTCTCTCACGCAGTAGTTCTATGACCACATCTGTGTCAAGCAGGTTCATCTGAACGAAAATCTCTCTCTGAATTCTCTACTGGACTTGAGTATGGATTCCGAATCCTCCGTCGTGAGTAAGCTCGCCAGCTCCTCGAAGGCCCTCCTGCTGCTAAATCCGCTTGCCTCAGAGTACAGACTGAACAAGAACTCTCCCCATTCATGTCTGCCTTTGGCCTTCTCCAAGACCCTCTTGACGTCCGCGGGAACGGAGATCGTGGCATATTTCCCCATTGTGGGTCGCTGTGCAGCTACGTCACGACGTAGCCATATAGCTGTTTCGGGGAACCGTCGCCCGCTCTCTCTCCGGACATCTCCTGTCAAGTCTCTGGGGCGAACTCCCTCTGCAGTTCTTCATAGCCGTCAGGCGTGCCTATGTCCGGCTTGACTCTACCGAGTTTCTCGAGCGTATCAGACAGTGTATCCACGTTGAGCGCTTCGGATCCAGTCTCCTCGGAAATGGTGACGGGGTGGAACATGTGTTCCAGTCCGAGCTGGATCAGCTTCTGCCATTGCTTCACTGCACGGCCTTTCGAGGCGACGCCGAGCTTGTATCCAGCGTCTCTAAGTTTCAGGAGAGTGGGGACGGTATCCGGGAACGGCGTCAGGTAGATCGAGCTCGTCGCACGGTAGGCGACCACACCTGCTGCGATAACTTCAGGGTTCCATTATAGGCCCAAGCGCTCCAGCAAGATGTCAAAGTGTCTTGTGTCGTCCAGGCCTCTCTCGTTGACAATCTCCTCCAGTTTGCGGTAGGCTGTTTCAACGTCGATCTGTAGTCCGGCTGCTTTCATCGCCTTCACGGCGCTCATTCTGGAAGCGCTCAGCTGCTGGGACGTATCATGTGTAGGGGAAGATAGAATGGAGAAATGCGTGACCTTAACAGAGCGAGCGCAAGCTCCCGACTTTTAGTCGCGGAGAGAATCAAGAATCAATGGTCGACGAGCCCGATGAGAAAGCCCGCGTGGAAGTTGTTCTAGCTACCAACATGTGTCAGTGATAAAAAGAGACTGGATCATTGGGACAAGTCAGGGTAGTATCCGTGGATGGAACTATGAACGGCCGCATCAAGGGATTCGTTATCTCTATCCCGCTGACGTATACTTCCATGACAGATGTGGGTAGTTAGAACACTCCCAGATCCTACGCGATTCTGCCTTTAATGCTGCAGAGACGCCTGAAAGTATGATGCGGCTGTCCTTCACGACGTTACTCGTGTCCAAGTAGACGCCGTGCGCGTTTATCACGCATCTCCCTCGAGACCTTCCCAGCAGACGCGTTGACTCGCGGGCGGTCTCGCGACACGGTTTCGAAGCTCTCGATTGTCTGCCTTGCCCTTGTCAGTGTACGCGAGTCAATGTATAGACCTGATTCAACAAGTTCATCGAGGATCCTCAGGGCTTCTGTGGCTTTGATCCGCTTCAGAGTCAGTAGCTTGAAGAGTAGGAAGAGCGTTCCTGTTCTCGTCTGAATGCCGTATGTCTTGGCGATTGCTCTTGCCTCGGCCTCATCAGCCACAGCGGGGGCGTTCAGTTCCTTGGCCGCTGCCAGAGTCTCTGCTTCTCCAGTGTGTATCTCAGGATGTCTCTGAAGCGCCGCTATTAGCCGAGGGTCGCGGACATCATAGACTCTCAGTTCTGCGCGTCTTATGGCATCATGCACCGTCATCGCGTCGGGTCTTCCCTCTCCGCGTTCCACGGTCTCTCTGTAGACTTCTCTTGTGATGATGGCTTCACATATGCCTAGAACTAGTTTGAGTTTCTCTATCTTTGCGAAATGTATGATCGGCGTTGCGTCTAGCACATAGATGGGTTTGCTACTCGCCAAGCGCTTCTCTCCAAGCTTGGTCAGCATCTTCCGGCGATAGATGTAGCGGGATCTTCTCTCCGCGGAGCAGCTCCATCATCTCCCTCAGAGAGACCCCTGCGTTCTCTGATGCTTTCCAGACTGTGCACTTGCCCTTGCGATAGTCCTCGATTGCGCGGGCCCTCCGAGCTTGTTCGATTCCGAGGGCGATCAGTTTTCGGGCTATCGTGGACTTGTCAGTCTTCTCTTGCTTAGCCTCCTCCTCGATCTGCTTGATTAGTACTTTGTCCAGTCTCACCGTGAGGTTTTGGGTCTTCGACATCGGGCATCCGCAAGCATTTTACTGTAACGCTTGCATTTATCTCTTGCCCCAAGACGACACGCCTGTGTTATACCAGGACATTTGGCAACCTATGGTCTTGCGATGTCTTCTACGAGGAAAGGGAGACGTCGGACGTTCTCTGAAGCAGGCTTCTACCGGAGTTTCTTCATGCAAGCAGGGGGGCAGGCAATCAAACCTTCAGCACTTTCCAGCGGGACTTGTGCTCATGCCTTGAACTCTGGAAGGCGAAGAACCTGAACGATCCCCTTGCATGCACGGGCTTGGGTTTCATCCGCCGTCAGTAGAGCCGCTTTCAGTTCTTCAGCTGCTTGCAGGTAGGCAGCATCGTAGTAAGTCGTGCGCTTCATTCTAGCAATCTCCATTGTGCGGCTGGCTCTAGAGATTGTTGGCGGCAACAGACATATTCTCAGCTGCAGGATTGAAGCAACAGCTTCTCTGGCATCGTCCGTTGTCAGTTGGGAGTTCCTCCAAATCGAGTTGCCAACCTCATAGATGAGATGAGAAGGCGCCGCGAGCTCCAAGTCTCCTCTAACATGCGCGTCTTTGGCTTCCACAGCCCTATCTGACAGTTCCTCGATGTTGAACCACTTGGCTGCGACGCTGGCGTCAACGACGAGTCTCACATTCGATCTCGATCCTCTCTTATCGTCTTGGCTGCATTGTATGCACCCTTTCTTGTCTTCGAGCGTATCTCGTCGATCCTTGTTGAGGCTCCGAGCATCTCTTGCTCCTTGACCCTACGTTCAATCATACGGCGGAGGTAGCTGGCCCAGTCTTCCTGTACCCTCCTCATCTTCTCCTTGAGTTCCTTAGGTACGCGGACACTGACAACCGACATGCGGGATCGTAGAGTCTGTATACAGATCGTCATATAAAACCGTTTACGGTTTCGTCAACAGAACCCATTGATGGACGAGCGGCTGAGCGACTTCGTTGATCAGACTTCCATCACACGCCGAGTTTACAGGCGCAGCTGGGACGTTCTTCTCACTTCTATCTCACTGATCTTCGTGAAGTGCGGGTCTTCAGTCACGACGAACTTGGCCTTGTTCAGTAGAGCTGTTGCGGCGACGATGCAGTCCCCCCACGGCACCTTCTCTTGATATTTCGCCCTTAGCAAGCCAGCTTGGTACGATACCTCTTGAGTTAACGAAGCAATGTCAAGGCCCGAGTTCACAATCTCTCTGAAGTACTTGTCCGCAACGTCTCTGCCGGTCCTCTTGTAAGTCTGTGCGTAGAACTCTGCCAGAACGATAGTGGGCAGGATCCCTTTGTTTCCGAGTTTTCTAGAGATTCTAAGCCCTTCGCGTGTCTTCGCCAAGACTGCCTCGTCATCCGAAAAGTAATGCAGTATGAGGAAGGTGGTGTCGAGGACCAGAATCATCTTGCCTGCGCTACCTGAATTCTCGTTCACGCGCACGAAGTAGGTCACGAATCACTTCGCCAGCTTTGTCGAACTTGGAAAGAGCTCCCGCTGATTGGGCGATGTCGCGCACTGGTTCTATCATGACGCCTTCTCGCGTGTTCTTGAAAGCCACAATGACCCCCTCCTGGAATCCATGCTCTTCTCTAAGAAACGATGGTATGGTTACCTGGCCCTTCTTTGTGACTTTGGAGTATGCCACATTTCAGCCCTTACACAATCAGGAGTATTACACAATCTTAAGTCTTACCTCGTTACCTCTGCGGATACCACCGACCTGACAGCATATCCGCCGCAGCGAGCAGCCATGTTCATGTCGCCCGGTCCCCGAGCCTCTCCGTCGCTTTCTTCGAGTAGGCGCCCATATTCTGGTCTTCAGGCATCCCACTCACATCCTGAATCTACTAGTCCATGTGGGCTTGTGTGATTCGGCTCCAAACAGTCGGATCGCGGACAAGGGTACTAAACTCGTCGACTTGTTCGCTTACTCCCCGACTCAAGCCGGGAGCTTCCGCTCGCCCAGTTATGGTCACGGAGGAGCCCTCTCGACGGAAAGAAGTGAAAGGGATCGAGTGGCCCGTTCCTCTATGAGCGTTGCTTGCTTATCGGAGAGTCGATAGATTGTCCTGATATGCCTCGGAAGCTGAAAGCCTTGGTCCGTAACTTGCTTGATGACTGATTCAGTTCCGTTGGCAAAGTCCACGTCGCTTGTCGTCAGGATGCCTACCCCGCTCAGTGTCGCCACCGCTAGGTGCAGCGAGTCTCTCGCCTCAAGTCCGTATGTCAAGACGAAAGCAAAGGAGAGAGGGTACGCTAGAGCCCTTGTTCCGAGGATCTGAAACCCCTCTTGCATCACGACAGCTCGAAGCAGAGTCTCAGCTTTGTTTCGGCCGCCAAGACGTGTAGCCACACCAACGGTTTCGAGCA